>JBDKUC010000204.1:0-19074 GCA_039679885.1 Thermoguttaceae bacterium | reverse complement strand
TCGTCGAACGGTTCGTTGGGCCGCTGCTCGCGCGGCTGCTGGGCTTGGAGCCTCGGCTGTTGCGTTCGCAGCTCGGAAGCAACCTCTGGCGAACGCTCGGCACCACCGCCGCGCTGACCGTCGGCCTGGGTCTCTACGTCTCGGTGCAAATCTGGGGCTATTCGATGCTCGAACCGTTCAAGCCCGGCCGCTGGGTGCCCGACATGCTCGTCTCCTTCCAACGTGGCGGGCTGCCCGATTCCGAAATCGACGCCGTGCGCCATGCCGAGGGCGTCCGCCCCGAGACGTGCATCCCGCTGGCTGTCGAACAGCCGAAGCTGGCCAACGACATTACTCGCAGTGAGCAATTCAATTCGGTGATCCGACAAAACAACGTCATCATGATCGGGCTTGATCCGAACGTCGCCTTCGGCGGCTCGGACCCTTTGCTGAAGGCAGAGTTCATCGAAGGCAATGCGAAGGAGGCGATTGCCAAGCTGAAGGAAGGAAGAAACTGCATTGTGCCGGACCATTTCCTCAGGGCGGCCGGCCTCAAGCTGGGCGACCGCTTCACGATGGTCCTGCCCGACCGGCCTGACCGCAAGGTCGAGTACACGATTGTCGGGGCGGTGTCGCTCCCCGGCTGGCACTGGATGACGAAGTTCTCAGGGCTGCGGCGTCGCGAAGGCCGATCGGCCGCCATGGTGTTCGCCGATTACGCCACGGTGAAACGTGACTTCGAGCTGAACCAGATCAACTTCTTCTGGATGAGCGTTGACGAGGACTACGGCCGAAAGCACCTCGACAAGGCGGCTAAGATCGCCGCCGACCAGAAGAAGGCGGCCCAAGCGGTGCAGATGCCCGGCATGCCTGGCCCGACCGACCTGGGCGAGACTTTGGATGGTCGCCAGGCGGCGGTGTTGCTGGCCGGCGCTGCGCTACGGCCGATTGCCGACCGCAACATTGGCGACAAACAGCCGGTCAACGCCCAGGGTGCCTGGGCGTTCGGGGCCCAGATGTTTGGCGAGTCGGTGCGCATCAGCACGCCGGACGAGGTGCGAATCCGCATCAACGCCCGCGCCGGCGACTGGATCTGGGGCATGTCCTATCTGCCGCTGGTCACCCTCCTGGCCACCTCGCTTGGCGTGGTGAATACGGTCATGGCCTCGGTCCGCGCCCGGCGCTGGGAGTTCGGCGTGCTCAGGGCCATCGGTGTGACGCGGTCGGGGCTCGTCCGCATGGTGTTGGCCGAAGGAATCTTGATCGGCCTGATCACGTGCCTGCTGAGCGTCGGTTTCGGCCTGCTGGCCGGCTGGTGCGGCATGGGCATCTCACAGTACGTCAGCTTCTTCGGCGGCCTCGCCCCGTCGCTAATCGTTCCCTGGTCCCACCTTGCGCTCGGTCTTGGCTTGGCCCTTGGGCTCTGTTTGCTGGCCGCCCTTTGGCCGGCCATCGTGACGGGTCGCATGGAGCCGCTCAAATTGCTGCAGGCGGGCCGAGCTGCACTATAACGACCAAGAATTCGGTTGTCCTAAATGCCACGAAGGAATCCCGACGGATTGTCGCGTCGCTCCGAGTGACGCTTTGATAGACGTTCCTTTACGATTAGAATGCTGATCCCCACACGCCGATAATCCAGTTTGCCAGTTCGTTACGATCGCCTGACAGGGAGGGTTGCTCATGTCTCGTTTCAACGGTCGCGGCTTTGCCTCGTTGTTGTTGAGCCTGTCGTTCGTCATCGCCCTGACGACGGGGCTTGTCCTGTGGCTCTCTCACTCGCCGCAGACGTTTGGCGTCGGCAAGGGGGCCTGGAAGCACATCCACATCTTCGTGGCGCTCCTGATGTCGATTGTCGCCATCTGCCACCTTGTCTTGAACTGGCGAGTCTACTGGGGATATATCTGGCAGAAGGCCGCTGGCCGCCTGAATCTCAAATGGGAGTTGGCGCTGGCGGTGCTGGTCACCGCCGGCGTTTGTTGCACGACGCTGTTGGAGGACCATTCGCGGCCTCGGCTTAATCTGGCCGCGATGAGCCTCAGGCAAGTTGCAGGCAATGCTGGCCAGTCGGTGGAGAAGATAGTTGCGGCCCTGAAGAGCCAAGGCATCGAGGTCCACGACCCGGCCGATTCGCTTCGCGAAATCGCCGAGCACAACAAGCTTTCGGCGGAACGGGTCTGCGCGGCCATCGAACGGCAGGCGCCCGGCGGATTGATGCCTTCGCGCGAATCGCAACGGCCACACTAAGAGTCGGTCAAAGAATAGGACGACGGTTTGCCCGTAGGACGGGTTTTCTAACCCATCCAGTTTTGTGGGACGGATTGGCCCCGCGTTGTTCGATCACGTCTCTGACCGTGCGAGAACGATCCGCTCGGGCAGCCGTTTCAGCCTCGTGTACCAGGGCTCTTCCTCGGGATGGATCGGCTCAACGAGGATCGTGCGGATGCCGGCCAGGCGGCCCGCCATGATGTCGGCGAAGAGCTGGTCGCCGACAATCGCCGTCTCAGCGGGCAGACAACCGAGCCGCCGCACGCCGGCGTGGATTCCCCACGGCAGCGGTTTCAGCGCCCTACCGATGCAAGGCAACGCGAGCCGCTCAGCGAACCGGTGGATTCGCCCACTCATCCCGTTCGAGACCAGGCACATGCTGATGTTGGCCAGACGAAGTTGCTCGATCCATGCCGCGACCTCGGGCAGCGGCTCGCTCTGCCGATACCGCGTCAACGTGCAATCCACGTCCAGCAACAGCGCGCGAAGTCCCCAGGAATGAAGCCGCTCGGGCGTCAGTTCCCAAACGCGATAGACCCGATAGTGCGGCTTGAACAGACGGAACATGGCGACCGTAGCGGTTGGTTGATCTGCGGACCCAGGGCGCGGTAGACGGTGGGGGCGGATGGCGTCTTCGGAGCAGGCTTTCTCCCAGCCGCTTGGCGGCTTGCCGAAGAAGTCCTTCATCCCCTTGGCCAGAAAACCGGCTGTTCTAGTATAGCCGAAAAACCTGCCTCCGAATCATCCCAAGTGGCCACGCTAGCCGGACTTCGGACTTGACAGGCCTGCCTTTCCGACCTACGTTACAGCATCCTTGAGGAGCCCTTGAATGCCGCAACAACCGTACCGATCAAGGCTTACCGGTTGGGGCCGCTTCCCGGCCGTCGACGGGCTGGTCTACCGCGGCGAGAGCTTGCCCGCCGTGACCGAGAAGGCCACGCTCGCGCGCGGCCTAGGCCGCTCCTACGGCGATTCTTCGCTGCCCGCTCGCCCGGATTCGCCGGTGGCCGACACCACCTTGGCCGACCGGCTGCTGAGTTTTGACCCGGCGTCGGGCCTGCTGCGGGCCGAGGCCGGCGTCTCGCTGTTCGAGCTGAATCGCGTCTTCCTCCGCCGCGGCTGGTTCGTTCCCGTCTCGCCCGGCACCCAGTTCGTTACCGTCGGCGGCATGGTCGCCTCCGACGTGCACGGCAAGAATCACCACGTCGACGGCTGCTTCGGCCAACACGTTCGGAGCATCATGCTCCGCGTGGCCGATGGGCGGATCATCGAGTGCTCCGACGAGGTTGAGCCGGAGTTGTTCCGCGCCACGCTCGGCGGCATGGGACTGACCGGCCACATCCTTGAGGTCGAGTTCTCGATGCGGCAGATCGCCTCCCCTTGGATTTGGAGCGAGAGCGAGCGGATCAAGAACCTCGATCGCATGGTGGCCGGACTGAAGGAGGCCGCCCGCGACTGGCCGATGACCGTCGGTTGGGTCGATTGCTTGGCGCGGGGCGCCAGTCTGGGACGCGGCATCCTGATGAAAGGCCGCTGGGCCGAGCCCGACGAGGCGCCCAAGAAACCACCTGCCGCGAAGCACCGCTTTCGCGTGCCATTTCAGCTTCCCGGCTTCCTGCTTTGCCGGCCGAGCATGAAGGCATTCAATCTGGCCTACTATTGGAAACACGTGCAGAAGCTCCGTCGCGGCATCCAGCATCCTTCCTCGTTCTTCTACCCGCTCGACGCGGTGGATGATTGGAACCTGATCTACGGCCGCCGCGGTTTCACACAGTATCAATGTGTCCTGCCCCACGCCGACGACAACGGACCCGCCCGGCGGTTCTTGGAGCTGTTCGTTTCGGCCGGCGGCATGGGCTTCCTTTGCGTCATCAAGGACTGTGGCCCCGAGGGCAAAGGCATGCTCTCGTTTCCCCGGCCCGGCATGTCGATCGCGATGGACTTTCCGATTCACCGCAAGAAGACGCCGTTGCTGGTCGACCGGCTCAACGAGTTGGTGATCGCCGAAGGGGGACGCATCTACCTGACCAAAGACACGTTCACGCGGCCGGAGCATTATCGGGCGATGGAGCCGCGGCTCGACGCGTTTAACGCCGTCCGCCGCCGCTGGGACCCGGACCTTCGGATCCGCAGCGCTCAGTCCGTCCGCCTCTTGGGAGACCCCGCATGAAAGCCGTCTTGTTCGGAGCAAGCCGAGGGATGGGTCGGGCCCTGGGAAGGCTGCTCGCCGCCCGTGGCGAGCGATTGTTCCTGGTTGAGCACGTCGCAGAGCAACTCGAGCGATCGGCCCGAGACTTCGAGATTCGCGGCGCCCCGGCCCCCGTGCAAACCGCGTTCTGCGATCTACTGAAGCCGGAGACGTTCGGCCCGGCGCTCGATGAAGCCGCCCGTGCGCTCGACGGGTTCGACACGGTCGTCGTGACGGCTGGCCTGTACGCCACGCAGGACGAGTTGGAGAGCGACCCGCAATTGACCGCACGCCTGCTGACGGCCGATTTCACCAATACCGTGCTCTTCTGCGAAGAGGCCCGGAAACGGCTTCTGGCCCGCGGCGGCGGCACCCTGTGCACGTTCAGCTCCGTAGCGGGCGACCGCGGTCGAAAGCCGGTCATTCTCTATGGCGCGGCGAAGGGCGGCCTTGCACGCTACCTGGAGGGCCTAGACCACAAGTTCCGCGCACGTGGACTGAAGACCGTCTGCGTCAAGCCGGGCTTCGTGAAGACCGGCATGACCCTCGGCTTGAAGCCGCCGCCGTTTGCCGGCACACCCGAGGAAGTGGCCCGGCGTGTCTTGCGGGCGATCGACCGCGGCTGGCCGGAAGTCTATGCCCCCGCTCCCTGGCGCGGCGTCATGTGCATCATCCGCAACCTGCCGCGAATGGTAATGCGAAAGGTCAATTTCTAGCCAGCCGAGCGCCACTGGCTTCGGCCTGCATTGGACATCACTCGGTTCAATAGGTTGGCGCGGCAGTCACGCACGGCTCGTGGGGTGCGTGAATGGGACCGGCCGGCTGTTCGCATGCCTGACGCGGAAGACCCGATGCACAAGCACGCACTTCTGTTGATTCTGATCCTGGTTGCGTACGCGGCCGGGATCGTCGTCTTCAGTCAGTGTCGCTCGCTCGACCGCGACGAAGGCTACTACGCGGCGGCGGCTCGGCTGGTCGCGGAAGGGAAGATGGTCTATCGCGACTTCTTCTATCCGCAGGCGCCGGCGCTGCCCTACCTCTACGCGCCCGTCGATCATGTGTGGGGATCGCTCGGGTCGCTCCGGCTCATGTCAGCCGGGGCGAGCGTGCTCATGCTGTTGCTTTGGGGCGTCTATCTGGCCGATCGCCACGGTCGCACCCCTAAGGCGCTGTTCGGGGCGATGTTGCTGGTGGCCCTCGATCCGCATTTGGCCTACTGGAATGTCACGGTCAAGACGTTTGGCGTCGGCAATCTCCTGCTGACGGCCACGTTGGTCTCGCTCTACTTCGCACTGGAACGCCGTCGAATCTGGGGTTACGCCCTCAGCGGCCTCGCGTCCGGGCTACTCATTTCCGTGCGATTGCTCTATGCGCCCATCGCGCCGCTCATCTTCGGATGGCTCTTGTGGCGATCCATGCGGCAACGCGATCCAGCACGGTTGCCCGCCGACACGGCGCCAATTCGTTTCGCCGCCGCCGGTACGCCAACCGTCCGTTTAGCCGCCGCCGGCGCACCATCCGTCGGTTTAGCCGCCGCCGGTACGCCATCCGTCCGTTTAGCCGCCGCCGGTACGGCGGCGCTAGACAACGGAGGGCTGACCTGCCGTCGGCCGCACAACGATGCCGCCGGCTGCCGTTTTGCGCCGGCCGCTGCCTATCTGGCTGGTTTGGCGGTTGCGGGAATCCCGTTCTTGGTGATCTTCCTCTCCAATCCGCAGGCGACGATCTTCAATAATCTCGGCTATCATGCACTGCGAGCGACACCACCCGGCTGGCTCGAACGGGCCGCTTACGTGCTGAAGTTCCTTGCGGTTGACGTCTGCGACCCCTATCTGGTCCTCGGACTGGTGTTGGCCGTCTTCGGATGCTGCTCCAAGGCGGCCGGCGAGCATAGGGGATTCGTGCGGTTCACGGTCCTCTTGGCGGCCGTGTTCGCCTTGGGCGCCGCCACGCCGTACCCGCTGAACGCCCACTATTTCACCGGGACGCTCGCTCCGTTCCTGTTGCCGGCGGCCGCCCTGGGCATTGCGACGATCGGTCGGCGCGGGCTGGCCGTGATCGGTGGCCTGCTCGTTGTCTCTTCTCTCGTGATGGTCTCGACGAGTCCCTTCTTGGCGAAAGCCCGCCTCCGGCTGCTCGACATGGCCAGTGTCTACGCGTCGAACGAGCAGGCCGCCGGCGGTCGTCGCGCGGCCGCCAGTGCGCGGAGCGAGAAGAGCATGGCCTCGTTCGACGCCATTTCGCGTTACGTCGCGTCGGCAACCGAGCCGAACGACGTCGTGCTCTCGTTCTGGCCCGGCTATGTCTACCAGAGCCGTCGGCAATTCTTTCCAGGCTTGGAGAACGACTTCGGCCTGGCCGTTTCTAGCCGATTATCGGCCGCCGAGCGAAACGCATACCGGATCGCCGGCCGGCAGGAAGTTCTTGCCGCGCTGAAAAGGCGGCTGCCCAAGGCCGTCGTGATTGGCGGCTACTGGATGGCCGACCTCTACCCGGAGTCGGACGGAGCGACGCCGGCAGAGCTCTCCGCCGCGCTCGACGCGAACTACTCGCTCGGCCGCCAGATCGACGGCATCCGCGTCTATCTACGACGCGAATGAGCACCTTGCGGCGGACTCGCAGGAGGATTGCAGAGTAGCCGCAGGCGTTCGTAGTCCCGCCTTTAGGCGGAAAATGACCGGCTCAAGCCGGAACGACGAACGACGATGCAGTCCTCCTGGGTGGACTCGCGGATCGCTGGACGCCGTCAAGGGGCATTGCTAAGATGACGCTCGGTTGGCTACTTGCACCGGTTGCGCGAAATGACAGAACGTAGCGAGACCCTGATTACGCTGGCGACCTACAACGAGATGGAGAACCTGCCCCATCTCATTGAAGAGATCTCGCGATTTGCGCCGGACGTCGACATCCTCGTAATTGATGACAACTCGCCCGATGGCACCGGCCAGTGGTGCGATCGGCAGCGGGCCGAGAACCCACGATTGAACTGTTTGCACCGGGCAGGAAAATTGGGGCTCGGCACAGCGACCATCGCCGGCATGAAGTACGCGATCCAGCAAGGGTACAAGTACGTCTTGAACATGGATGCCGACTTCAGCCATCAGCCGAAGTACCTCCCGCAGATTCTGGCCGGCATGGACTCGCCGGCCGGTCCGCTGGTTGACGTGATGATCGGCTCGCGCTACGTCCACGGCGGCGGTGTCGAGGGCTGGCCGCTCCGCCGAAGGGCCATGAGTTGGGCGGTGAACCTTTATGCCCGTTGGTTGCTCACTCTCAAGCCGAAGGATTGCAGCGGCGCGTTCCGCTGCTATCGAACCGAGTTGCTCGCTAAACTCGATTTCGATGCAATCCGCAGCCGCGGCTACTCTTTTCAGGAAGAAATCCTCTGGCGGTTGAAGCGGCTCGGCGCCCGCTTTGGCGAGACGCCGATCGTCTTTGTCGACCGGCAGCGCGGCGTTTCAAAGATCCACGCCGGGGAAGCTGTCGCCGCCGCACGCATCATCCTCATGTTGGGCGTGCTCAACTTTCTCCCCGCCAAAAAGGAACCGCAACCTTGCAGACGACGGGACGCGGATGATTGCCGGTCGTGAAGGGACGCCGCCAGCGGAAACGCCGAACGGTTCTTCGATGCGCAACGAGCGGGCCGAGCACCGCCACGCCACTCGGTCGGCGGCTCGCCTGACGGCCTTGCTCGCGCCGTTGGCCGTTTGGGCCGCGCTCTGTCCAATCTATCTCGCCGACGGCAACGGGCTTAGTCCCGATAGCGCCAGCTACATCGACTGCGCCCGAAGTATCGTCGCGGGTCGCGGCTTCGAGGTCCGGCCGTTCGGTGGGCTCGACTCGCCGCTTCGGCAGCCGCTCGACGCCTTTCCGCCCGGCTATTCCTTGTTGACGGCCGGTCTTGTGCGGCTCGGCGTCGGCGACGCCTACGAGGCGGCGCGAGCGGTCACGGTCGGCTGCTCCGGCCTTTTTCTGCTCCTTGCGTTGGCCTTCTACGCCCGCACGCTGCCACCCTGGTCCGCTGCGCTCGCAGGCCTGGCTCTTGCCGCGACGCCGGCGATGCTCATCTATGAGACCGCCTGCCTAAGCGACGGGCCCTACACGTTGCTCGCGGCCGCATCGCTGCTGTTGCTCCTTAAGGCCACGCCGGCCAGTGAGGCAGATGGGCCGACATCTCGCCGGCCACGAGTCGGTTGGCTGGCGTTTGCCGCGGGGCTGGTCGGCGGTTTCGCCTGGTGCGTGCGGAATGTGGGCGTCGCTCTGTTCGTGGCGTCGCTGGCCTATTTCGTGATGCAAATGCCGAGACTTCGGCTGGCCGTCGCGATCCGGGCAACGGTTCCGTGGCTCCTGGGTTGGCTCCTTGGCGGCGGATGGCTCCTCGCTTGGAACGTCCACCGTTTTGGGGCAATGAGTCCCTACCGCATGCCGCCCGGTCGCCTGACGGCCCAGGGAGCGGCCGTCATCACGGCCGCAAGCGTCGTTGCCGTCGTCTCGGCAGCCCTGCTTCTTCGACGCCGACTGGCCCCGTTGTGGCGCGCCCGCCCAGCCGTCGCGCTGCTCGGAGCGTTCTTGCTCTTCCATACGTTTGCCATTATCATGGCGCACTGCGTCTATCGGATGGGTGAGGCGGTGCAGAGTCCCCGGTTCTACGTGCCGGTCTACTGGATCGCACTATGGTTCCTGGCCTCCGGCCTCGGAGGGCTCCGTCGCGACTCATGTTCCCCCCGCCGGGCCGGTGAGCGGAGGCGTTGTCGCACCGCTGCGGCCATGATCGCCCTGGCGATGGCCGTGTTCGCCGCGTCGGCGGGCTTTCGCGGGCGTCAAGACCAGCCGGATCGGGACGAATTAACGCGGCTTGGGCAGAGAATCCCGAAGGATAAGTTGGTTCTTGCCGATCGTGTGGAAGAATTGAGAGTATTTGCCGACGCCAACGCCCGGCAGACGCCGGATGTGGCCTTTGGGCAGGCTCCGTTAACCTGGAGTCAAATGGACCAGGCCGCTCAGGACGGCCGATTATGGGGCATCGCCCTTTGGGATCGGGACCTGTCGGCGGAAGGCCGATTTGGCGACGCGTTGCGAGACTTGGTCCTGAACCCCGGCCGTTTCCCACAATGGCGGAAAACGGAAATCGGCGGACGGATGACGGCTTGGGAATATGCGCCCTAGTGCGATTCCCAGGCTCCGCGTGAACCGGCCGGAGCGCGCGGGAATGACGGATAGGAAATAGCGGTACAACCTATGGCTTTGGGACTGATCCGACTCGCCCGACCGCAAGACTGGATCAAGAACGTCTTCGTTCTCTTGCCGGTGCCGTTTGCGCTGAAGGCGATGGGCTCGGCGGCAAGGCAAAACGTCTCGGCCACTTCGTTCCTGCTGGGACTGGCCGGCTTCTGTCTGATTAGCTCGGCCGTTTACACGCTCAACGATCTGTGCGACGCCGCAGCCGACCGCTTGCATCCCAAGAAGCGCCGCCGCCCAATCGCGGCGGGCGAGGTAGGCCGCGGGGCCGCGACTGCTCAAATCTTCTTGCTCACGCTGGCCGGATTTGCCCTCTGCGCCGCCGCCGATCGGCCGGCGGCTCTGCTGATCGTTCTCGCCTACGTGCTCATCAACGTGTTTTACAATCTTGGCGCGAAGCACATCACGCTGCTCGACGTGTTCCTGCTCTCCTCAGGCTTCGTCATCCGCGTACTGCTGGGCTGTGCGCTGCTCTCGGTCACGCCGTCTCCCTGGCTGCTGCTATGCACGGCCACTCTGGCGCTCTTCTTGGGCTTCGCCAAGCGTCGGGCTGACCTGACCGAGGAACTCGACTTGAACCACCGCCCCAGCCTCCGGGGCTACAGCAAGAGCTTTCTGGATCAAGCCGTGGGGATCTGCGCAGGCGTCGCGTTGGTAAGCTACGCCCTGTACTGCATCGAGGTGAAGGACATCATGCGGCACGGACGCGAGATGGCCTCGATGCCGTTCGTCGCCTACGGAATTTTGAACTACCTCCGCATGGTCTATGTCGAGGGCGCGGGCGGATCGCCGGTTGCCATCGCCTATCGCTCGCTCTCGACGCAGCTTTGCGCCGCCGGCTGGATCGCCGCCGTTACCTGGAGTTTTGGGTGGTGGTGAGAAGAGAGACGAAGGACAGATCGAAGCGCGCGACCTGATTCCACTGAGGCACGGAGGTGCCAATCCCCCCGATTACCTGCCTTCCACTGCCGACTGCCCACTGATAACTGACAACTGATAACTGACAACTCCCCACCAAGAGCCGACACTTGAAGAGACTCCTGATTACCTTTCTGAAGATCGCGATCTCGGTGGCCATCATTGGCCTGCTGGTGTGGAACGCGACCCGGGGGCATCAGAATGCCTTTACCGAGCTGCGGACTAAGCCGAAGGATTGGTCGATGTTGGCCGCGGCCTGGGGTTGCTGCACGGCCGCCACGCTGCTGACGTTTGTCCGCTGGTGGTACCTGGTCCGGGCATTGGGTATCCCTTGCCGGTTCGTCGATGGCATCCGCATCAGCTTCTGGGGATACCTGCTCAATCTGGCTCCGCTCGGAGGCATTGTCGCTGGCGACCTGGTCAAGGCCGTCATGCTCGACCGCGAGCATCGCGGCTATCGCGCCCGAGCCGTGGCGTCCGTCTTGGTCGACCGGATTCTCGGCCTCTACGTTTTGTTTGTCGTTGCCACGGCCGGCATCTTGCTGACCGGCTTTTGGCGCATCGGTGATCCGTGGATTTGGTGGGTCTCGAAGCTCACCTTCGCGGTGACGATCGCCTTTACCATCGCGATGTTCATGCTGTTGGGGCCCGACTACAGCAACGGGCGGATTACTCAGATGTTCGGACGCATTCCCCGCGTCGGCCCGCCGCTGGAAAGCCTGATCAACGCCGTGCGGATGTACCGCGAGTCGCCGGTCGTGTTGGCCGTCTCATCGCTGGCCACCGTCGGCGTCCATAGCCTCTTCGCCATCTGCTGCTGGCTAATCGCCTGCGGCTTGCCTGGCAATCAACCGTCGCTGGGCTACCATTTCGTCCTCATGCCGCTGGCCTCGGCGATGGGCGTTATTCCCCTGGCGATGGGACCGCTCGAGGCCGCGCTCGACTTCCTCTACGCCCATGTGCCCCTGGTGGGAACCACGATCGTCCCTGGCCGAGGGTTGGTCATTGGGCTGACCTATCGACTGATCACCGTGTTGGTCGCACCGCTGGGCAGTTATTACTATTTCCGAAACCGCCGCGAGCTGTCCGAAGTAATTCACGAGGCGGAACAAAATCCATAGGATTGCGTTCGTTTAGCGGCCGCCGGTACGGCGGCATACGGCCTACCGTGGCCGAGGCGCCGTCGGCCGCTTAATCGATTGTTGTTGACTCCGGCATTTAGAAAGGGTTCTCCATGAAAGTCGCTACCATCGTCACCAACCGTGGCACGATCCGTCTGAAGTTGCACGCCGACAAGGTCCCGAACACCGTGGCCAACTTTGAAAAGCTGGCCGGTCAGGGCTTCTACAACGGCCTGAAGTTCCACCGCGTCATCGCCGACTTCATGATCCAAACCGGCTGCCCCCTCGGGACCGGCACCGGCGGCCCAGGCTACACCTTCAAGGACGAGTTCCATAAGGAGCTTCGGCACAACGGGCCGGGCGTCCTCTCAATGGCCAACGCCGGTCCAAACACGAACGGCTCGCAGTTCTTCATCACCCACGTGGCCACCCCTTGGCTCGACGGCAAGCACTCGGTCTTCGGCCAGGTGATCGAGGGCCAGGACGTCGTCGACGCCATCAAGCAGGGCGACAAGATGGAGAAGGTCACGGTCGCGGAAGAGGCCGAGTAGACGCCTCGTTCCGACGCCAAAGCGTGGGAACAAGACGAGCGCCGATCATCACTTCGGAAGCAACTCCTTGATCGGCCCGAGGTACGCTTGCACAAACACGCGGAGGACCATGACAATAATCATCGCCGCGATGGCGGCCCAAACGAGCCATGCGGCGACCGTCGTCAGGACGACGAGGGCCGCCCGGGCTCGCTCTTGGTATTGCTTGGCCAGCCGGCCCATCGACTCGACAACTTGCCCACTCTCCTCACCGACGGCCAGCGTGTCGAGGAAGTCGGTCGGGTAGCCGCCTGCCGTGCAGAATGCCTCGTGAATTGAGGTGCCGCGTTCAATCTCCGCGTCGATGGCCGGGATTTGACCGATGTAGTGGGCGTTCTGCGTGCTTCGGAGGCTTAGCTTCATCGCTCGGCGAAGGTCCATCCCGGTGTTCATCGTCAGGTGCATCGACCAGGCCAATCGCGAGAGGGCGATTGTCTCCAACGCCTTGCCGACGACAGGAACTCGCAAGACCAGACGCTGGACCGGCTTGACCCAAAAAACGCCGCGGTTGACGGCCCGCAGCAGGATCCAAACAACCGCGCCGACCGCGGCCAGGAACGTCACGTACTTGAACAGGCCGCTCGTGCCGACCAGTCCAAGGCCGTAGATGTCGGTCTTCAGGTTGAGGACGCCCGTCAGCCAAATGCCCAGCGCGATGACGCCCAGCGCGAGCGTCAGTTGGATCAGGGCGGGCGAGATCGCCGTCAGAAAAGTCCGTCGCGTGCTGAGGCGGCTCTCATAGTGCGAGGCCAACTGAGCGAGGATTCGGTCCAGGTTGCCGGACTGCTCGCCGACGTCGATAAGCTCGCGGAACAGGGGCGGGAAGTAATCGCCCGTCTCGGCCAAGGCCTCGGGCAGGGTGTTGCCGGCATGAATCGCTCGACTGACGGAGAGCAGGCGGCGGCGAAGAGGGCCGACGGCTCGGTCGGCCTCGCGGGTCCAGACGGTTCGGGTGTCGATGCCTGCACCCGTCGCGGTACTCAGCCGCCGGCAGAGGTCGACCAGCGGTTTCAGACCGATTCGGGGAGCAAAGAATGCGGCCAACAGCGTCATGGCTCCTATTATCGCCTGGCCGCGTCTCGGCCGCAATCATTAGATGGCTGTGTTAAGATGGGCAATGCCGCGTAGCCGTTCGTAGTTCCGGGCTTTAGCCGGTCGTTTTCCGCGGGACTACGAACGCCTGCGGCCTGTTTTGCGGTTCTTCTGTCCCGTTTCGCTGCGAGATTGACCGAATTCCGCGGGTGTCTTATAATCTGCTTCACTGCTTGGCAGATCCTGATCTCTCAGGCGGTGCGGCAAATGGATTTGTCGCTGCGTGGGGGAGGTTTTCTCCCCGTTTCTTGCCACAATCAACGCGAAACGGATTTCGCCGGCATGGCCACCCAGGAGCTGACGGTGTCTGGCGGCTCGTTCGACACCAAAGAGCGGGTCAAGCAGGCGGTCGACATCGTCGATCTCGTCGGCAGCCACATCCAGTTGCGGCGTCAGGGCCGCAACTATGTCGGCCTCTGTCCCTGGCATGACGACAGCCGGCCCAGCCTTCAGGTCAATCCGGAGCGGCAGTCGTTCAAGTGTTGGGTCTGCGACATCGGCGGCGACGTCTTCAGCTTTGTCATGAAGATGGAAGGCGTCGAGTTCCGCGAAGCCCTCGAGATGCTCGCCGATCGGGCCGGCATTCCGCTCGAAAAACCCGAGCGGCAGCACTTCGCGCCAAGCGGCTCGCCGGCCGAAGCAGCCGGCGGTTCCGCCGAGGGGCCGCCGCCAAACCGTCAGGACAAGCGAACGCTCTTGCAGGCGATGGCCTGGGCCACGAAGCAGTACCACGAGTGCCTGCTCACCGCGCCCGAGGCCGACGCCGCGAGGCGATATCTCCAAGAGCGTGGCATCACGGCCGAAAGCATCGAACGATTCCAACTCGGCTTCTCTCCGCTCGAGCGGGATTGGATCCTTCGGCAGTCGCATGGCGAGGCGGAACGGAATCGTTTGCGGCAGAGAGCGAAGATCCTCGAATCCATCGATGTCCTTAGGCGGTCGCCGGAAGGCGGCAACCTCTACGACCCCTTTAGCGGCCGTCTGTTGTTTTCGATCCGCGACGGGCAAGGCCGCCCGGTCGGCATCGGCGGCCGCGTTCTGCCGGGACTGGGAACCAGCCCCGCGAAGTACCTGAACTCCCGGGAAACGCCCCTCTTTACGAAAAGCAAGCTGCTCTACGGACTCGACTTGGCCCGCGAGACGATGCGAAAGAAGCCGCGCACGGCGATGGTCATGGAGGGCTACACCGACGTGATCGTGGCCCACCAGTACGGGTTCACCAATGCCGTGGCCGTGCTCGGCACGGCCTTGGGCGAATCGCACATCCGCATTCTGAAGGCCCACGCCGATCGGATCGTGTTGGTGCTCGATGGCGACGAGGCCGGCACCCGTCGGGCGAACGAAGTGCTCGAGCTGTTCGTCGCCCAGCAGGCCGATCTCCAGATTCTGACGCTGCCCGAAGACCTCGATCCCTGCGACTACCTGCACAAGTACGGCGCCGAAGCGTTTCAGCGGCTGTTGGACGAGAAGGCCGTGGACGCTCTCGATCATGCGTTCGAGGCGAAGACGCGGGGAATTGATCTCGAGCGGGACGTTCACGCGGCCACCCAGGCGTTGGAGGAGTTGATCGCGATTGTGGCGAAGGCGCCGCGGCTGCGGCACGACACGACCCGCGACGCCCGATTCCGCGAGGAGAAGATCCTGCAGCGGCTGGCCGCCCGCTTTCGCGTGGACGAGCGACAGGTGCGTCGCCGTCTGACCGAACTCCGTCGGGCCGCCGCAAAGCCGCGACCGGTGGTCGCGCAACATGCAGCCGATCAACCGCCTGGCGCTCCGCAAGAAGAGAATTCCCAACCGCAAGGTCCGATGGACCCTTGGGAACGCGAACTCTTGGAATTGCTGGTCTCCCACCCCGAGTGCATCGAGCGAGCAAGAGACCGGATCGGGGCCGACCAGTTCGCGGCGAGCGCGTCGCAGCGGATCTACGAGACATCCTTGCGGCTGGCCGACGAGGGCATCGCGCCCACGTTCGACCGGCTGATGCTCGAGTTCGACGAGCCGGCCATCAAGAACTTGCTGGTCGAATTGGACGAAAAAGCAACGGCAAAGGGTTGGCCGGCGGCGGACGCAACGGCCCTCTTCGACGAGTTGGAAAAGACCATGAATCGGAAGGAGGTCGAGCGGCGGCGTCCCGCAGAGATCGTGACGCTGCGCGAGGGAGGGCTGGATGCCCAACAGCAGGCTGCTCTGCTGGAGGAAATCATCCGCCAACAACGCGACCAGCAAGGCATTTCCGCGCCCACGGACGGGTGAGGATGCGTTGCCGGTATAGGGTGCGTGAAACGCATGAAACGCGGACGTGGCAGTCCAACTGCCACATCAACTCAGACGCGTTTCAAACGCCTGCCCTGGAGTGGCAGTCAAACTGTCACGCCAACGGACACGCGCCCTATGGGGAATTGGTGACACCTAACGCGCATGAGGCGCGAAAGGAGTTTGCGGTGGACCTATTCGATAAGGACTTGCAGGAATTAGTCGCCCGGGGGAAGTCGCAAGGTTATCTCACCTATGACGAGGTGAACGACTACCTGCCCGACGAAGAAGTCAACCCCGAGAAGCTCGATAATCTGCTGATCGCCCTCGAGGAAGAGGGGATCGATCTGGTGAATCATGCGCCGGAGCCTGAGTATTACGATGCGGCCGAGCAGTCGGTGACCGAGGGGGCCGGCGATGCCCAGTCGATCGAGAGCGAAGCGGCGAACGCGCCGGCCGAGGCTACGTCGCTGCCAGGGGAAACCCCGAAGTTCAGCAGCGATCCGATCCGCATGTACTTGAGCCAGATGGCCGAGATTCCACTCTTGGCTCGGAGCGAGGAAATCTCGCTGGCCAAAAAGATCGAAGTGACGCGGAAGCGATTCCGCCGCTCCGTGATCGGCTGCGCCATGGCGATGCGGGTGACCGTCAGCACGCTCGTGAAGGTGCACAACGGATCGCTCCCGTTCGATCGGACGATCAAAGTCTCGCTGACCGAGCGGCTCACGAAGGATCAGATCATCGCCCGGATGCCGCACAACCTCGAGACCCTGTCGCGGCTGATGGACGAGAACGCGAAGGACTTCAAGACGCTGCTAAACCGTCGGGCGTCCGAAGAGGTGCGGCTGGAGGCCCGGAAGAGGTTCATTCGCCGACGCCGCAAGATGCTCACGCTGATCGAGGAACTCAGCCTGCGGACTCGCCGCGTGCAGGGAATGATGCGGCAAATGGAAGACTCGGTCGCGCGGATGGAGGAAATCCGCCGCCAGTTGCGTCTGATGCTCGATAGCCCCACCACGCGCGACAAGCGAGCGAACCTGCGCCGCGAGCTTCGCGACCTGATGATGCTCGCCCAGGAGAGCCCGAAGAGCCTCCGCGCCCGTTGCGACCTGATGCGGCGGCAATATCAGGACTACGAGCAGGTAAAACGGCAACTCTCGGGCGGCAACCTGCGGCTGGTCGTCTCGATCGCCAAAAAGTACCGGAACCGCGGCCTTAGCTTCCTCGATCTGATCCAGGAAGGGAACACCGGCTTGATGCGGGCGGTCGACAAGTACGAGTACCGCCGCGGCTTCAAGTTCTCGACCTACGCGACTTGGTGGATCCGCCAGGCCATCACCCGCGCGATCGCCGATCAGGCCCGCACGATCCGCATCCCGGTCCATATGATCGACATCCTCGGCAAGCTGCGGAACGCCTCGAAACGGCTCCAGCAGGACCTCGGCCGTGAGGCGACCACCGAAGAAATGGCGGCCGCCGCGGGCCTGTCGCTCGAAGAAACCCGCCGCGTTTTGGCGATGGGTCGCCAGCCAGTAAGCCTTGACCGGCCGGTCGGCGAGAGCGAAGATAGTTGTTTTGGCGAGTTCGTCGAGGACGACGGGCTGCCACGACCGGAACGGGCCGCCAGCAATGGGCTACTTCGCGAGAAAATCGACGCCCTGCTCAAAACGCTCACCTACCGCGAGCGCGAGATCATCCGTCTCCGCTACGGCCTCGGCGATGGGTACACATATACCCTCGAAGAGGTGGGCCGAATCTTCAAGGTCACGCGCGAGCGGGTCCGGCAGATCGAGGCCAAGGCTGTCAAGAAGCTCCAGCACCCGGTCCGCAGCCAGCAGCTCGAGGGCTTTATCGACCCCGCCGCACGCGTTCTGGAACCGGCCGAGCTCGAACGCGCGGCCGGTTAAAGACGGACATCGCTCCGGCCCCCGCCATCCGGTCCGAAGCCCACGGGTCGCCACCCGTGGGCTTTTTTCGTGCGCCCGTCGGAATTACCCAGCGCTGGACACGCCTCGTTCCCACGCTCCTGCGTGCGAACGCGTGCGCCCGATGCGCCGCGTCGGCGATCGCGTGCTGCCCAGGAACAAAACATCTGTATCAATCCCATCATCAACCGAACCCATCCTCCATGTCCTCTGAAACCGATAAAACGAGCACTTCACTCCTTCGTGTCTTGCACCGCATCCAACGCCAGCTTGCCGACCTTCGCGAGCGGCTGGACCGCGGCCCGAGACAAATCCGCGCGGCCGAATTCAACATCAAACACCGCGACGACGAGCTGATTCAGGCCAAGGCCGAAGCGAAGACGCTCCGCATGACCGCCGACCAGAAGCAACTCCAATTGAAAACCGGCGAAGAGAAGGTCAAGGACCTGCGGCGGAAGCTCAACGCGGCCTCCACTAACCGCGAGTACCAGGCCCTCCTCGAGCAGATCGCCGCCGATGAGATGGCCAACAGCGTGATGACCGACGAAATCCTCGAGGCGATGGAAAAGGCCGATGCCTTCGGCGCGAACATTGTGGACGCCGAAGCGACGCTGGCCGCAGCTAAGCAGAAGGCCGAGCAGGTTCGCGGCGAGGTGGCCGAGCAGGAACCGTCGCTTCATGCCGACCTCACTCGGCTCGAAGCCGAGTTGCGCGACGCCGAGCGCGGCCTGCCGGAGGACGTTAAAGAACTCTATCACCGCATCGTGCGACAGAAAGGCGAGGAAGCGCTCGCTGTGGTCGAGAACCAATGCTGCGGCGGCTGCAACCAGCGGATCCCTCTGAATCTTCTCAGCAGGATCATGCTCGGCCAGCCGGTCGCCTGCAAGACCTGTGGTCGCTTGCTCTATTTGCCCGAATAGATCGCGCTCAACGGGGCGACGCGATGAACACGAAACGCCGCGATTCAATCCAAAGCGTTCCGCCGGCCAGCGCGGTCCGGCGGCAGCCATGGAGCATCGCCGCCGCGGTCGTCTTGTTGCTTGCCGGCGCGATCCGTTTCGGCGGAGCCGTCAACGACCTTTGGCTCGATGAAATCTGGTCTCTGCAACTCCTTGCCGACCACGCCACGTCTCCGCTCGATGTGTTCACCAAGATCCATCACGACAACAACCACTACCTGAACTCGCTGTGGCTTCAACTGACGGGCCCCGCCGCGAGTCCGGTCTTGTGTCGTCTCCTCTCGCTGGCTGCAGGCATCGGGACCGTGGCCCTGGCCGCTCTGATCGGCCGCCGTCGCGACACCGCAACTGCTGTGCTGGCAATGTTGCTGGTCGGCTTCTCCTACGTGCTGGTCCTTTATTCGTCCGAAGCCCGCGGCTACGCCGGCGCCGTCTTCTTCGCGTTCCTCAGCTTCCTCCTGTTGGACCGATATCTCGACCGTCGCCGCTGGCAGACGGCCGTCGCCTACTCGCTCAGCGCGGTTCTTGGCCTCCTATCGCACTTGA
>JBDKUC010000309.1:0-5802 GCA_039679885.1 Thermoguttaceae bacterium | reverse complement strand
GAAGTTGTCCTCGCGTAGAAGCGACTTTCGCCGGCAACTATCGTGACGCGGCGAGCGGCACGCAAGCAACATGCCGACGCCATTCATTTCGGGTCTAAAGGTATGTTCGGAACAATACGCCCGCCTTGTGTGAGTGCCTTTGCGTGAAACGCATCTCGCCGTGCCTTGTTGCCATCGGGTGCCTTCTGCTTGCGGCCGCCAGCCACGCCCAGCAAAACGTGCCGCACGTCGGGTACGTCTATCCGGCCGGCGGGCGGCAGGGGGAGACGTTCCGCGTTAGCGTCGGAGGGCAGTTCATCGAACGCGCGACCGACGCCTATCTCAGCGGCCCTGGCGTCGCGGCCAAAGTGGTGGAATGCACCAAAGCGCTCACGCCAAAGGAAATCGACGACTTGAGGACAAGGGCCGAGTCGCTGCGAAAGAAGCCCAAAGACGCCGACGCGATCAAGCAGCTCCGGCAGATCGGCGAGAAGCTGGCCGAGGTGCAAAACAGGCGGATGAATCCAGGGCTGGCTGAAAAGGTGACGCTGCAAATCACCTTGGCCGCCGATGCGGAGCCGGGCCCGCGCGATCTGCGCCTCGCCGCGCCGAACGGGCTCTCCAACGCGCTTGTGTTCCAGGTGGGGCAACTCGCTGAGTTCCGCCGGCCGGACGCAAAGCCGGTCACAGAGCGGCCCGGCGGCCGTCGACCGTTCGAGCCGAAGCGGAGCGCGTCGGACTCGGAGATGCAGATTACGCTGCCGGCCGTGGTGAACGGGCAAATCATGCCGGCCGGCGTGGACCGCTACCGGTTTCAGGCCCGGCGTGGGCAGCGACTGGTCGTGATGGTCACCGCGCGCGAGCTGCGGCCCTATCTGGCCGATGCCGTGCCCGGCTGGTTCCAGGCGGCCGTATCGATCCGCGATCCGAAGGGCGGCGAACTGGCCTATGCCGACCATGATCGCTTCCGCCCCGATCCAGTGCTCGCGTGCCATATTCCGAAGGATGGGCCGTACACGCTCGAAATCCGCGACACGCTCTACCGCGGCCGCGAAGACTTCGTCTATCGCGTGGCCATTGGCGAGTTGCCTTATGTCACGGACGTCTTTCCGCTGGGCGGGCCGGCCGGCGAGCAAACGCCGATCGAGCTGAAGGGCTGGAATCTGCGTACGAACAAGCTCACCGTCGATGGAACGCGCCACGGTCCAGGCGTCATCTCGATCGCCGCCCACAACGGCCTGATGCGGCTGAATCGCGTGCCGTTCGCGCTGGACGACCTGCCGGAACGTTCCGAGGAAGAACCGAACGATCGACCCTCGATCGCCCAGGCGTTGACGCTCCCAGTGATCGTCAACGGGCGGATCGGCAAGCCGGGCGACTGCGACGTCTTTCGCTTCGATGGGCATCAGGGGCAGCGAATCATCGCCGAAGTCGACGCAAGGCGGCTTGGCTCGCCGCTCGATTCGATCCTTCGACTCACCGATGCTTCCGGACGCCAATTGGCCGTCAACGACGATTGCTCGGACGAAACGACGGGGCTGCTGACGCATCACGCCGACTCGCTGATCGCGGCGACGCTGCCGGCCGACGGCGCCTATTACCTCTTGCTTGCCGACGTTCAGCAGAAAGGCGGCCCGGAATATGCCTACCGTCTACGGCTTAGCGGGCCGCGGCCCGATTTCGCCCTGCTCATCGTGCCTTCGAGCATCACCGTCCGCGCGGGGGCGTCGGCGAAGGTCACCGTTCACGCGATTCGCAAGGAGGGATTTGGCGGCGACATCGCCGTCGCCCTGAAGGACGCGCCGAAGGGATTCGCCCTGAGCGGCGGCCGACTGCCGGCCGGGCAAACCGAGATGCGGCTGACGTTGTCGGCGCCGCCCATGCCAACGGGCCTGGCCCTTGCGCTGCGGCTCGAAGGCCGAGCGACGATCGGGGGACGCTCGGTCATCCGCCAGGCCATCGCCGCCGAGGACATGACCCAGGCGTTCGCCTACCACCATCTCGTGCCGGCGGAGACTCTATTGGTTTCCGTCATCGGTCGCGGACGGTTGCCCTGGAAGCTGTTGAGCAAAACGCCGATTCGCCTTCTGCAAGGCGGCACGGCGCGTGTCCAGTTCTCGATGCCTCGCGGGCCGTTTCTCGACAAGCTGCAGTTGACGTTGCACGAACCGCCGGCTGGCATCGTGCTCGAGAACGTCTCGCTCGATTCGGCCGAGGCATCGCTGACGTTGAAGGCCGAGCCCAACGCAAAGTTGGGGCTGAAAGGCAACCTGATCGTCGACGCGGCCGTGGAAAGAACCCTGAAGCCGGCCAGTGGAAAGGGCCAAGGCGCGAAGCGACTCGTGCCGCTGGGCAGCCTGCCGGCCATCCCGTTTGAAGTCGTCCCATCGAAGCCCAATGATTCGCAAACAACTTCACGGTGATGCGGCCTTCTCCGTCGTCGATTGCGACGGCGTGCGGCGGTTGTTCCTGACCGTTGTCCCCAGCCGCGGCGTTACGCTGCCGGAACAAATTGAATCGGCATTGCAGACCGCGCAGACGCTCCTTTGCGAGCAGGGATCAACCGGCGCGATCGTCCTTCAAACCGTTTTCCTAAAGGACCGCCGCGATCTGCACGCCTGCCGCGCGATCGTCGAGGCGTTCTACGGAGCAAGAATGCCTGCGACGAGCTACGTTGTGCAGCCGCCGTGCGGCGGCCAACGGGTGGCCATCGAGGCGTGGGCGCTTCTTGGCCCCAGTGACAGGCTCGACATCGAACGCCACGGCGATGGTCTGATCATCGCCCGGCACACGGGCGCCGCCTGGACTTACCTGGCCGGCGTCACGTCCGACGCGGCAGCCCCGACGTACGACCGCTCACGCTCCGCTTTTCGCGCGGCCGCCGACAGACTCGCATCCGCCGGCTGGCGTTTCGATGAAGTGATCCGCACCTGGCTCCATCTCGGCGGCATCACCGTCGCAGAAGGCGAGACGGACCGCTATCGCGAGTTGAACCGCGCCCGGGCCGACTTCTACCGCAACCTGACGTTCGGCTGCCGGGGGCGTTGCTCGGCCCCGAAGGTCGATTCTCCGGCGCACGTCGAACGATCGCCAACGCCCTATCCGGCGAGCACAGGCATCGGCGTCGACGGCGACGGCCTGACAATCGGCTGCATCGCCCTACGGTCTGGCGATTCGAGCGTTGCCGTCGTGTCCTTGGAAAATCCGCTCCAGACGGCGGCCTACGACTACGGCCATCAGGCGGGCGGCGAGCCGCCGATGTTCTCCAGGGCGATGGCGATCGTGACCGGAGAGTCCGTCGCCCTGTTGATTTCCGGCACGGCCAGCATCACGGCCGCAGAAAGCCGCCACAGCGAGAACGCCGAGCAGCAGACGCGTCAAACGTTGACAAACATCGAAGCGCTCATCGCCTCGGAAAATCTGCGCCGCAGCGGCTTGCCCGGCGTGTGTGCGACGCTCGACGATCTGGCCCTCGTTCGCGTCTACATTAAGCGCGCCGGCGACTACGAGATCGTGCGAGCAGTCTGCCAAGCGAGACTCGGCGACTCGCCCACGCTCTTTGTCCTCGCCGATGTTTGCCGCCCCGAACTGCTCGTCGAAATCGAGGCCGTGGCGTTCGGGCGGGAATGACGAAGGAAATCCGAAATCCAAAGCCCGAAATCCGAATTCGGGCTTCGTATCGCATTGACCTATTTCTTTTTCGGCTGTTTCGCCCGGCCGCGGTGGTCTTGCTTGAAATGCTTGCGGCGTTCCGTGCGGGTGGCGTGCTGGATGTCGGCCTCGGCGATCGGCTTGCCGACTTGCGCGCGCATCTGGCTGATGCGGTCGCGAAGGGCAGCCGCACGCTCGAACTCCAGTTCCTCTGCGGCCGCCAGCATCTCGGCTTCGAGTTCCTCGATGAACTCCTCGGTGATGTACTGCGTTTCTTCGCCGCGTCCGACGGCGGCGTACGACTGGGCGTGGGCGGCCGCCTCGGCCTCGATGCCGGCCCGGATCTCCTTGCGAATCGTCTCCGGTGTGATGCCATGCTCGGCGTTGTATTGGGCCTGTAGCTTCCGCCGCCGCCGAGTCTCCTCGATCGCCCGCTGCATCGAGTCGGTCACCTTGTCGGCGTAGAGAATCACCTTGGCGTCGACGTTTCGGGCGGAGCGGCCGATCGTTTGCATGAGCGACGTCTCGCTCCGCAGGAAGCCCTCCTTGTCGGCGTCGAGAATGGCCACGAGCGAGACTTCCGGCAGGTCGAGCCCTTCGCGCAACAGGTTCACGCCGACGAGCACGTCGAACTCACCGAGTCGAAGATCGCGGAGGAGCTCGACGCGCTCGAACGCGTCCAGGTCGCTGTGAAGCCACTTGCAGCGGACGTCTTGCTTGCCGAAATAGGCAGCCAGGTCCTCGGCCAGCCGCTTGGTCAACGTGGTGACCAGCACCCGCTGCCCGGCCGCCGCACGCTTGCGAATCTGCTCGAGCAAGTGCGGCACCTGCGATCGGGCCGGGGCGACCTCAATCTCCGGATCGAGCAACCCGGTTGGCCGGATAATCTGCTCGATGAATTGCCCGCCGGTCTTCTCCAACTCGTACGGGCCGGGCGTTGCCGAAACAAAGATCACCTGCTTGATCCGCTGCTCCCACTCGTCGAACTGGAGCGGCCGATTGTCGAGCGCGCTGGGCAGACGGAAACCGTGCTCGATCAGCGTGACTTTCCGGTTGTGATCGCCGAAGTACATGCCGCGTACCTGCGGCACCGTCACGTGCGACTCGTCGACAAACAGCAGATAGTCGTCGGGGAAGAAGCTGAAGAGCGTGTCGGGCGGCAGGCCGGCCGCGCGGCCCGAAAGCGGCTGGCTGTAATTCTCAATGCCCGGACAGTAGCCGACCTCCTGGAGCATTTCGATGTCGAACCGCGTCCGAGCGCTCAGCCGCTGGGCCTCGAGCAGCTTGCCTTGGTCCTTGAACTGGGCCAACCGCTCCTTGAGCTCTTGCTTGATCTGCGCCACCGCTCCTTCGATTCGCTCTTCGGGCAGGACGAAGTGCTTCGACGGATAGACAAAGAGCTGCTCGGGCCGCTCGATCACCTCGCCGCTCGTCGGGTTGATGATCGAGAGTTGCTCGACCTCGTCGCCCCAAAACTCGACGCGGTAGGCCGTCTCCTCGGACGTTGGCCAAACCTCGACGCAATCGCCGCGAACGCGGAACTTTCCCCGCTGAAACTCGATATCGTTCCGCTCATATTGGATGTCGACGAGCTTGGCCAACACGTGGTCGCGATCGACCGTCTGGCCGCGCGTCAGGGCGACCATCATCGCCCGATAGTCTTCCGGCGAACCGAGGCCGTAGATGCACGAGACGCTCGCGACGATGATCACGTCCCGCCGGCTCACCAGGGCATTCGTGGCAGCCAGCCGCAGCCGCTCGATCTGCTGGTTGATCGCCGCATCCTTCTCGATGTAGATGTCCCGTTGCGGGATGTAGGCCTCGGGCTGGTAGTAGTCGTAATAGCTGACGAAGTAGTGGACCGCGTTATGCGGAAAGAACTCCTTGAACTCGGAGTAGAGCTGCGCGGCCAGCGTCTTGTTGTGCGACATGACGAGCACCGGCCGCTGCGCCGCCTGGATGACGTTGGCCATCGTGAACGTCTTGCCCGAGCCGGTGACGCCCATCAAGACCTGGTGCTGCTTCTCCTCGCGCAGACCTTCGACCAGCGCCTCGATGGCCTGAGGCTGGTCGCCGGCGGGTTGAAAGGGGGCAACGAGTTGGAACATGTGGCGAGCGGGAGGGGGCTGGGCCCAGTCTGCTTTCGGCTCGCTGGGCAGGACACGGCTCGTA
>JBDKUC010000176.1:0-1760 GCA_039679885.1 Thermoguttaceae bacterium | reverse complement strand
GTGGCGGCAGGTTGCCAACCTCCGATCGTGGCGGCAGGCTGCCAACCTGCCCCACTGGCGAGCCAGCAGCCGGCGCTGCCTTGGCGCAAGGGCATCGAAGCCCGGGAGAAGGCCACGGCCGGAGCGGTCCGGGACTTGGGCGGCAAGCTGGACGCGATTGCGGCTCGGCCGGCGCCGAGTTCTCCCTCGCCGCAGGCTGACGCGCGTGTCGACGAGGCGTTGCGGCTAGGACAGGAGGCGAACGCCAAGCTCGACGCCCTCGCGGCTCAATTGACCCAAACGAATTCGCCCCGAGCGAACGCCACCGAGCAGTCCGAGACGCTTCGTGAGCGAATTCGCGGCAAGGCGGAGGAAGTGAAGGACAAGGTTGACGGGGTGCTCGAAAGCCCTTTCGCCAAGCACCTGGCCGCGATCATCGGCGTCGTCTTCCTGGCCGGCATCGGGCTATGGATTGCGATCAGTCAGCACCGGAAGGCGGGCACCAAGACGCTGGCCGAGAAGGGCACGGACCTGTTGGCCACCGCGACGGCCGGAACGCCGATCGGCACGGTGACCAGTCTGTTGGACAGGGCCGTCGACGGCCTCGGCCAGCGGCTCCGCGACTTAGACGCGAAGATGGACGCCAAGTTCCAATCGGTGCAACATCAGGTGACGCAAACGGCGTTGGCCACGCCTGCGCCGAGTCAGACGGCGGCCGCGGCATCGTCGCAGCCGGCTGCACAGGCGTAACGACAAACTCACCGCGGTCATCTTCGGAGTCAAACTGGTCGCTGAAAGCTGACCGCTGATCGCCGAGAGCGCTTCCCATGACCAACAACGACTCGGCCGCCATCGAACGACTCCGGGACGAACTGCACGAGTACCACGTCGACGTACAGCGTCTGATCCAGCGTTGCGAGTCGTGTCGGGCGGACGTCGAATGCCTGGCCGCTGACGTGTACGGGCTGCCTGGCAACAAGGACGCCAGCCCCGGCCTGATGGGCGAGGTGGCCGAGCTTCGTCGGAGCCGGCGCATGATCCTGCTGGCGCTCCGCGGCGCGTGGGCTCTGCTGACCGCTCTGGTCGGCGCGGTCGGAGCCGCGCTGGCGAAGGCGTTGATCTAGGTCTTGGGCCTTAGGTCTTGGGTCTTGGAGCCACGATGGCAATTCGAGAACGAAGCCAGCGGTTACTCGCCCGGGCCGCAAGCCGAAGCCCTAAGCCCCAAGACCGACCTAAGCCCCAAGACCTAAGGCCCAAGACCTAAGACCTATTTCCATGCACATCCGCGATCGAATCATCGAGTTCCGCCGAGTCAAGGCGAGTGAATTGCGCCCGCATCCGAAGAACTGGCGCACGCACCCGGCGTCGCAGCGCGACGCGCTCAGGGGCGTGCTGGCCGAGATCGGCTACGCCGGGGCGCTGCTGGCCCGGCAACTGCCGGACGGTTCGCTCGAGCTGATCGACGGCCACCTTCGGGCCGAAACGACGCCGGAGGCCGAAGTGCCCGTGCTCGTGCTCGACCTGGACGAGCGCGAGGCGGCCAAACTGCTGGCCGTGCACGATCCGCTGGCCGGGATGGCCGAGGCGAACCGCGAGGCGATGGCCGACCTGTTGAGCGACGTCGAGACCGAGAATGAGGCGATTGCCGCGCTGTTGGACAACATGCTTGCCGAGTCCGATGGCGAAGCGGCCTGCCAATCTGCGGAGATAGACGTTTGTGACGCCGACGAGCGGCAGCCCGACTCGCTGCCTGAGGCGTACCAGGTCGTCGTCGAATGCGG
>JBDKUC010000005.1:0-1569 GCA_039679885.1 Thermoguttaceae bacterium | reverse complement strand
GTGGACTTATTCCCGCAGCGGTTCAAAAAAAACCGGCCTCAAACCGGGGAATTCGCTCCCCATTCTACGAAACCGTGGAATAATTGCCCAGTGGCAGGCATCATACAGCTTGGGAGCAAGCAGGAATGGGTTCCTGCCGCTCATCACCGACCAACAAGTTGCACAGGAAAGGTAAAACGATGAAGAAACTGCTAGCGTTTTTGCTCGTGGTGAGCATCGGCCTGTTCTTCGCCATCGGCTGCAAGAAAGAAACGAAGCCGCCGGCGGGCAAGACCGGCGAGCCAACCGCTGGTCAAGGCGAGAAGAAGACCACTGAGGCCCCGAAGGCGGGCACCGAGACAGGCACGCCGAAGGAAGGTGGCCCGACGACGCCGGCCACGCCTGCTGAGCCGAAGGCGGGCGAAGGCGCCAAGAAGTCCGGAGACACGACTCCGCCACCCGAGCCGCCGAAGAAGTAGCAGCCTTCTGGCTTTGGGTTGAGCTTTCAAGGGGAAGGGTACATGGGGCCCTTCCCCTTGATGTTTTTCTTGGGGCGTCTTAGGTCTTAGATCTTGGGTCTTAGGGCTTAGGGCTTAGGGATCGGATCGCGGTCTTCTTCCCAAGACCCAAGCCCTAAGCCCTAAGCCCTAAGCCCTAAGCCCTTCCCTACGCCGTCTGCTTGAGATCGTCGAAGTGGATCTCGTAGAGTCGGCGGTAGAGCGAGCAGCGGCCCAAAAGCTCTTCATGGCGGCCGACGTCGAGAATCCGGCCCGCCTGCATCACGACGATCCGATCGGCCAGCGACAAGACGGCCAGCCGGTGCGTGATCAGGATCGTCGTGCGGTTCTGCGTGAACGTCTCCAACACCTGCTGGATCGCCTGTTCGCTTTCCAGATCGACCTGGCTGGTGGCCTCGTCGAGGATCAGGATGGCCGGGTCGCGGAGGATGGCCCGGGCCAGGGCGATCCGTTGCCGCTGACCGCCAGAGAGCCGTCCGCCCAACGCGCCCGCCTGCGTCTGGTATCCGTCAGGCAGTTCCTGTTCGATGAAGCGGTGGGCATGCGCCTGCTTGGCGGCCGCAATGACTTGCTCCGGCGTGGCATCGCCGGCGCCATAGCGGATGTTGTTGAAGATCGTGTCGTCGAAGAGCATCGTCTCCTGCGTCACGATTCCAATTTGGCCGCGGAGGTCGCGAAGCCGCATCTGGCTGAGCGGCACGCCGTCGAGCGTCACCACGCCCGCGGTCGGATCCGCGAACCGCGGAATCAGGTTGGCCAGCGTGCTCTTGCCGCAGCCGTTGGGGCCGACGATGGCGATCGTCTCGCCAAAGTCAATCTTGAGGCTCAGGTCCTCCAACACCAGCTTGCCCGGCTGATAGGCGAAGCTAACGTGCTCGAACGCCAGCTCGCGGTGATGCCGGTGGAACGGGGCCGGTTGTTTCGGATCGCGGATCGACGGCTCCCGGTCGAGCCGCGAGAAGATGCGGTCCGAGGCGGCGAACCCGGCCTGCAAGTTGCTGAAAATGTCCGACATCTTGCGGAGCGGATCGGCCATGCCGGCCAGCATGGCGAAGAACGTGAGCATGGCGCC
>JBDKUC010000337.1:0-2941 GCA_039679885.1 Thermoguttaceae bacterium | reverse complement strand
AGTTTGCGGCCGGCGTCTCTCGGCTGGGAGCTAATTGATGGGTGCCATGCTTGCTAAGCGAGCGCAGCGAGACCGCAAGCATGCTCGCCGCATCCTCATGCCCACCACAAGTGTGAGCACCGGACGTTACGCTTCGCCATGCCCTGCATGGGCCTGCCACCTTACACGTACTCACTGACCAAAACTAGAAACCCGTGGTCGCCTCTCGCCGATACATCGAAAACGTCTTAGCCACCTTGGACCGGGCGGCAGATGCCAATCGCCATACGCCCGGCCGGCAAGGCGGCACAGTCGTCCTTGCATGTTCTCCTCGCGCTCCGCATGAGGCCGGCGAGCAAGCGAATCTGCTGGACGCCGCGGATGTCCCGCCCGACGAGGTCATGATCACCGGCGATGTTCATGGGCATCGGCGGAACTTCAACCGGATTCGGCGAATCGCCGCGCTGGCGGACCACCCCTATCGTCACCTCGTGCTCCAAGAGGTCTGTCACGGCGGCCCAAGCTATGCGGCCGGCGGCTGCATGTCGCACACGATGCTTGAAGATGTGGCCTCGCTTGTCGCCCGGCACCCGGGCCGCGTCCATTTCATTCTCGGCAACCACGAATTGGCCGAGATGAGCGACTACCCGATCCAGAAGAATCGTCAGTTGCTCAATGTCCAGTTTCGCCTCGGGCTGCGGCACATGTACGGCCCGGCAAGCGAAGAAGTCCGCTTGGCCTACGTCCGCTTCCTGTGGACCTGCCCTCTGGCTGTCCGGCTGCCCAGCGGCATCTTTGTCTCGCACAGCCTGCCGGAAGGCACGGATGGTCAAGGCTTCGAGCCCTCCGTCCTTCTGCGCGAACTCCGCCGCGAAGACTGCGTCGAACAGGCTGACGTCTTCCGGCTCCTTTGGGGCCGCGACTACCGGCGCGAGAACGCCCAGGCGTTTATGGAACTCGTCGGCGCGAGACTGCTGATCACGGGCCATGAGCCGTGCAGCGAGGGGTTCGTCGTTCCCAACGACGCGCAAGTCATTCTCGATTGTTGCGGCCCAAGGGCTGCCTACGCGATCCTGCCAGTTGCGGCCGAGTTGAGCCAGTCGCAGATCATCGAACGGATTGGCATTCTGGACGACACACAGGCTGGCTCGCCCTGATGGGGGCGTGGAAAGTTGGCCGATCACGTTGGTTGCGGACCGCCCGTTCAGGGCGTGCCAACGGCGTTCGACGCGGCCAAGGGTAGACGCATCGCAAACGTGCTGCCGGCCCCGACGGCGCTCTCGACGCTGACCGAGCCGTGGTGGGCCAAGGCGATGTGCTTGACGATGGCCAAGCCAAGGCCGGTGCCGCCCAACTCGCGGCTTCTCGCCTTGTCGACGCGATAGAACCGCTCGAACAGTCGCGGCAGATGCTTAGCCTCGATGCCGCAACCCCGGTCCGTGACGGCGATCACCAACTCGTCGCCCTGCTGCTCGGCGAGAAGCGAAACGACCGATCGCGATTCGCTGTACTTGATGGCGTTGTCCAACAGATTGATCACCGCCTGTTCCAACAGCGCGGCGTTGACTTCGGCCGTCAACTCCTCCGGGCAAGCCACCTCGATGGTCATGCTCTTCTCGGCGGCCTTCTTTTCGCACATCTCGACGGCCCCTTGCAGGACGCCGCGGATGGGCTCGACGGCCAACTCGATCGTTTGCCCTTCCGAGCCTTTCTCGATCCGCGATAGGGCCAGCAGATCGCCGATGATGGCGTCCAGCCGGTTCACCTGGCGGAGCATGATTTGCAGGAAGCGGCTGGCGTTCTCGCGATCCTGCAAGGCGCCGTCCAAAAGCGTTTCGACGAAGCCCTTTAGCGACGTGATGGGCGTGCGCAACTCGTGCGACACGTTGGCGACGAAGTCCCGACGCACCTCTTCGAGATGTCGCAGCCGCGTGACGTCGTGGAGAACGACGAGCACACCGATCGTGCCCCGCTGCGGGTCGCGGAGCGGCGAACTGTGGGCCACCAGCCAGCGGTCGTGCGGTCCGCGAAGCTGAATCTCTCGTTCCAGCGGCGAACCGCTTTGAAGGGCCGCCTCGACGAACTCCAGCAGCTCGGGCTTGCGGATGACTTCGTACGCCCCCCGGCTCTGAAACCGCTCGGGCTCACCGCCCAGCAGACTGGCGCATGTCTTGTTGAGTCTTAGAATCGTGCCGCTGTTGTCGATGGCCAAGACGCCCTCTTCCATGCTGGAGAGCATCGCCTCGCGTTCGTCCTGTTGGCGAAGCACGGTCTGAATCCGTTCGTTCAATTGCGCGGCCATGTCATTGAGCCCGGCGGCCAGGGCGCGAATCTCCTCGGGCCCCGCGATCGGCAGCCGGTGTCCCAGCTCGCCGGCGGCGAAGCGTGCGACGCCGGCCTTAATCTGCTCCAGAGGCCGGCTCATGCGACGCGATATCACGAGGCTCACGGCCGCATAGCAAAGTATGCCGACGAGCGCCGCGGCGAGGAACTGGCCGCGGACGACGCCGATCGCCCGGGTCAACGCGCTGACGGGCAGCGAAGTCCGCACGGCCGCCGTCGGCGCGCCGGCCGGCCCCAGCGGCACCGCAACGTAGATGCGTTCTTGCTTCTCCGTGACGCTGCCGCGCGTCGCCGTGCCCGTCGTGCCTGCAAGAGCAGCGAGAATCTCGGGCCGATCGGCCCCTTTGTGATTCTCCATGGTGCGAGGGTCATCGTCACTGTCGCCGATCACCTCGCCGCTCGGCGCGACCGCCGTGATGCGCGTATGGGTCGCGCGGCCGAGTTCCTTGCAGACCGCGTCGATGCGGGCGGTCTTGCCGTCGGCGAGCAGATCGCCAATCGGTTTGCCGCAGAGTCGGGCTCGGGCTTCAAGATCGCTGGTCAACTGCTCCCGATAGAGTTCCTCGACGACCCGGGCGGCGTAGAAGCCGGCCACCAGCAGCAGCACCACTGGCACCCA
>JBDKUC010000069.1:0-5722 GCA_039679885.1 Thermoguttaceae bacterium | reverse complement strand
CAAGCTCCGCTACGGACTCGGCGACGGCTACAGCTACACGCTCGAAGAAGTCGGTCACATTTTCAAGGTCACCCGCGAGCGCATCCGCCAGATCGAAGCCAAGGCGGTCCGCAAGCTCCAGCAACCTTCACGAAGCCAAGAGTTGGTCGGGTTCTTGGATTAACTCGACAGACAGGTGGCCGGTCTCAGACCGCGCCGCGAACGCAAGTCTCCCAAGCCCAACGGTCTGCAGCCGGCGGGCTTTTTTCATGCGTATAGGCGCCTCGGCAGAAGCGAGAGCCCCGCGCTGACCGTCTGGCGTTCGATTCCCAAGTCGATTGTCAGGCGATACGTTTATCCGATGGAGAGTTCGCTATGCGGCACGCCGGGCGGACACCGCGGGCATCTGGTCGCGCAGCCAACGCACGTAGCGTCGCAACCCCTCGTGGAACGGCACCTTGGGCGACCAGCCCAAGCGGCGTATTGCTTTTTCGATGCACAGGACGTTCGCGGGGACGTCGAAGCAGCGTTGCTCAACGTATCGTCGCTGGATCGGCGAGCCGATTGCATCTTCGATCGCCGCGAGAACCTCGCTAACGCTTAGGCCGCATCCCGAACCGATGTTGAAGACCTTGTCGTCACCACGGTAGGTTTGAGCTGCAAGCAACGCGGAGACGACGTCGTCGACGTGGATGTAATCGCGAACGACGGAGCCGTCTCCCCATATTTCGATCGGCTCATGTCGCAATGCCTTGCCGAGGAAGACCGCGATTGCCCCCTGTGCGGCATCCACCCGTTGTCGCTCGCCAAAAGGATTCGCGACTCGCAGGATGCAATAGTCAAGGCCGTGCAAGCGGTGAAACAGGTTGAGATACTTCTCGATGGCCAGTTTCGTGATGCCGTAGGAGCAAATCGGATTGGTGGCGTGGGTTTCGGGGATCGGCAGCTCCTCGACGGGCCCGTACACGGTGCCGCCGGAAGAAATGAAGACGATCTTTCGGACGCCTGCCGCGACGGCATGCTGGAGCAGCCGCAGGGTACCGATCAAATTGCTTTCGACGTCGAACACCGGGTCCGAATTGGAGGACTTGGGCAGCGTCGTCGAGACCAGGTGAAAGCAGGCGTCACAGCCCTGCACAGCCTCCGCGATATCCGCTTCGCAAAGAAGGTCGCCTTCGATGACTTCAAGCCGGTCCCTTGGAGCGGCGGATGTCGGCGCAAGCGGCGACACATGGGGGCGGTCAAAACAAATGACCTGATCGCCGCGGCCCAACAGGGCATCGACAAGGTGAGAGCCAATGAAACCCTTGCCCCCCAGCACCAAGGAACGAGTCATATTCGTACTCTTGAGCCTGTCGATGAAATAAGGAGATGGCCGGTTTGTGCGATGGTACGTCCGTCACGAACCTGGGCCGAGCCGGTTCGCCAGTCTGCCGGCCCGCGTCATCGCGCCCTGGTATAGTCTGCCGAACTGCAACGTCGCTCCGAGCCAGCCGGCCTTGGCCATCAACCGGGCAGCCCGCCGAGCTTTGGGGGGCAGGCCTGCGACGACTCGCCGGACCGGCGCGGTTGCCCGCCATGAGGTGCTGCTCTCAATCGCCCGAAGACGCGAGACTTCGGGCAAGAGACTGTCGGAGTCTTGCTGCCTCAGCGTCTGTTCCAAGTGGTGCACCCGGGCTCGCAGTTCGTGGTTCAACGCACTCAGCCGTTTCCCTTTCATGGCCGATCGCACAACGCCGATCGCGTCGGCGAGGGGCATCGGCTGCAATGCTCGCGCCACACGCAAGTAGCCGGGAAAGCGGGAATAGGTCTGGAGCATCGAGTTCTCGCGGACGCGGTACATGAACATTTCCTGCGGGATCGTCAGGATTCGATACCCCTGGGCGGCCATCCGCAGGAACAACTGCCAGTCTTCCCAAAGCGCGCCGGACGTTCCATCCCAACCTCCGAGGCGCTTGAGCACGTCGGTGCGGTAGACCGCCAGTGCGTCACCGAATACGTTTTCGGTGATGCCTTCGGCCAAATCGGCCCCCGAAGGACGGTAGCCGGGGGCATTGGGCTTTCGGACATCCCATTCCTGCCCGTCCTGGAAGTACCACTCGAACGAGGTCACCGCAGCAACGTCGGGATTCTCGTCGAGGATTCGGCACGCCAAATCGAGGTAGCGATTGAGCAGCACATTGTCGTTGTCGTGGACGCAAACGTACTCGGACGTTACCTTTTCGAGTCCTGTATTTCGCGCCATCGCAAGGCCCGAATTGACTTCCTTGCGAATGAGCGAGCAGTTGCAGGACGCCCTCGGCGTCGCTGCTTCCTCGATCGTGGCGACGCCTTCGGGGCTCGACCCGTCGTCAACGAAGATGACCTCCTTCGGCCTGTATAGCGAAGCGTCGATGCCGCGCCACAGGTCTCGGAAGTACCGCGCCGGTCCATCCTTGTTGGGGACGACGATCGAGACCTTGCCTCGCTTTTGCGGGGCAGGCGCAACCATCTGTTTCAGCGACCGGATGTGCTGCTTATAGGATTCGATCACGCCCAAGTACCGCTGCCGCAGCTCGTACCTTGTTTTCTTGAGCAGTTCGCTTCGGCAGAAGAAGTCCATGCGGACCGCACTTGCCATCGCGCGAGCAAGTGCATCGGCGTTCGGGCGGCAAAGGAGACGGTCGTGCAGCGACTCGGGCAGCACCTCCGGGACTCCGCCTGCGGCAAACGTCAACAATTGGCATTCGGCGTCGACGACCTCAAAGATGGAGAGGGGGTGGTTATCGGCCCGATACGGCAGGACGACGAGGGCGTGCGGCGCCAACGATTCGAGCATGCTGTACGCGATATCCCAACGCCACACTCCCCACTCGACCTTCACGCCCGGCAGCGCGAGGATCCGCGGATCGGGATTCTCCACTCCCATGAGAACGATCCGGCTGATTTGCGGGCGGAGTGAAGCATACTCCGCCTCCGAGAACAGCTTCAACACAGCCTCGCAAAACTCAGGATAGCCTTTCTGCGGAGTGGCTTTCCCATAGAACACCAACGTGGTGATCGGCCCGAAAGCCGCATGGCGCTTCGACGTCGCACCCAGGCGAATTGGGTACGCTTGAATGTCGGCGGCCCGCAAATGCAGGCCCTGCTTGTTCACGTACAAGTCGCGTAGAAACTCGGAAGGAAACCAGACGACGTCGGCCAGTTCCAGGCTGGTTCGCTCACGGAGATCGACCTGTTGATCGCGATAGGGGTCCGGCGTGTCGGCGGCATGATCGAGATAGAAGTGCGAGCCATGGGCGTAAGCCAACACCGTCGTTCGGGACGGCAACAACCTGGCCCGCTTCGCCTGCGCGACCCGGAAGCCAATGCCCAGGTAGTCTTGATACTCGATCAACCGCATCCCGTCGTAGAGGAAGACCAATTGAACAACCGCCCGCAGGATCTCGTCGAAGTCGATTGCCGCAATGTCGCGACAGGGAGCCGTTGGACGACCGCAAATCGCCGCCACGTGCAGCAGTCCCTTCGCTTGGACGAAGCGATGCCAGTCGTCGGGCAAACCGTGAGCGCCGACCATCAGGACCAGCGGAGGCTCGTCGGCGACCTCGCTCACGCGAGCGTGGTAGGTGCCGATTCCGCCCGTACGCAACGCGGCAGAGTGCTCGGTCGTGATCACCAAGTGGCTGCGTTGCGGCGGCAGCCCGTGTCGCTGAAGGAACGCTTTGTAGTCGGCCTCCTCACAACGGATTTCCGCCAGGATGGTACTGTAAGCATCGTCATATTCATTCGCCTTGACATGGCCGATCTGAGAAACGGCGAACCCGGCGCTCATTAGCGACAGACCAAACTCGTTGAGTGTCCACTGGCGAACGTGCCGGCGGTTGTCAGGAACGCGATTTGCGCCGCGGCCGTCGATCTGCTCCCGGTCTGGCGTCGAAATGACGAGCCGATTGTTCGGGTTGCGCTTCAACAGGGTCCGAAGGAACCGCAACACCGGCCGCGGATCGTGGAGATGCTCGATCACGTCGGAGAGGATGAAGAGAGTCGTTTCCGCGGAAGCGAGCCGCTCCTCCAGCATTTCGAGGTCGGGGTAGTCCTCGAAATTCGCCTGATAAAACGTCACCGCCGCAAACGCTTCTGGATCGCTGGGTCGCTCGCGCTGGTCGCAGTGATCGACCTGAAAGAGCGCTGCACTGGCATCCCGAAATAGGCGGACGAACTTCTGCCCTGCCCCGCATCCCAGTTCGACGACGCGTCGGACCTGGCGGCTGTCGGCCAGCCCCCTGGCGAAGGAATACACGTCTTGCTGCCAGACAATGCCTGCGTCAGAGTAGTCGGGCGTAGTCTCGGCTAGAAGCCTCGCCTGGCCACCGGCGCCAAAGTTGTATTCCGGCGTGAACCGCAGCGGATCCTCGACTCCGGACAACGTTGCCAGTCTCACCATAGTCCGAAAGGCCCTCCTCATTCAGGCCGTCGCAGTGCGACGGCGCAGTACATAAGCGGATCCAAGGCGAAATAGACGAACTTCCAGCCGAAGTTGACGCTCAATTCGCATACGACATGCGGTATTCCGTAGTCAATGCACTCGGCCGGGCTCCACATCGTGAAATCGTGAAAGATCAACAGTCCACCCGGCCGGACTTTCAGCCTGGCAACCTCCGCGTCGCGCTGAACGCCTTCGTAACTGTGGTCTCCGTCGATATAGACCCAGTCGAAGTACCCGTCGGGAAATGTCCCGAGAATAGCGGACGAATCGCCCTCATGAGCCTTCGCTTTTTCGAGCAACCCCTTGTCGCCGACGTCATACAACGGCTTAAGGTCGATGTCGATCAGATGCAATTCGTCCGGCTGACAGTGATCCAGGATGAATCGCGCGAACAGCCCCTCCTGAGTCCCCACCTCGATGACTTTGCCGCCCTTCGGCAGCTTTTCGAACAGATGCTCACGACTCGGAAGAAGTTGGCATTCGGCCAGATTCTCTGCCGGGAGAATCCGCAAGCGAGGGAAGAGAGAGCTCGGACCGTAGCCCTCGAGGGGCCGCATCACGCGCAACCACTCGCCGCGCATCCTTTGGAACCATTCATTCTGTTCTGTCGTCATTAGCATTGGCATGGCAGTCCTCAAATCGGGGGAGAATAGGGCCGCCACCGTAAGGCGTCAAGGGCAGTTTTTCGAAGGGGACGTAGGAGCGTAGGGAAACACTCGGGCTCCCTGAGGCTCATTTCGCGGTCAATTGTCAGGCGGTACAATGTCCGAGTCACCCAACGGCCAACCGCTTTCAATATAGTCTTGCCGGTTTGCTATTCCTGATGACGATCGGGGCCTGCATGCTGGGATTCGGCAAGTGGATTGGTTTCGGCCTCGCCATTCCGATCGTGACCTTGCCGTTCGCCCTCGTTGGCGAACGCGTTTTGCGGGCGGCGTCAGTAGACGCCGATCATCTGGCGGCCGGCCGTGATCCGATTCGCATCTTCATGATTAGCGTCTGCGCACACTCGGATCACTGGTCTGGTTAACCCAGGGCCGAGAGTATGGTCTGGAATATCACGGGCTTGGCTACACGGTCGGCGTCACAACAATCAACGCCGCTTCCTCTTGATACTTTGGTCGCTATGGCTCACTCAGCGGCGTGATTGCCCCTTCGGCCTGCGGCCATGCGGAAGACGGAGAGGTCGGCGTGCCATGTCCCACGCTTGTCGTGGGCATGAGGAGCGGCAAACATGCTTGCTGTCTCGCTGCGCTCGCTTAGCAAGCATGGCACCCA
>JBDKUC010000143.1:0-18366 GCA_039679885.1 Thermoguttaceae bacterium | reverse complement strand
ACGGGCGCCATGAATCGGCGGGAGGGCCTCATTGACCCGGCCCAAGAGCGAATGGCCCAACAGGCGCGGCGGCCGTTGGCTGACCACGTAACCGACTTTGAGCGGTTCCTGACCGACAAGGGGAATACCGCTAAGCATGTTCGCATGACGTGCGGGCATGTTCGATGGGTGGTCGACAAGTGCGGCGCCAAGTCGGTTGCGGACGTGACCGGCCCGGCGGTGTTGGCAACGATTGGCGAGCTACGCGGCAGCGGGACGGCGTTGCGGACCTGCAATTCCTATCTGCGGTCGATCAAGAGCTTTTCCCGCTGGCTGTGGCGGCACAAGCGGCGAGCCGATGATCCGCTCTGCGCCCTCGAATCGTTCAACGAAGAGACCGACTTGCGGCACGTCCGGCGCGAGTTGTCGCCCGAGGAAGTATCCTGGCTGCTGACGACCGCAGAGAAGCGGACGCGGCCCGAGCATAACATGCCCGGCGCCGATCGTGCGATGGTCTACCGGCTGGCGTTGGGTACGGGGTTCCGGGCTGGGGAGCTGCGGAGCCTGACCTCGACGTCGTTCGACCTCGCCAGCGATCCGCCCACGGTGACAGTCGCCGCGGCACACTCGAAACGACGGCGGGAGGATCGGCAACCGATCCGGCATGACTTAGCCGACCTGTTGCGGCCCTGGCTGGAAGGGCGGCCCGAGGATGAGCGGCTATTCGCCCGGCTGCCTGGCGACACGGCCCGGATGCTGCGGAGCGACCTGGCGGCGGCCCGAGCCGAGTGGATTAAGGAAGTGCCGGAAGGGAAGGAGCGGGAGGCGCGGGAGAAGTCGGACTTCCTGGCCTATCGCAACGCGGCCGGCGACGTGGCCGACTTCCACGCCACGCGGCATACTTACGTCTCGGGCATCGTGGCCGGCGGCGCGTCGGTCAAGACGTGCCAAGAGCTTGCCCGACACAGTAGCCCCAGCCTGACGATCGGCCGTTACTCCCACGCCCGGTTACATGACCTCCAAAGGGGCTTTGGACGCGCTGCCGAGCGTCAAGCCGGTAAGCCCCGAGCCCGAGGCCCAAACCCTGGCGGCAACCGGGACGGACGATGCCCGACCGATCCCCGAGGCCCCGCCGAGCGCCGGAAAAAGTGAGGGGCATATTTGGGGGCAGTTGGACGGCGAAGCGTTGCAAAACGTGGCGAGGGATGGCGAGACGGTCAGTAACTCGACCGACGAAGTAGGCAATCCGCAAGTCCTTAGCCTGTCAAGAAATGAGAAAGGCCGGCAACCTTTGGCGGCTGCCGGCGAGAAGAGGCGCCGGTGGGAGTCGGACCCACGATGGCGGATTTGCAATCCGCTGCCTTAGCCACTTGGCTACGGCGCCTTGATGATCGGCTATTGATATCGGACGGAGCCTTGGCCGAACTCTTATCAAATCCGACGAAATCGTCAAAGTCGGCCAAGGTTGTAGGATGATAACAGACCTCCGCCCTCGCGGGAAGAGGGGCCGCAGTTCTTGCTGCTGATGGCCAGATGACAGGATGACAAGCTGCCTTACGTGGTTTCGGCAGGTTGACAACCTTGCCCCACGGGAAGACCCAGTCCGCATTTCTGACCAAGCGTAGGGTGGGTCAAGCAAACCAAGGCGGTGGTGGGGCTCGTCGCGGCAACTCGTTCTGCAAATCGACAGAGCGCGAATCACCGTTGGTTGGTTTGCGAAGCCCCACCATGTGCTTGCGACGTCGACCCACCCTGCGGTGGTAATTGCCGGCTAGGCAGGCTGCCAACCCTGCCGACGGGGCGAAACGCCCAGTTCCGGCGGTTCTTGGTTTTCGGCTGAAGATTCCAGCCGCTGCGCCCGATTTCAATAGCGCGCCGTTTCGCCTCCTTCTCTCCTCTCGAAGAACGCCCATGGACGCAAAGTTCCTGCCTGAGAACGTCTCTTTTCGGCTTTTTCCCTGGCGTCGGGCTCGCACGGCCGACCAAGCCGGGGGGGAAATTGCAAGGCAATGCCGCGCCGATCTTTGGCGGCGTCTGCGGCCGGTCGCGGACGGGATGAGTCCGGCCGAGCTGCGGGGATATGCCAGGGCACAGGCCACCAGCCTCGTCGAATTTGAGGCGGACCGGCTCCTCGAACGCCATTGCCTGCGAACGTCGATGCGCGACCGGGTGCTGGCGGCCGGCATTGACCAGGTCGTCACCATGGCGGTTCGCGACGTTCTGAGCGATCCACTGCCCATCGCCAGGGCCATTGCGGCCTAGCGATCGAGGACTGGCGCTTCTTGCCACCACCCCGCGGGGACGGTACAATCGGCCCTTTCTGGCTTTTGGTCGGGGCAGGATGACACTTTGGGCTCCAGGCCGGTTGCTGCTCCGGCGGCAGGTTAACAACCTGCCCCACAGTGCCCTAGCAGGTTGACAACCTGCTCCACGAAAGCGTTGGCAGGTTGACAACCTGCCCCACGAAAGCATTGGCAGGTTAACAACCTGCTCCACAAGGTTTTAGCAGCTTAACAGGCTGCCCCACGTTCAGGTGAGTGTCATGGGTGTTGCGCGGCATCTGGTAGTTGCTCAAAGCGGCGGGCCAACGCCGGTCATCAATAGCAGTCTGCGGGGCATCATCGAGGCGGCACGGGACTTCCCGGCCATCGGCAACGTCTACGGCGCCCGGCATGGCATCGAGGGCGTGCTGAAAGAGGAGCTTCTGGATCTGACGGCGCAACTGCCCGAAGAGGTGGCCTTGCTGCGGTTCACGCCGGCCGCCGGCTCGATCGGCACGTGCCGCTACAAGCTCAAGTCGCACCAGAACGAGGACTTCGAGCGGGTGATCGAGGTCTTTCGGGCGCATCAGATTGGCTATCTGCTCTACATCGGCGGCAACGACTCGATGGACACGGCCAACAAGATTGCCCAGCTCGCGCACGATCGCGGGCTGGACCTGGTCGCCGTCGGCGTTCCGAAGACGATCGACAACGACGTTGGCGACAGCGACTTCCGGCTGATTGACCACACGCCGGGCTATGGGTCGGTGGCTCGCTACTGGATGCAATACGTCCAGACGGCGAACGAGGAAAACTCGGGCAGTTGCCCTGCGGACCCGGTGTTGGTGATGCAGGCGATGGGGCGCAAGATCGGCTTCATCCCCGCGGCCGCGCGGCTGGCCGACCCGCAGCGCGAAATGCCGCTGGCGATCTATCTGGCCGAAGGCCCTTGCAGCTTGGAGCAGTTGGCCGACGAGGTCAACGATCGGTTGCGACGTCACGGCCGCTGCATGGTGGTCATCAGCGAAGGCTTCGACGTTCATTGCGGGGCAGGTTCTCAACCGGCCACTGAAGTGAAAGACGCCTTCGGCCACGCGGCGTTCGGCTCGGCGAAGTCGACCGCGGCGCAGGCGGTCGTGAGCTACCTGAACGAGCACGGCTTAGCGTGCAAAGGAGTGGCCAGGGCGGACATTCCCGGCACGGACCAGCGGCGTTCGATCGCCTTCGCGTCGTCGGTCGACTTGGACGAGGCGTACAACGTCGGGCGGAAGGCCGTCGAATTGGCCGCGGCCGGCGAGAGCGGTTTCATGGCGACGATTCTTCGCAACCCGGGGCCTGGCTACAGCGTTCGCTACGAGAAGTCGCCGTTGGTCGACGTGGCCAACAGCGAGCGGACGTTCCCGAAGCAATGGATCGCGCCGAACGGCTGCGACGTGACCGACGATTTCATCCGTTACGCCAAGCCGTTGGTCGGCGAGGAGATGATCCGCCTGCCGATGATCGACGGCCGGCAGCGGATGACCCGCTTCGAGCCGATCTACGCAGAGCAAAAGCTGCCGAAATACGTTTTGCAAGCGGATCGAAAATGACTCGATCGAAGACAGACAGAGGAACGCTGATCTTCGCTGATCTGCACACATTGTTTTCATTAGCGTCGATTGGCGGCGATTAGTGTTCCTCAGCAGTGCATTTGACTTACGCCATGGATTTCACACCCAAGCACGACTATCTCGTTGGCATTGACTCGGACGGCTGCGCGTTCGACACGATGGAGCTGAAGCACAAGGAGTGCTTCATCCCGAACACGATCAACTACTGGGGCCTGCAGGGCGTCAGCCGTTACGCTCGCGAGGCGGCCGAGTTCGTGAACCTCTACTCGCGGAGCCGGGGGATCAACCGCTTTCCCGCGTTGATCGAAGCCTTGGAACTGACGAATCGGCGGCCGGAGGTCAAGGCCCGCGGCGTCCGGGCCGAGATTCCGCAATCGCTCCGCGACTGGATGAAACGGGAGACGAAGCTCGGCAACCCGGCCTTGGAAAAAGAGGTCGAGCGGACGGGCGATCCGGGCCTGAAACACACGCTCACATGGTCGAAGGCGATCAATACGTCGATCACGCACATGGTCCGCGGCGTGCCGCCGTTTCCGCTGGTCCGCGAGAGCTTGGAGAAGCTCAGCCAGCAGGCCGACGTGCTCGTGGTCTCGGCCACGCCGCACGAAGCGTTGCAGCGGGAATGGGACGAGCACGACCTGTCGCGATACACCGTGGCCATCTGCGGCCAAGAGCTTGGCACGAAGAAGGAGTCGCTCGCCCACGCGGCCAAGTATCCGGCGAATCACGCGCTAATGATCGGCGACGCGCCGGGCGATCATCAAGCGGCCGTGGCCAATCATGTGTTGTTCTTTCCGATCAACCCCGGGGCCGAAGAGGCCAGTTGGCGGCGGTTCTACGAGGAAGGGATCGAACGGTTCCTCGCGGGCACGTTCGCCGGCAAGTACCAGGAGGAGCTGTTGGCCGAGTTCGAGCGGCGTCTGCCGGCCGAGCCGCCCTGGCGGGTGGAGTGATCGCAGGATATGATATGCGGAACACTTGACTTACCACAAAGGGAGCCCCACACATGCACGCGTTCAGAGTGCCCTGCTGGCTTGTGATCGTGTCTGCGTTTGTGTTGCTGAGTGAGTCTGGTTGTGGGGATCGCGATCCCCGGTTGAGCTCTCCCGCCAAAACGGCGCATCCAGCGCCACGATCGGTCGCGAACGATGACACGTCACCTGCGTGGAAGCCCGACGGGGCTCGCCTCGGAGAGCTTGGACCGTATCAAGATGTAGACGAATTTCAGATTCGGGTGCCGAGGGGATATGAGCCGGAGCTCAAGCGTCTCGAACAGAGGCCGGGGAAACTGAGTTGGACATGGAAACAGTCGTCGAGACCCGATCAAACTGAACCGGCTCGCTTGATGGTGTTGCTCCGGAAGAAGCCGTCCCTGGACCCGGCCACCGCGTCGTTGGATCAGGAGTCCCGTTGGTTCGCGGATTTCCTCAGGCCCCTTCATGAGGAGAGTCCCGCCGAAAGTGGAAAGATCGCAGGGATTCCATTCATCAAGTCGGGCTTCACCGGCAACATCGTTCTCAGCGGAAAGTCGTATACTCAGCACGCGGTTGCCTGGGTCGGCATGACCCCCGATGCGGCCATTGTCATCGTTGCGGTTGACCATGAGCCGGATCATGCGAAGTCGCTGGCGGTGCTTTCCGCCGCCGCCGCAAGTTTTCGTACGAGGTGACGCACATAGCCCAGCGCCGATCATCGAGCTGTTGGATGGGTACGCCCGTTTACGGGCGTTTCCGCCCCAGGCGGTTTAGCCCCGGCGTTTACGCCGGGGGCGGCATAGGAGAGAATAGCGACGGTCAGGCCCGTTCACGGGCCGCATCGCACGGCAAACGCCATCGCCAAGCAGGACGCCCGTGAACGGGCGTGACAGGGAAACAAGATAGCCATTACACGTTCGACCCGGCGTAAACGTGTTGCACCGAAATGAACCGCCAGGATCAGAATGCCGTTTATCTAGCGGTCGCCAGCGAAGCGGAGCGGGTGTCTCAATGGCAGGAATTCGCAATATATTGCCGACTCCGGGAACAGGGGCTGCGGAAAGAGGCGTTTGTGCACTTGCAGGCGTTCCTTTCTGAAGCAACGCGGTGGGAGTTTTCGAAGCAGCGAGAGTTCATCTTTTGGCTGTGCGCGAAAATAGAGAAAACGTGCGATACCGGTGTTCTCTATCCGAATCCATTGAAGACCACGCTGTTCGCACCGTTCTTCGACGAGTGGCAACGTCAAGAGCCGAGTAGCGACGAAGCAAATGCACTGCGCGCGCAGTACTTAGTCGAACCAAATGGCTACTATCGAGCCATCGAGATCAACCCGCATAACCAACGCGCGCGAATTGCCCTCGCTGAAAACTGCCTTTACGACCTGTGGTACGCCACGCACCACTTGCCGGAGTTCTTTATTGGAAGCGAAACGGAAGCGACGAAGACTGCGGAGGAGGCGAAAAGCCACATCGGCGAGATCGAGGACAGCGACCGCCGTGAATCGCTGGAGATGGAATTGAGGCAGCACCAACAACTGCTACACGATTGGATTGCTTTCAAGGAGGAAGGCAGCGACGATTTCAATGCATGGTGTCTGAGAAAAGGACATCGGTATCCCTGGGTTGCCGCGTACTACTACGCATAACAACCGATATTTCGAACGAGACAAGAGTCTACTTATGACCCCCAATTGCGACATCGGACTGATCGGCCTGGCGGTGATGGGCGAAAACTTGGCCCTGAACATTGAAAGCCGGGGTTTTCGGATCGCGGTCTACAACCGCACCACAAGCAAAGTCGACGACCTGCTGGCCGGCCGGGCGAAGGGCAAGAACTTCGTCGGCTGCCATTCGCTCGAAGAGCTGGTCGGCAGCTTGAGCACGCCCCGCAAGGTGATGCTGATGGTCAAGGCCGGACCGGCCGTTGACGAGTTCATCGAGAAGCTCATTCCGCTCCTCCAGCCCGGCGACGTGATTATCGACGGCGGCAACACGCTCTTCAGCGAGACCGAGCGGCGGACGAAGTACGTCGAGTCGAAGGGCCTGCTCTACATCGGCACCGGCGTTTCGGGCGGCGAGGAAGGCGCGCTGAAGGGCCCGAGCATGATGCCCGGCGGAAGCGAGGCCGCGTGGCCGCTGGTCAAGCCGATCTTCCAGGCGATTGCAGCCAAGGTCGGGCCGAACGGCGACATTCCCTGCTGCGAATGGGTCGGTCCGCGCGGGGCCGGGCATTACGTCAAGATGGTCCACAACGGCATCGAGTATGGCGACATGCAGTTGATCTGCGAGGCCTATTGGATGCTCAAGACGGCCGCCGGCCTGACGAACGACGAACTCTACGACGTCTTTCAGCAGTGGTACGAAGGCGATCTGAACAGCTACCTGATCGAGATCACCCGCGACATCTTCAGCGTCAAGGATCAGGAGACCGACGGCTATCTGGTCGACATGATCCTCGACACGGCCGGGGCGAAGGGCACCGGCAAGTGGATGAGCCAACTGGCCCTCGATCTGGGCGTGCCGAGCACGCTGGTGACCGAGGCCGTCTACGCCCGATGCCTGTCGGCGATGAAAGAGCCGCGTGTCCGAGCGAGCAAGGTGCTCAAGGGTCCGACCGGCAAGTTCCGCGGCGACCGGACGAAGTTCATCGAGCAGGTTCGCCAGGCCCTCTACGCCTCCAAGATTTGCAGCTACGCCCAGGGGTACGTGCAGATGCAGGCGGCGGCGAAGGAGTACAACTGGCCGCTGAAGTTCGGCGAGATCGCGCTGCTCTGGCGCGGCGGGTGCATCATCCGGGCCGTGTTCCTCGAACGGATCAAAGAGGCGTTCGACGCGAAGAATCCGCCTGAGAACCTGCTTCTGGCCCCCTACTTCAAGACGGCCGTGCGGAAAGCGCAGACCTCGTGGCGGAACGTCGTCACGACGGCCGTGCGGCTCGGCATCCCGACGCCAGGCATCAGTTCGGCTCTGGCCTATTACGACGGCTATCGCTCCGAGCGGCTCCCGGCCAACTTGTTGCAGGCCCAGCGGGACTATTTCGGCGCGCACACGTATAATCGAATCGACCGGGAGGGCGTTTTCCACAGCGATTGGCTCCGGCTGCGGAAACAGCCGCCGGCCTGAGAAGGCAACACAATCAAATGCACCACGGAGGCACGGAGGACACGGAGTGAACCCGCAGAGCGTAGGTTATGCTTTAGCATAACGCCGGCCGGTCAAAGCCTACGTTTGGCCGAGGCATTTCTGACGCCTGACTCCCAGTTCCTCTCCGCGACCTCCATGTCTCCGTGGTGATTTCTCGTTGGCAACGATGATGAGGTTCTCGAATGTCGGCTAGTTATCTTGAAGATCTTTACGGGCTCACTGGTCAAACCGCCGTCGTGATCGGCGGAGCGGGCGTGCTGGGCGGAGCGCTCTGCGCGGGCCTCGTCCAGGCGGGGGCGCATGTCGTCGTCGCCGATCTGACCGAAGCAGGCTGCAAGACGCGCGTCGAAGCCTTGAACGCCCTCGGCGGGAAGGCCAGCTTCGTGACGGTCGATGTCACCAAACGTGATTCGATCGAACACCTGTTGCAGGAGACCCTGCAACAGACCGGTCGGGCCGACATCCTCGTCAACGCGGCGGGCGTCAATGCCGGCAGCTCGTTCCTCGAAGCCACCGACGCCGATTGGGACCGCATCCTGACGATCAACCTCAAGGCCGTCTTCCAGGCGTGCCAGGTGTTCGCCGGCCACATGGTCAAAGCGGGCGGCGGCTCGATCGTCAACATCGGCAGCGTCAACTCCCATCTGCCGTTGTCGCGGGTGTTCGCCTACGCCGCGTCGAAGGCCGGCGTGCTGAACCTGACGCGGAACGTCGCCCAGGAGTTCGGCACGCAAGGGGTTCGCGTCAACGCGATCTGTCCCGGCTTCTTCCCCGCCGAGCAGAACCGAAAGCTGCTGAGCGAGGAACGGATCGACAGCATCATGCGTCACACGCCGATGAAGCGATTTGGCGAGCCCGAGGAACTGATCGGCGCGCTGTTGCTCTTGGTTTCGCCGAAGGCCGGCAGCTTCATGACCGGCGCCGCCATTAACGTTGACGGCGGCTTTACGGCAGCGTGGTTTTGATGCCAATGTGATTGTGTGCGACCACGAGGTCAGTAATGGCGATGTTTGTACATCTGGCGCCAGAATCGAGAACAGCCCTGATCCGGCGGAATGGCATTAACCGCTTACGCAAGGCGGCCGGCGACTTTCCCGGTGGCGTGTTTGCCGTTCCCGTCACCCGTAGTTTCTACATCTCCCATCAGTGGCTCAGGGAATTGAAGAGACGCGGTCGGGGTCCTATCGCTGCCATCTACTTCCGCATTCCGGACAGCGAACGTGTATGGGTAGGTCATTTCAATCAAGTCCATGTCTGGATGTCCGCATCTGAAGCCGTGAGCGAGTTCATGTCTGCAGAGGATGCAAACGGTTGGGAAGTGGTCATTCCGCGCCGCATCAACGTAAGCGAGATTCATCGTGTTCGGAAGCTGCAGCAGGTTATCGGTTGGAGATTTCACCCGAGCGCCAAGGGGAAGCCACCGTTCTGCACCTGCAAGTTCTGCACCCGTGGAGACTACGGAGCACGGCGACTGCGAGAACGGCTGGGATCGCCGGATACATGAGTCGGCGATGTCATAACGGATGCGTTGTGATGTAGATACACGTACCGTACTGCCGAGGACTAATCCCGCTTCTGCACCGTGTTATAATTTCGCGGCGGAGTCCCGAATCGTGAGGAAGGAATGCACATGGCCCACACGATCGTCATCTTCGGCGCTTCTGGCGATTTGACGAGCCGGAAGCTGATTCCCGCCCTGTACGAGTTGCACCGCAAGAAGCGGCTGCCCTCGGATACGCGAATTGTCGGCTTTTCGCGGACGAAATTCACCAGCGACGCGTGGCGCGACAAGCTGGCCGAAACCACGGCGGCCTACCTGGGCAAGGACTTTGACGCGGCCGCATGGCGGACGTTCGCCCCGGCGATCTACTATCATCCGGGCGACGTCGGCAATCCGGCCGATTTCCCGCCGCTGGGACAGTTTCTTACAGAACTCGAGGCGGGGCGGCAGGTTGACAACCTGCCCCACGGCGGCGAGGCGACGCGGGTCTACTACCTTTCGATCGCTCCGCAACTGTACGCACCGGTGGTCGCGCAGCTCGGCGCGGCGGGGCTTGCCCACGAGGACCGCGGGCCGCGCCGCCTGGTCATCGAAAAGCCGTTCGGCACCGACCTGAACTCCGCCCGGTTGCTGAACCAACAGGTCCACGAGGTCTTCGCCGAGCATCAGGTCTATCGCATCGATCACTACCTCGGCAAAGAGACGGTGCAAAACGTTTTGGTGCTGCGGTTCGCCAATGCCGTCTTCGAGCCGATCTGGAACCGCAACTACATCGACCACGTGCAAATCACGGCGGCCGAGGACCTGACCGTTGGACATCGCGCGGCCTACTACGATTCCGTCGGCGTGCTGCGCGACATGTTCCAAAGCCACCTGCTGCAGTTGATGACTTTCACGGCCATGGAGGCCCCTGCCCGATTCGAGGCCGAAGCGATCCGCGACGAGAAGGTCAAGGTCCTCCGCTCCGTCCGCGCGATGAAGCCGGAAGAGGTGTTCACGGACACCGTTCGCGGACAGTACCGCAAGTATCGAGACGAGCCGGGCGTGCCGCCAGATAGCCAAACGGCCACGTTCGCCGCGATCAAGCTGCACGTGGAGAATTGGCGATGGCAGGGCGTGCCGTTTCTGCTGCGGAGCGGCAAGGCCATGTCGTGCCGTACGACGCAGATCGTGATTCAGTTTCGTCAAGCGCCGCACATGATGTTCGAGGGTGGGCCGCGCGGGGCGTTCGAGTCGAACCGGCTGGTCATTCAGGTGCAACCGGCCGAGGGAATCCAACTCCACTTCCAGACGAAGGTGCCCGACGCCGGCATGCAACTGCGGCTCACGGAGCTGGGCTTCAATTTCCGCGATAAGTTCGCCGAGCCGATGCCCGAGGCCTATCAGCGGCTGCTGCTCGACGTGATGAACGGCGACGCGAGCCTTTTCTCGCGGGCCGACGAGGTCGAGCTGGCGTGGTCGATCATCGACCCGATTCAGCGCGGATGGCAAAAACCGGGCTGGCCGCCGCTGGCGTTGTACGAGGCCGGCGGCTGGGGCCCGCCCAACTCGGTCGAATGGATGTGCCGGCAGTATCGCGAGTGGTTCGATGCTTGCCCGGCGCTGAAAAACGTCTGAGCGGTCAGCCGAGGCCGTGCTTGGCCAGCTTGTCGCGGAACGTCGACGGCTTCATGCCCAGCGCGGCGGCGGCGGCGGTCTTGTTGCCGCCCGAGTTGCGCAGCGCGTCTTGCAGGAGTTGTTTCTCGGCATGTTCGATGGCGGCCTGAAAACCGCCGACCGGCAATCGCTGATTGGTGTCGGGGCCGGCCATTTCCGTCGCGAGCACCTCCGAGGTGATGTTGCCGCCGCCGATCAGATAGGCCCGCTCCAGCGTGTGGTACAGCTCGCGGACATTGCCCGGCCAATTGTGATGCTGCAATCGGGCCACGACGGCGGGGGCGATCTGGCAAGGCCGATCGGCGGCGATCCGCCGCAAAAGGTGTTCGGCCAGCAGCGGGACGTCGTCCATTCGTTCGCGGAGCGGCGGGACGTTGATCCGCAGGACATCGAGCCGATAGTAGAGGTCTTCTCGAAAGGCGCCTTCGCCGATCAAATCGAGCAGGTTTCGCTTCGTCGAGGCGATGATCCGCACATCGGCCTTGATGAGCGTCGAGCCGCCGACGCGTTCAAAGACCTTTTCCTCGATTGCGCGAAGGAGCTTCGGCTGCTGCTCCAGCGGAATGTCGTCAACGTCGTCGAGATAGAGCGTGCCATGCTCGGCCATGTCGAAGCGGCCGCGACGCTGTTGCTCGGCGCCGGTGAACGAGCCCTTTTCGTGGCCGTACAGCTCGCTCTCGATCAGTTGAGGCGGGAAGAGCGTGCAGCCGACCTTGACGTAGGGGAACGCGTGGCGGTGAGAGTTGCGGTGGATCGTTGCGGCCAGCAGGTCTTTGCCGACGCCCGTCTCTCCGCAAAGCAGCACGTTGGCGTCCGTCTTGGCGGCGATCTCGACCATGCGCTTGACGCGGTCCATGGCGACCGACTGGGCGACGATCGCCTCGGCAATGCCTTCGGTCGCCGCCGGCCGCCCGCCCTCGGCGACGGACCCTCGCTCTCGCTCGATGCGGGCCAAGAGCGGAAAGATGTCCTCGTTGCGGAAGGGCTTGGTGAGGAAATCCATCGCGCCGAGCTTGACCGCCTCGACGGCGACGGGAATGCTGCCGTAGGCGGTCATCATGATGACCTCGGCGTCAGCCTGGGGGCCCTGCTTGATTCGCTTCAGCAGTTCGATGCCGTCGAGCTTCGGCATCTTCAGGTCGGTCACGATCACGTCGAACCGTCCGGCGGCGAGCTTCTCGAGCGCTTCCTCGCCGTCCCCGGCCGTGGCGACGTCGTGCCCCTGCGCGGCCAAATCGTCGGCCAGCGTGATCCGTTTGATCTTCTCGTCGTCGACGATGAGAATCTTCATGCTTTGCCCGGCGAGGACCTTTCGTGGAGCACCCTGCCCAAACCGCGCGGCGCATTCAGTCGGGCCCAGCGGCAAGGAATCGCTTACGCCGCATGAGCCACCGAAATCATGTCGTTCTAGGTCATGGCAACCGCTCGCAGCGACTCCGTTCTCCGATGAAGCAGAAACGGTCAGGACTGCAGCAGCCGGTCGTACTCGGCGTGAGGGCCGATCCAAAACCAAACTAACCCCTCGGGTTGTTCCACCGCGAGGGCGCGGTATTTCTTTCCGACTCGTACCGACCAGTGGCGACCGGCCCGCTGGAAGTGTAGGGACGGATGCGCGGGATCGGCCTTGAGCAATTCGAAGGAACGGTCGGCCAAGTCACGGATTGCCGCAGGAAGCCGGCGGTAATGTCGCCAAAACGCAGCGGGGGCAAAGTGCTTCAAAGCTCGGTACACCGGCCTGTGCGGAACTCGCGGATCGCCTCGTCGGCCAGACGGTCGAGTCTCCCCGCGGCGACGTCTTCCGCCCACTGCCTATCCCAGGAGTCGGCGTCGAATTGCTCGAACCACTGGCGAAACCGGCGCAATTCCTCAGCCGGCAGTCCAGAGACGGCGGATTCGATTTCTTCGGTGGTGCTCATGCCATCCACCCTACACAATCTACTGCCGCGAAGCAAGGTACGACCCCTCACCCCATACCCCTCTCCCAAAAGGAGAGGGGAGTCCGCGGAACAACCGCTCACGTCGCCGTGGCGTGCGGCTCTTCCGAGCCGCCGGCGGCGGCGCCGACGGGTTCGCCGGCTTCGGCCTGGGGCTCGCCGGTCGAGCCGTGGAAGTAGAGCTGCTTCTTGTCGCCCACTTCGCGGACCTCGATGGTGATGGTGTCCATGCCTTGGAACTCGCCTTTGAGGATTTCCTCGCTCAGCGGGTCCTCGACGAAGTTCTCGATCGCCCGACGCAGCGGCCGGGCGCCGAAGTCGAGGTTGCTCCCCTTCTTGACGAGGAACTTCTTGGCCTCGGCCGACAGCACCAACTTGAGGCCGCGCTCTTCGAGACGGCCGCGGACCTTTTTCAGCTCCATCTCGATCACATCGCCCAGGTCGTCCTGCGTCAGGTGGCGGAAGACGATCACGTCATCGACGCGGTTGAGGAACTCGGGCCGGAAGACCTTTTCGATCTGTTCCTGCACGCGAGACTTCATGCTCTCGTACGAGGCGTCGCCGTCGGGCTTCTGGAAGCCGAAGGCCGCCTCGTTCTTGATCGCATCCGCGCCGGCGTTGGTGGTCATGATGAGGATCGTGTTGCGGAAGTCGACGTTGCGGCCGAAGCTGTCCGTCAACCGGCCCTCTTCCATCACCTGCAGGAGCATATTGAAGACGTCCGGATGGGCCTTCTCGATTTCGTCGAGCAGGACCACGGCGTACGGCCGGCGCCGAATCTTCTCGGTCAACTGACCGCCTTCTTCGTAGCCGACGTAGCCCGGCGGGGCCCCGACGAGCCGGCTGACGTTGTGCTTCTCCATGTACTCGCTCATGTCGATCTGAACGAGAGCGTCCTCGTCGCCGAACATGAACTCAGCCAGCGCCTTGGCCAGCAACGTCTTGCCGACGCCGGTGGGCCCGGCGAAGACGAAGCAGCCGGTCGGCCGCTTCGGGTCTTTCAATCCGCTGCGGCTGCGGCGAACCGCCTTGCTGATGGACTTGATCGCCTCGTCCTGGCTGACGACTCGCTTGTGGAGCTCGTCCTCCATCTTCATCAGGCGCATCGAGTCCTCGACCGTCATGCGCGTCAACGGCACGCCGGTGATCTTCGAGACCACCTCGGCGATCACTTCCTCGTCGACGACGCCGTCGGTCTCACGCGACTTCTCACGCCACTGGTGCGTGATGGTCTGCTTCTTCTTCTTCAGCTTGTCGGCCTGATCGCGCAGGGCGGCGGCCTTCTCGAAATCCTGGTTGGCGACCGCCTCTTCCTTTTCCTTGTTGAGCTTCTCGACGGCCTCGTCGATCTCCTTCAAGTCTGGCGGACGGGTCATCGACTTCAGATGCACCCGCGCGCCGGCCTCGTCGATCACGTCGATCGCCTTGTCCGGCAGGCAGCGGCCGGTGATGTAACGGCTCGACAGTTCGACGGCCGAGGCGATGGCGTCGTCAGTGATCCGAACGTGGTGATGCTGCTCGTACCGGTCGCGCAGGCCCTTGAGGATCTCGATCGCCTCAGGCTTGCTCGACGGCTCGACCATCACCATCTGGAATCGTCGATCCAGGGCCGTGTCCTTCTCGATGTACTTGCGGTACTCGTCGAGCGTCGTGGCGCCGATGCACTGGATCTCGCCGCGAGACAGGGCCGGCTTCAACACGTTGCTGGCGTCGATGGCCCCTTCGGCCCCGCCGGCGCCGACCAGCGTGTGCAACTCGTCGATGAACAGGATCGTGTTCTTGGCGCGACGGACCTCGTTCATCACGGCCTTGATGCGCTCTTCGAACTGGCCGCGATACTTCGTGCCGGCGACCATCATGGCCAGGTCCAGGACGACGATGCGGCGATCCAGGAGCAGCTCGGGGACGTTGCCCTCGACCACGCGTTGAGCGAAGCCTTCGACGATGGCCGTCTTGCCAACGCCCGCTTCGCCGAGCAACACGGGATTGTTCTTCGTGCGCCGACCGAGGATCTGCATCGTCCGCTCGATTTCCTTCTCGCGGCCGATCACGGGGTCCAGCTTGCCTTGCCGGGCCAGCTCGGTCAGGTCGCGACCGAAGCTATCCAGGGCGGGCGTTTTGGACTTGCCGCCGCGCTGGGGCGCTTCGCCCCCGCCGCCGCTGCTGCTGCCACCGCCCGAGGGAATTCCGCCGGGACGCTCAGAGCCTTCGGGGCCTTCCATGCCGTGGCCGAGCAGGTTGAGCACTTCCTCGCGGACTTCGTCGAGCTTCAGGCCAAGGTTCATCAGGACCTGGGCAGCGACGCCCTCTTGCTCCCGCAAGAGCCCGAGGAGGATGTGCTCGGTGCCGACGTAGTTGTGGCTGAGGTTGCGGGCCTCTTCCATCGAATACTCGATGACCTTCTTGGCGCGCGGCGTCTGGGGCAGCTTGCCCATCGTCACCATGTCGGGACCGCTCTGGACGAGCTTCTCGACCTCGAGCCGGATCTTGCGGAGATCGACGTCGAGGTTCTTCAGGACGTTGGCCGCCACGCCGCTGCCTTCCTTGATCAGGCCAAGCAGGATGTGTTCGGTGCCGATATATTCGTGATTGAACCGCTGGGCCTCTTGGTTGGCCAATTGCATGACCTTTCGGGCGCGGTCCGTAAATCGCTCGTACATGAATTCCTCCGGAAATGTTCCGAAAAGCGGCCTGCGCCGCATTGACTCAACAGGTCGCCCGGAAACCGCCGGTGGGGCGGTCGCCAAACAACTTATGCGGCCGTTGCCGCCGCGGGGGTCGCCTCGGCAAGCAAGAGTCGCTCCTCTTCGATCTCAACGCTCCATTTTTCCGCACCCTCGAAGCTCGACAACGTGTCGAGCTGCTCCGCCGCCTCGGCGCTCCGGCCGCTCCGCCGGAGCAGCGTGGCCAGCATCAGCCGGGCTTCCAGGTCGCGGGCATTCTGACCAATCAGCCCGACCAGGACCTGTTCCGCCTGACAATAGTCACCTTTCAGGTAGTGTTCCGTTGCCGCCGAGAAGCCATCCGTCGCCGTCTTCGAGGTCGTTTGACGCCGACGCCGCTCGAACGACCAAGCGACGGCGACGATCCAAACGCCCGCGAAAATCACCCACGCTATATTACGAAAATTTTGGCTAACCAGTTCGGTCCAGCCGAAGCTGACCAACAATAATAGGTCAAACGCCGCGGCCGCGCCGACGGCCAACGCAAGGCCAGACCAACTTCCTTGCGACCAGATCGCCGGAAGACCCGGCCACAAACAGGCGGTCCACGGCGTCTTGCGCATCTTCTCGCCTCCGGTAAGCCCAAGGGATTGTAACTCTCGAAACCGTGCGAATCAAGGCAAGCATCGATCCACCGTTCGCGGGCTCCGCGGGCCACTTCTGCGTTCACGCGAGAGGCAAAAATGGCGTCGCCGACGAATGGGTGCCATGTCCCACGCTTGCGTGGGCATGATTCGACGGCGAACATGCTTGCTGTCTCGCTGCGCTCGCTTAGCAAGCATGGCACCCATAAATCCCCAACAGACTGAATCACTACGCTAGACGGAATGATTGTCGGCTGCTGCGCTGAGAATGACGGTGGCGCCGGCTTTGCGGAGCGGGCTGTTGCGAAACGGATGCGAGAGCGATGCGCACCTTGCCGCAGCGATGCCGATTTGCGACACTAGGGTGATGCAGTTCTCTTTTACCGAGGCGGCCGAACGGGCCTTGGCTTATGCGTCGCGATGGTCCGCTCAGGACGGCCATGACGAATTGACGGCCGAGTCCCTATTGCTCGGGCTGCTGGGTGAGCCCGAATGTCGAGCGGCCGTCATGTTGGCCCAGGCCGGCGTGACAATCCCGAGCGTCCAGACGCGGTGGCCGGGCCTTAAGGAACGTTGCCCCCCCGGCGAGGGCGGCGTGCGATCCAATCCGCTGGATGCCGACGTCGAAATGTCACTCCGACTGGCGGTCTGCCGGCTGGCGGGCGATCGTCGGCCAGTCCAGTTGGCCACGGAGCATCTTCTTTTGGGACTTGCCGCCGCAGACCACGAGGTGGCCATTTGGCTCCGCCAGCAGGGCGTCGATCCCGATCGGTTGGAGACGGAGATTCGCAGACTCTACGGAACGGCCGAGCCGAGTGAGGGAATTGACTCAGTCGAGCCAGACGACCGGTGTGCAACTCAATTGGAAGCCGCAGCCGACCTGCCGCGAGAACGACGCGAACCCGTCGAGACGCCGGCCGTGCAGTGGTCAGACGCCGCCGTGCTGCGTGTCTTCGATGCGGCAGGCAATCGGGCTCGCGAAGGGTTGCGAGTCATCGAGGATTATGTCCGCTTCGTGCTCGACGATCGCTTCCTAACTGATCTCTGCAAGCGGTTGCGGCATGACTTGGCCGACGCCCTGGCAAGCGTTTCGCCGGGCGAGCGGTTGGCGGCCCGAGAGACGCAGGCCGACGTTGGCACGACGCTCTCGACCGAACAAGAGCGACGTCGGCGTGAACCGGCGGATGTGCTGGCCGCGAATTTCGCCCGGCTGCAGGAGTCCCTTCGGAGTCTGGAGGAGTTTGGGAAGCTGGTGCGGCCCTCGAAACCGGGACTTTGCCCAAAGGGCGAGGGGATTAGCTCGCTGGGCGAGGTCTTCAAGCAGTTGCGGTATCAGACGTATACGCTGCAGCGGGCGGTGGAAGTGACGCGTCAGGGCGCCGAGCGATTGGCGTCCGCCCGGCTATGCGTCTTGATCGACGGTCGAGCGTCACGCGAGGAGTTCGAGCGGCTCGCTCGGTCCTTGGTCGAGGCGAAGGTTGGCGTCATTCAGCTTCGCGACAAGCGGCTGCCTGACCGGGAATTGCTCGGCCGCGCTCGACAGCTTCGAGCGGCGACTCACAACAGCCAGACGCTGTTTATTGTCAACGATCGGCCGGATCTGGCCGCACTGTCTGACGCGGATGGCGTGCACCTCGGGCAGGATGACGCGACGGTGAAGGACGCCCGGCGGATCGTGGGCCCCGACTTGTTGATCGGCGTTTCGACGCACAGCATCGAACAAGCGCGGCAGGCGGTCCTCGATGGGGCCAGCTATCTTGGCGTTGGGCCGACGTTTCCTTCCAGAACGAAGAGGTTCGCCGCCCTTCCCGGCGTCGAGCTGCTCCGGGCGGTGGCAGCGGAAATCCGGCTTCCCGCGTTTGCCATCGGAGGCATTTGCCAGGAGAATGTGGCCGAGGTGCTGGCCGCCGGATTTACTCGCATTGCCGTCAGCGCAGCGGTGGCCGGAGCCGACGACCCGGCGTTGGCGGCCATGGACCTGGATCGGGTGGTGCGTTGCAC
>JBDKUC010000065.1:0-3614 GCA_039679885.1 Thermoguttaceae bacterium | reverse complement strand
CTGGCGGCCATGGGCAAACGGCTGCCCCTGGCAGACCCAGCTCTGGTTGTCGCTCACGAGCACGCAGCCGGCAAACCGCCGCTGGCGGTACTTGGTGTTGGCCGCCTGAAGCGGCAGCGAGCAGTCGGTGCCGCCGCCTCCGTAGCGAGCCAGGCGCTCGGCCAGGCTCAGGACGGAATCGCTCGGGTCAATGCAGGCCTCGTAGGCCTCGGTGTCGAACGGGATGACGACGCTCTCCGGATTGCGGCGGAGGATGGCCGCGGCAACCAGCGCCGCGACGTCCACGCACCGGATCTTGCTCGTCGCGCCCCGGCCACGGTTGCCCGTGACCGGCGAACTCATCGAGCCCGAGGTGTCCAGCCCGATCACGATCGGCCCCGGCAGTTCCGGCACGTTGCCGCAGGCGATCTCGGCCGCCTTGTGCAGGGCGGTCTTGATCTTCTTCGGGACCGACTCGTCAACGTTCAGGTAGGCGGCCAGGTACTGGTAGGGGAACTGGCGCGAGCGGTGGATCTCTTCCTCATCGGCGATCCGACCGGCCACGTAGTCCACCATGCGGGCATCGGCCGACGCCGCCTGGAAGCCCAGGGCCTCGCGGAGCGCCCGGCCGACCGTCCAGCCCGTGTTTGCAACAGGGCCGAAGACCTCGTGTCGGGCGAGCGTGTTGAGGTTCATGCGCAGCGCCTGCGGCCCCATCTTCCGACAAATCGCCTTCCAGACCTCCGGCCCCTTGGCCGCATCGGCCAACAGGTCCCAGCGGACCGACAGCTCAGCGACGATTTCGGCCTGGGCCTCCTCGCTCTCCGCCTGCCGGTAAGCGACCAGCCGGCGGACTTCTTCCGGCAGATCGGCCTCGGTAGCCGGGGCCCAACGCTCGATCGGCTTGTCGGTCAGCCAGCCGAACAGGGCCCGGCGCGGGTTATCCTTGGGCGACGGCCGTGCCAGGCGCAGGACGTCGCGCAGGCACGGATCGTGACCGATCGAGGCCGCCAGCAGCTTTTCGGCCGACGCCCCGTTGAGCCACCGCTGGAACGCCCGCTTGAGCGAGCTGCCCAGGCCCTTGCGGCCAAACTGGCCCGAGCGGACCATCTGGAACACGGTGCGCAGGACGCGGCCGTTGTCGACGACCCGATCGAACACGCGGTGCATGAGCTGGGTGTCCCGCGTGGCCAGGGTCACGACGATCGCCGCCGGCATGTCCTTCATGAAGGCCCGTTGGCGGGCGTAGACGGCCAGTTTGGCCAGGAAGACGTTGTCGTCGACCTGACCGACGAGCGTCCGAAACGCGTCGAGCTGGGCGTCGGCCGCGGCGTAGTAGGTGCCGCCAAAGCAGCCCGTGGCCGCCAGCTGGGCCAGGGCATGCTTCGGGGGAAACTGGTAGGCCGGGCCGCCGGCCTCGTTGCGGGCGTCGGCACGCGGCAGCATTATGGCTTATCCGCGGACCACTCGTACACGAACGCGCCCGACACGTTGCTCTACGGGAACTACTTTCACGCCGTTCACACCCCGGTTGTCGATCGCGGCCGACAGGCTCGCACGCCCATCGACGAAGCCATCGCGCGGCCGTCAGAGGCGTTCAGCCGTTTTCCTTCACAAAGCGCAGCATATCGTCATAGCACTCGTCGAGCTCGGCCTTCTGGAGGTCCGTGAGCGTAATATCTTCGAGTTTCCACTTCGTGTCGTCGCCGACTGCCACCAGGCCTTGTTCCTTTTTCTCGGCCTTGAGGTAGGCACGCGACACCGTGGTTCTGAACACGCCCTGACGCTGGAGGTAATAAAGCGAATACCCGCGCAGGCCGCCGGGAAAGTCGCGCTGGTCGATCAGGAGGCGGAGCAGCGCGTAAGCGAGCGTCAGCTTGCCGTCGCGGTCGTTGTTCTCCATCTGCTTCCAGATATAGCCGAGCAGCGGCGCGTATGCGCAACGTTCCGTGACGAGCCCCTCCGATCCGCAGCGGCGGCTCTGGTAGAGCCACTGCCAACCGCCCCACGCGCTGAACACCGTGTGGATAACCGGCTTCGCGGCGTTCTCCTTGATCATGTTGTCGTTCGCCTTCGGGCCGCCCGACTCCTCCTTGATGTACCCGTAAATCGTCGGGTACTTCCTTGCGAGGTCGATCAGCATCTCGACCGTCGGGGACGGGCACGTGTTGTTCACGACCGTCTGGATGATCACCGGGCGCTTCGCCACCTTCGCCAGCGCCTCGTAGTAGGCGCGCACGTCGTCGAGCGTCTTGCCCTTGCTCGGCGGGCGCGTGATGATCGCGATGTTCGTCCGCGGGTACTTCTTTGCGATCGTCTCGACGGCCTCTGCCTCGCGGAGCATCTGCGCCGTGTCCACGCCGTTGCAGCCGAACGTCATCATGCAGGCGACGCCCTGCATCGCCTCAGCGCACGCCTCATACCCCTTCACCTTCTCCTCGAAGGTCAACAGGTCGACCGCGTCGTTCGACTGACACCAAATCACGCCCGGGCACACGCTGTCCGCCGTGAAGCGCACGCCGCGTTTGAGCGACTCGTAGTCCACGCTACCGTCCGCGTTGTATGGAGTGGAGAGGATCGGGAACGGGCCGCGCATCCGTTTGTCGCCGCCGCCGTCCGCCTTTGCAACGGCGGTGGAAGCCTTCTTAGGCGCCCCCGTCGCCCATCCCGAGAGCGCCAAGCTCGCCAACCCCAATGACATGAAATGCCGTCTCTGCATGGTATTCCCTTTCTCTCTCTGGTTAGCCGGATCGCGCAGATCAACCCTTTATTTCCCAGCCGGGCCGATACGTCGTCTTGAGGAACGCGCTGGCGGACTCGTCGTTCGTGATCGTGGTGCCGTCCCACTCGAGTTTTTTGAGCCCCGCGCGGGCCGCCACGTTGCCGAGGAGCACCGTCGTCGCGAGCGGCGCGGAATAATCGAAGTTGCAGCCGGCCGGGCGGTTCGGGTTGCGGATCGCGCGCAGCCAATCCTGCTGATGGTCCATGCCCTTCTCGCGCGGGATCGTCTTCGGCGGCTTCGGGAGTTTGTTCCGCAGATCGTTGGGGAGGAATTGGAGCCCGTCGCCGTGCGGGCCAATGGCCATGACGCCGTTCTCGCCCACGTACACCGTGCCGAGGCGCCCCAGGTTTTGGCCGTGTTTTTTCTCGAGTTCCTCGATGATCGGCGGCAGGTTCTGGTATTCGCGCTTCAGACAGACGCCGATCTTGTTCACGTGCGCCTTGTCGTATGGGATGCCGTCTTTCACGCCGTCATACCAATGCAGCGTCATCGCGTCCATTCCCTTGCGCGCAGGGAAGCGCCAGTGGATCGTGTTGCGCCAAGTCCAACTTCCCGCCACGCCCCACTTGAGATCGGTGGCCTCTACGCTCGTGGGATGGACCTCGCCGAGGCGAAGCGCCCAGAACGCAGGGTCGAGGATGTGTGTGCCCATGTTGCCGATCGCGCCGTTGCCGTATCCGATCCACGCGTGCCAGTCGTGCGGATGCATGCCGTTATGGTCCGCAGTGCCCGCGTAATAATCGCACACCGGTGCGGGGCCGCACCATGCGTCCCAGTCCATGCCCTTCGGCGACTCGGCCTTCGGGGGACGGTACATCATCGCGTTGAGGCGATCGTCGAACGCCCACACGTC
>JBDKUC010000390.1:0-1909 GCA_039679885.1 Thermoguttaceae bacterium | reverse complement strand
AACACGACCGGCAATCCGGGCATGGCCACCGGCGGCATGGGCGACGTGCTCACGGGCCTCATCGCGGCGCTCTTGTGCCAAGGCCTCGATCCGTTCGACGCCGCACGGCTCGGCGTTCATCTGCACGGCCGGGCGGGCGACCTCTGCGCCGAAGACCTCGGACAAGTGGCGATGATCGCCAGCGACATGATCGACTATCTGCCCGAGGCCTTTCAAGAATACGCTTCCTAGCGTGGAGCGCGCCGTATCAATGGCCAAACAACCGACGCTCGAATCCGACCGCCTGTTGCTCCGTCCCTTTCGCACGACCGACGCCGAGCGCGTGCAGCTTCTGGCTGGCGATCGGGCGGTGGCCGACACGGCGCTCAACATTCCACATCCCTTCGAGGATGGCATGGCCGAGAAGTGGATCTCGAACCATCGCGACTGGTTCGAGCGGGGTGAGCAAGTGGTCTTTGCGGTGACACTGAAGCAGCCCGGCGATGGCAGAGGGTTGCTCGTCGGCGCCATCGGTCTGCGGATCAACCGTGAGGACCAACGCGCCGAGCTGGGCTATTGGATCGGGCGGCCGTATTGGGGACAGGGCTACTGCACCGAAGCGGTCCGGGCGCTGATGGACTTCGGATTTCGCGACTTGGATCTCAATCGCATCGAGGCCAATCATTTCAGCCGCAATCCCGCGTCTGGCCGCGTGATGCAGAAAGCCGGCATGACGCATGAGGGCCGCCTGCGGCAGTACGCGAAGAAATGGGGCCTCTTCGAGGACGTCGAACTCTATTCAATCCTGCGAGAATCGACCTGAATTCAAGTAGGCCCGGTAGGGATCGAACCTACGACCAAGGGATTATGAGTCCCCTGCTCTAACCGCTGAGCTACGGGCCCGGAATGTCTATCAAGTATGAGGCAGAAGGGCGGCGGGGGGAAGGGGGACGCTGGGGCCAGGCAGGCTCACTTTTCGGCCGTCGCTGAGGGGATCGCCTCGGCGATGCAGACGGCCATCCGGCCTTCGTAGACTCCAGGGCGGGCGAGAAACGCCGGCCGACCGCCCACGGACATGACCGCAGGGGCGCCGGCCGCGGTCTCCGTCGCAATAATGTCGCCAATGCGGAGGCTTCGGAGTTGATTGTCGTCAACCGGGGTCGTTGCCAGCGTGACCGTGACCTCGACCGACGAGGCCGACGTAGCGGCTTCCAGCACCGGCCCGACCGGCGAGCCATCGCTCTGCTCGATCAGCGTGGCGAGCCCGTCGATGAGACGACGAGGCAGGCAAAGCCAGATCGAGCCTTCGCAGCGGCCAAGACAGACGCGAAAACGCACGACCGTCACCGGTTCGTCGGCCGGCAGCGCCCTCATTAGTCGCGGGTTGCTCTCGACAGCGACGACGGCCAGTTGAACGTCGGCAAGATGTCGCCATGCGAGGCCAAGCTGTTCGAGAAACAGACGCACGACCCGGGCGGCGAGCGGAAGCTCGATGTCGCTTAGCGGCCGGCAGGGCGGACAGTCGTCTCCCTCGCCGCCAAGCAGGCGGTCGATCATCGGATAAAGGATGGACGGCTCGATCGCGAGCATCAGGCAGTCGCCGGGCGGATTCGACTTGACGAGATTGAAGAACGCCGGCGTCTCGAGGCCGGCGAGAAACTCGCCATAAGGGATCCGGTCGACGTCGACAACGGCGATCTTTGGCCGCTCCCGCAGCATGATGCCGAGGGCGGCGGCCAGCTCGCCAGCCATGTCGCAACAGGATTGCAGAAGCGGGTCCATTGCGGGAAGTATGCCCGTCCAGGAGGCGGGTGTCAACGTCGATCTGCTAGTGTAGTGTCTCACGCAAATGGTGATTGATGGGTGGCACGCTCTGAGCCTCTAGCGAAGGGCGTGTGACTGGCACACGCCCTTCGCAAGCTCAGGGACG
>JBDKUC010000239.1:0-2819 GCA_039679885.1 Thermoguttaceae bacterium | reverse complement strand
CGCCGGAGAGCATCGCGTCGCGCTCGAACAGGGCAACCGCCGATCCCGACTGCTCGCGAAGCCGGCGCAGCGCATCGACCGGATAATAGTTGTCCGAGTTGATCACGGCGATCGGGTCGCCGTCGGCGAACTGCTCGGCGGCCGCCACGGCGTCGGCCGTGCCCCGCGGCTGCTCCTGGTTGGCGAATGTGAAATCGAGCCGCTCGGCCGGCACTTCGCTGTAATACTTGCGGATGGCGTCCTGCTCCGGACCCACGACGAGGCAGGCGTGGCGGTAGCCGGCGTCGGCGGCTGCGGATAGGACATAGTCGAGAAACGGGCGGCCAATCGGGATCATGGCCTTCACGCCCGTATCCGCAATCGCCGCTTGGCGTCCGTCAAGTTTCGCGGCGGCATCGTCGCGGCGCATACGAGTTCCCAATCCGCGCGCAAGAATCACAATCTTATTCATGGCGATATTTTTCTCTGGCTGGCGGGTCCACAATAGCGAAGTATACTCGGCCGCCCGGCTGCCGCTCCAGCGCGCGGCCACAGAATTTTCTCGCCGAGGGACCGGTGAAGCCGGCGGCTCGGGAGTCGTCATTATTGCCACTCTGTCGGGGGCTGCCAAGCGCATTCTGGTAGCCCGGTGGGGCCGCGACCGGCGGTTGCGCCGAAAGACGCTATGAGTCGCTGCTGCACAAGGGCTAAGTGCAATACCGTTGAATTAGCGCCGAAGAGCCTTGTTCCCATGCTCCCGCGTGGGAACACACTCGTGGCGACGCTCCCGCGTCGTCGGGATCGCCAACCGGTTGCGAGCTAATATGTTATGCCGAGGACGCCGGAGCGTCCAACCGGTGCGTTCCCACGGGGGACCGTGAGAACGAGATTGTCGGTTGCTTGCTTGATTCAACGGTGTGGTCGGCAATTGGCCTCAGCCGTCCGTTTTCCTAGCCCGCCGCGAACCCGTAAGTCGCGCCTCTTAGCGTGGGCGGCTTGCGGGCTCTGCGGTGAAGCGGCTGACTTTTCCGATTTTAAGGGATTTGACGAAAGTTTCGGTTGCGAAGACTCCGATAACTTTGCCGTCTACGATGGGCTCGAAAGAAGCTCTCGTAGGCGTTTCCCCCCTGATCGGAGGCTGCGACGATGAGTGTTACCAGAACCTGCGTTTTCGCGATCGTGCTGCTAGCAGTTGCCCAAGTGCTTGGCGAGCGAGCCACTGCCCAATCGTGGCAGCCCATGCGCCGCGCAGACGATTCTGGTTCTTCGTCATGGTCGAGCCAATCGAGCGATCAGGGCAACTCGTCCGTGCCACCTGCCCAAACAAGCAACGAGAGCAGCGGGGCATGGCGGCCGGCTCGGCACGTCGATAGCGAGGTGACGCCCGTTAACTGGGAGGACCGGACGCTTCGGCGGCCGCTGACTTGGCAAGGCCGCAACGGCCAGGCGGTGCAATCCGAGGCCTCCAGCACGCCGCCTCAAGCGCGTGCGGAAAGCATCCGTTCCACGCGACCATCGAGTGCAGACACTCGCACGTCGAGCGGCTATCGGTCTGCCAGACGGTCGGACTACGACCAGGGTGAACTGGTCGGCGAACCCGTTCTTCACGAGCCTGCCGTGCCGAGCCAGACCCGACCGAGGTCGCTTCCGAGCGGAACGCTGGAACCGATTGCCCCCGGACAGCCGATGGAATCGTTCGGCCCACAGCCGGACGGCGTCATGGTTGACGAGGGCTTCCCCGTCGGCGACGGTGGCCCGATGTGCGAGGGTTGCGGCGAGTGTGGCTTCGCCTGCGACGATGGCGGCTGCGGCTGCCGTGAGAAGGGCTGCCCCGACTGGCCGGTGTTCGACGGCTGCTGCGGTCCGTGGCTCCGCGGTTTGTCGGTTTTCTCTGGCGGCGACGCGTTCAAGGGACCGCTTGACCGGGGCACGAACGGCAACTTCGGCATCAATGAGGGCTTAAACCTGGCCCGGCCGTTGGGCGATCCCTGGGGATGCGGCTATCAGATCGGGGCCAACTTCGTTCAGAGCGATTTTTCGGGCGCCAAGGCGCTGGTGGCTGATAACACGACCGTCAGCGCTCCGTTCCGCAAACAGTACTTCGCTACAGCGGGCATTTTCCACCGGGCCGAGCACTGCGGCCTCCAGTGGGGCGTCGCCTACGATTACCTGCATGACATTTACGTCAGCAACGCCAACCTCCAACAGATCCGCAGTGAGACGAGCGTCTTGTTGGACGACACCTGGGAGCTGGGCTACTTCGGCGCCTACGGCGTCTCCTCCGACAGGGACCGCGTGTTCGACGGCAAGCTCGACTCGACCGACATGTTCTGCCTCTACGTTCGAAAGAACTTCGAATGCGGCGGCAACGGCCGGATTTTTGGCGGTGCGACGGGCAACGGCGACGGCCTGATCGGCGCCGACCTGTGGGTGCCGCTGGGCAACAATTTCGCCCTGCAAAACGAGATCAACTACCGCATCCCGAAACGCGGCAAGAACGACAGCTCGGATCCGGCGGCCTCGCCGACCGAGTCCTGGGGCTTCGTCATGCAATTGGTTTGGTACCCGGGCCAGCGAGCCACCTGCGAACGCCAGAACCCGTATCGCCCGATGTTCAACGTGGCCGACAACTCGCTGTTCATGGTCGATCGGCTGGCGCACTAATTGCCGTGGCCCGGCAGCCGCCCGTAGGACGGACTTCCTAGTCCGTCCAGGGTTCTTGGTCAACTCATTTTGCCCTCCCATCATGCCGCGACCAGTGATCGCGCCCAGAACGCTGCGTTCAGCAAGACTTCTGGGACGCGACCAACGGTCGCGGCTTTGTGGGTGGCGTTGCAGAT
>JBDKUC010000300.1:0-32483 GCA_039679885.1 Thermoguttaceae bacterium | reverse complement strand
CCCGCCACCCTCGGTGAACATCACCAATCTATTTCTGGGCCCTCGCCTGAGCCGGCGCATCGGCGACCGGCGGCGTGAACCCGCGGCTCTGGGCCATGAAACGCCTCGGGTTCTCGTCGACGATCCGGCGGATAAGTGATTCGTCGTGGCCGCGGCGCCGCATCGCCTGCATGAACGCTGGAACGGCCATCGGGTCGGACGGCCCCCAGTCGGCCGACGAGGTGACCATGATCCGCTCAGGGCCATAGACCTCGATCATGTCGACCGCTCGGTCCGGCGTGCACTTGGTCGTCGGGTACAGCGTCAGCCCGGCCCAATAGCCGCCGTCGAGGACGGGACGGATCGTATGTTCCTCGCAGTGATCGATCCAAACGCGGGAGGAATCCACGCGGCGATCCGACTTCAACAGATCGAGAATGATCCGCGTGCCCCAGTGTTTGTGTTCCATGTGCGGCGTGTGGAAGAGCAGTTGCTCGCCGCGTTGCATCCCCAACTCAATCAACTCGCTCAGCGTGGTGATTTCGTTTTTGGTGCATTTGTTGAGTCCGATTTCCCCGATGCCGAGCACGTCCGGCCGATCGAGAAATTCCGGGAGGATGGCGATGACCTCGCGGGCGAGCGATAGATTCTCCGCCTCCTTCGAGTTCATGCCGATCCACGCGTAGTGCCGCACGCCGTAGTTGGACGTGCGTTTCGGCTCCCACTCGGTGAGCTGGCGGAAGTAGTCGCGGAAGCTGCCGACGCACGTCCGATCGTAGCCCATCCAGAAGGCCGGCTCGGCGACCGCGACGCAGCCGGCGCGGGCCATCCGCTCGATGTCATCCGTCGTTCGGGAAGCGATGTGAATGTGCGGTTCGATGAAGTGCATGGCGAGGCGGCGGCTAGAGGCAGACTCGTAGGTTATGCTTCAGCATAACAATCCCAAAGGCAACCAACGCGGCGCTGCGGTTCCGCGTTGTGGCGGATCGCAACCTATCCGACGACGGCGTTATGCTAAAGCATAACCTACCGCTCCGCGAAGGGGCGATACCTCACTCCCCATCATACGGCAACGAGAAGGCCATTTGTAGCCGTTCAGCTCGGTTCGGCCCGGGGCCGGAGATTATTTCGAACCCGCGTGCGATCTGCAGCAGACGCGGGTCGGCGGCCTTGCCGTTGGCCCCGGCGGCGCGGTCGATCCGATCCAGCGCGGCGGCCAACTCGATCAAACGGCAACGGATGCCCAGAAACTCGGCGTCAAGCAACTGGGCGGCGGACATGGGATTCGGCACGATTACCTCCTTGCCCGCTGCGGATGGCCGCAACGGTGTGTGACGGTGCGGACGGCGTAAACTCTGCCGGCGTTCGATGGGCCTGTACGAACGCGGGGAAGGGGACAGTCCCATTTTCGCTGACACGAAAATCGGGACAGTCCCCATCAGGCCCATTTCCTCACGCGGAGCATGAGGAGTGCATTCCGGGGCACGCCTCCCTAGAACCGATAATAGCCGCTCGAAGGCGTTCGGGTAGCGGGGGGCTCCCGTTTTTCGAAGGCGTCGGTGCCGTCGCCCAAGGATTTCCTGCTTTCCCCCTCGGCCGCCTTGGGCCGGAAATCGTTCGGATTCAGCCCGCGGCCATAGCGGACGACCGGCGAAAGGTTCCGCCAGCCCATGCCTTGGAGCATGTCGCCCAATTGCATCCGGGGCGTCCGCAGCTTGTCGGCGTCGCCTCGCATCTTGCTGAAGGCGGCCAACTGACCCGGCTCGCCCTTTTCGTTGGGCGCTTCGCCGAGCACGAGGTAATTCGTGTTGACGGTGATCTCGCCGATCAGCTTGTTCTTCTCCTTGCCGCTATCGGCGATGTACGCGTCGACGACCCCGCCGTTGGCGCGGATGAGGTTCATCACCGTGGCCAAGTCGCTGCGATGGTCGCCGTCGATGTCGACGAAACCCGCCAGGGCGAAGTGCCGCTGCTGGCCCGGGCTCCACAGAACCGTGTTGATCTTGTCGCCGCTGACGATCGGGTTGGTCGCCTGGTCATCGAGCACCCGGGCTTCGGCCAAGTGCTCGCCCAGGATCTGGGTGACTTCGATGTTCCCCTTCTTGTCCTTGAGCGTCAGGTTGGTGATCGAGGCGGGATAGACCGCGAAGGTGACTTGCCGCGTCAGCGAATCTGCGCGGCCCAGGTTGATCCAGACCGTTCCTTCGCGCTGATTGGTCGCAACCACTTCCGCCAGAGCGGCCTGAATCTGCTTGTCGCGTCCCGAGAGGATGTCGATTTGATGGACCAAGTCGTCGATGCGATCCGACAGCTTCTTGTTCAGCTTTTTGGCCTTGTCGAGGTCGGCGACGATGGCCTCCTTGTCGGTCTTCGCCTCGCTGCGGAGCTTCTGCAGGTCCGCGCGAAGCTTATCGGCGTCGTCGGTGATGCGGGTTCGTTCGGCCTGGGACTTGGCCTGTTCGGTTTCCATTTCTTTCACCGCCTTGTCCCGCCCTTCCTCGGCCTTCTTGATCTGGGGAAGTTTGGCGGTCTCACGAACCTGGAACTCGTCGTTTCGCTTTTCCAGGTCTTTCTTAATGTCGTCGACCGCCTTGCTGCGTTCATCGATCGACAACTTCATCTTCTCGATCAGCTTGGCATAGTAATGGCTCTCCTCGGGATAGCCGGCGCCGAACTTTCTCATGTCCTCGTCTTTGCGGGCGGTCGGATCATCCGGAAGAGCACCGGTGCCCCAGATCGCCTGCTTCAATCTCTGGCAGTCGTCCTCCTTGATCTGCTTGTCCTGCGCCAACTGGCTCTTTTCGGCGGTGACCGTCTTCAACTTGGCGGAAGCCTCGACGTAACTATGGACGCCGAGGTACGTCGTCACACCGAGTGCGACAATGAGGCCGATGCAGATGATCAGAGCGATCTGAAGGCCTTGGTTTTCGCGGGCCATGGGCAAGAGACTCCTTGAAGGCGACAACAGTATCTCTGTCGATTGTACTTAGCCCCCCGCAGAGTGTCAAACTGCGGGCTTCGCGGCGGACTTGCGCGGCTGCACATTATTTCAGCCCGGGCGGCGCGACCGCGAAAAACCCTACAACGCAACGGCAGACAAAGCCGACCGGCGGGGACTGCCCCCGTTGCGGCGCGTGATTGACCCCGTCATGCACCCCTCATCCGGTGGACTCACCCCCGCGTCGGACCCGATTGTGGTAAGCTGCCGGGATCGGGGTTGTTCGTAGTTCCGGCTTTAGCCGGTATTCGTAGAATCGCCGCCTCAAGGCGGAGCTACGAACGCTGACACCAAAATCGGGGCAGGCCCCCCAGAGTCTTCTTTGCAGCCGACTTGCGACGCCAACATGACCGATCGAAAGCGACAAACATCCCTGCCCGGCTTCGGGGGAGACGACGAGACGCCCTCGGCCGCAGAGCCGGAAGACCAGGCGAATCGACTGGGCACTGAAGTGCCCAGCCCTTGTTCGAGAGAGACGCTGGAAGGTTTGCACGAACCAGAGACACTGGCGAATCAGACGGTTTGGGTCATCGACGCCCATTCGCTCATCCATCAGGTCTTTCACGCATTGCCGGAGATGAGCAGCCCGCGGGGCGAGCCGGTCGGCGCGGTGTTTGGCTTCGCGCGTGATCTGCTCTACCTGCTGGAGGAAAAGAAGCCGGATTATCTGTTCTGTGCGTTCGACCTGCCGGGCAAAACTTTCCGCCACACAATGTACGATCGGTACAAGATTCAGCGGGCCGAGATGCCCGACGACTTGGTCCCGCAGATCGCTTCGATCCGGCGGCTGATCGCGGCCCTGGGGATTCCGGCCCTGACGTGCGAGTCGTTCGAGGCCGACGACGTGCTGGCCACCGTCGCCCGATTGACAGCCGAGCGGGGCGGGCGCTGCTTTCTCGTCACGGCCGATAAAGATTGCCGGCAATTGATCTCCGAACGGGTGAAGCTGTTCAACATCCGCAAGAACGAGATCTATGACGAGGCGAAGCTGCGCGAAGACTGGGGCATCGAGCCGCGGCAGGTCGTCGACTACCAGTCGTTGGTCGGCGACTCGGTCGACAACGTGCCCGGCGTGCCGTTGATCGGTCCCAAGCTCGCTCGACAATTGCTCGATCAGTACGGCACGCTCGAGTCGGTGCTCGATCATGCCGACGCCGTGCCGGGCGCGAAACGTAAAGAGAATCTGGTCCGCTTCCGCGACCAGGCGCTGCTGAGCCGCGAATTAGTCCGTCTAAGCAATGATGTGCCGCTGGTCATCGACTGGTCGGCCGGCCGCGCCGGCCGCGTTGACCTGGAAGCGGCGTTGTCGCTGTTCCACGAGTTCGGCTTCCGCGCGATCGGGCAGAAGCTCGCCGCGATTGTTAGGGGAGAGGGGAGAGGAGAGGGGGGAGAGGACGCGAGACGTCGGGGACAACAAGGGATTTCGTCGCAACAGCCGCTCGCCGCCTCGCATGATTCCCTTTCTTCGCCGCGTTCCCCTCTGCCCTTTACCGCTCACCTGGTCGATACGCCGGAGGCTTTCGCAGCCTTCCTTGCCGAACTCCGTCAGCAGAAGGCGATTTCGCTCGACACCGAAACGACCAGCGTGCAACCACGCTGGGCCAAGCTGGTCGGCATTTCCATTTGCTGGAATGACGCGGAGGCCTGGTATCTCCCGCTCCGTTCGCCGCCGGGCGAGCCGCGTCTCGATCCTGAGGCGGTGCTCACGGCCCTGAAGCCGATCCTCGAAGATCCGAGCGTGGCGAAGATCGGTCAGAACCTCAAGTATGACATGATCGTGCTGCGGGCAGCCGGCATCGACCTGGCCGGAGTCAGCCTGGACACGATGGTCGCCAGCTATCTGTTGGAGGCCGGCCGCCGCAACCACAACCTTGACGACCTGGCCGAATCGTATCTGCATCGCGACACGATCAAGATCACGGAGTTGATCGGCACGGGCCGTGACCAACGGCGGATGGACGAAGTGTCCACGCGTCAGGTCGCCGACTACGCGGCCGAGGACGCTTGGCTCCCCTGGCAGCTTCGGCCGATTCTTTGCGGCAAGCTCGACGACGCCGAACTCAGCGGGCTGCTCGACCAGCTCGAATTGCCATTGATCGACGTGCTGGTCGAAATGGAGTACAACGGCGTCCGGGTGGACGTCGGGCGGTTGGCCGAATTGAGTCGCCGCTTCGGCGAGCGGATGGAGACCCTTGAGGCCGAGATTCACCTGATGGCCGGCCGGCGATTCAACATCGCCTCGCCAAAGCAACTCCAGGAACTGCTCTTCACCGAGTTGAAACTGCCCGTGGTGAAGCGGACCGCGAAGACCGGCCCGAGCACCGACGCCGACGTCCTGGAAGAGCTGGCCCCGCTGCACCCGCTGCCAGCCAAGATTCTCGAGTACCGCCAGTACGCGAAGCTCAAAAGCACCTACGTCGACGCGTTGCCGACGATGATCTATCCGGAAACCGGCCGCGTCCACGCCTCGTTCAATCAGGTTGTGGCGGCGACCGGCCGGCTCAGTTCGAGCGATCCGAACCTGCAAAACATCCCCGTTCGGAGCGAAGAGGGGCGCGAGATCCGGTCGGCGTTTGTGCCGGGCGAGCCGGGCTGGTCGCTTCTGGCGGCCGACTACTCGCAGATCGAGCTTCGGGTGCTCGCCCACTTCTCGGGCGACGCCCGGCTCCGCGATGCCTTCGCGCGGGACGAGGACATTCACGCCCGCGTGGCCAGCCAAGTGGCCGGCGTGCCGCTCGACCAGGTCACGCCCGAGATGCGCCGGGCGGCCAAGGCCGTCAACTTCGGCGTCGTCTATGGGCAGGGGGCGTTCGGCCTCGCCCGGGCGCTGCGGATCGACCAGGAGGCGGCGGCGAAGTTCATCAATGGCTATTTCGAGGGATATCCGGGCATCGAGGAATTCCTCCGCCGGGCACTAGCCGAATGTCGGCGCACCGGTTATGCTAAAACTATCCTTGGACGGCGACGTGCCATTAGCGGCGTGCGCGAAGGCGTCGGGCGGCAACGCAATCTTGCCGAACGAACCGCGGTGAACACGGTAATCCAAGGATCGGCGGCGGACCTGATCAAATTGGCAATGGTCTCGATCCACCGCCGCCTACGGAAAGAGCGCCTTTCGGCGAGGATGTTGCTTCAGATTCACGACGAGTTGATCTTCGAGGTCCCCACCGATCAACTCCATCCCCTGGCCCAACTGGTCACCGACGAGATGACCGGCGCCTGGGCGTTGGACGTTCCCTTGAAGGTCGATGTGACCGTTGGCCCGAATTGGGGCGAAATGGAAGAAGTGAGTGGCTAGTTGTCAGTTGTCAGTTGTCAGTTGTCAGTGTTCAGTTGTTTGATGTGAAGCGTGGGGAACTGACAACCAGAGCCCGCCCACTGAATACTGATAACTGACAACTGATAACTGCCCACGGTCATGCGAATCATCGGCATCCTTGGCGGAGTGGCCAGCGGCAAGAGCGAGGTCTCGCGACACTTCGCCCGACTCGGCGCCGGCGTGTTGGATGCGGACAGGGCTGGCCATGATGCGTTGCGGTTGCCGCACGTCGTGGCCGCTGCACGAGCGCGTTGGGGAGACAGCGTTTTCGACGCCGACGGCCGGATCGATCGAGCCCGTCTGGCGAGAATCGTATTCGCTCCGACCGAAACGGCCGAGCAAGAACGGAAGTATTTGGAGGAGTTGACGCATCCGGAGATCACCCGCTTGCTCCGCGAGCAGGCCGAGGCGATGGCGGCCGACGGCACGGCGGTGGCCATCCTCGATGCCCCGCTGCTTGTGGAAGCCGGCTGGGCCGATCAGTGCGAAAAGACCGTATTTGTGGACGCGCCGCCGGAACTGCGGCTTCAGAGGGCCACGGCTCGGGGGTGGACAAAAGACGAATTTGCGGCTCGCGAGGCCGCCCAGGAATCCTTGCAGCAGAAACGCGAGACTGCCGATGCGATAATAGATAATTCCAGCTCATTCGAGCGGACGCAGGCTCAGATCGAGCGTTTTTGGGCGTCCCTGTTCCGCTGATCCCACCTTGAGCGTTTGGCCGACGATCACCCGAGCGCATCTGCCGTGGACAACCGTCCGGCAAGCATTGCGACGAACGACATGACATTTCCCGCCGCCGGCGCCTTCCGTGTGCCGGCCCTTTGAGCTTTCAGGAGCAGAGCGAGCATGAACAACGATCAAGAAGCCTCCTTTGCCGAGCCGGCGCCTGTGCATGAGCCGGCCCACGCTTCTTTTTCACCCGAGGTGGCCGAGACGCTTCGCGAGCTGGAGCGCGAGGAGCCCCTTTCGCTGGCCGAGGAAATCGCCGCGGAGAACCGCCGCCCGCGCGCCGAGCCGGTCAATGACCGCTACGAGCAAATCAAGCAGGCGGGCGATACACACATCGCCGAATTGCAGCGGATGTCGATGCCTGAGCTGATCGAGGAAGCCCGCAAAGAGAACCTCACCGAATACGCCGGCATCAAGCGGCAAGACCTGATCTTCCGCATCCTGAAAGAGCGGGTGAAGCTCAATGGGCTGATGTTCGGCGAGGGGACGCTCGAAGTGCTGCCCGACGGGTTCGGCTTCCTCCGCAGCCCTGACTATCACTATCTTTCCTGCCCGGACGACATCTACGTCTCGCCAAGCCAGATTCGCCGGTTCGGGCTGAAGACGGGCACGGTCGTCTCCGGCCAAATCCGACCGCCCAAGGAGAACGAACGCTACTTCGCCCTGCTCCGGGTCGAGGCCCTCAACCACCAGGACCCGAACACGCTCAACTCGAAGATCCCCTTCGACGAGTTGACGCCGCTGCATCCCGACATGCGCATCCGGATGGAGACGACGCCGAACGAGGTCGAGATGCGGGTGGTCGATCTCATCGTGCCAATCGGCTTCGGCCAACGAGGCCTGATCGTCAGCCCGCCGCGGGCCGGCAAGACGATCCTGATGCAGAAGATGGCCCGGGCGGCGTTGAAGAATTATCCGGACCTCTACGTCTTCATGCTCCTGATCGATGAGCGGCCCGAGGAAGTGACCGACATGGAGCGGGAAGTGAAAGGCGCGAACTGCGAGGTCGTCAGCTCGACGTTCGACGAGCCGGCCACGCGGCACATCCAGGTCGCCGAAATGGTCTTGGAAAAGGCCAAGCGGATGGTCGAATACGGCTACGACGTGCTGATCTTCCTCGATTCGATCACGCGACTGGCCCGGGCGTGGAACACCGAATGCCCGCCGTCGGGCAAGCTGCTTTCCGGCGGCGTCGACGCCAACGCCCTGACGAAGCCCAAGCGGTTCTTCGGGTCCGCCCGCAAGGTCGAAGAGGGCGGCTCGCTGACCGTCATCGGCACGGCCCTGGTCGAAACGGGCAGCCGAATGGACGAGGTCATTTTCGAGGAGTTCAAGGGCACCGGCAACCAGGAGATCCTCCTGGACCGCAAGCTGGTCGATCGCCGCATTTGGCCCTCGATCGACATCAACCGCAGCGGCACGCGGAAGGAAGAGATGTTGCTCGACCCGGAGGAATATCGCCGGGTGTCGATCCTCCGCCGCGTGCTGAGCGACATGAACCCGCCCGACGCGATGGAACTGCTCACCGGCCGGCTGCAAAAGACGAAGACCAACGCCGAGTTCCTGATGAGCATGAATATGAAGATGTAGTGGGTAGTGGATAGTGGAGAATGGAGAGCAACTGAGGGCTGGGCGGTTCACCGCCCAGTGGCAGTCTCGGTTTTGCGATTGCGACATCGCAAGAATGGACTAACAGCCGGCGACAATGATGCCCAACACCTTTCAAGGAAACCGCGACGCTGCGGACGGTCGGTTTGCGATCGTGGTGTCGCGGTTTAACGAGTCGATTACCAAGCGGCTGCTTGACGGGGCGGTGCAAACGCTCACGACCCACGGCGTGGCCGACGACCGGATCGACGTGGCCTGGACGCCCGGGGCGTTCGAGATTCCCACGGTGGCCAACCGCATGGCCGCCAGCGGGCGGTATGTCGCCGTCATCTGCCTGGGCGCCGTCATCCGGGGCGAAACGACGCACGACCAACAGATCAATCGGGCCGTGAGCATGGCCTTGTGTGAGATTGGCGTACGCTACGGATTGCCGGTCCTTTTTGGCCTGCTGACGTGCAACACGCTCGACCAGGCCATCGCACGTTCCGGCGGGCCGATGGCACGTACGGCAGCCTGCCCGCCCGCCGCCGCCAAAGCCGCAAGCGGGGCGACTTCTCAGCCTACTGCTGCGAAGGCCGTCGGTGGAACCGTCGCTCAACCGGTCACGACAGGCAAGGACGTCGCCGTGCCGCATCTCGGCAACAAGGGGGTCGATTGCGCCCTGGCCGCGTTGGAGATGGTCGATCTCCTGGCGAAGCTCCCCGGCAAATAGGCGAAATCGCAAAAGCTGAAATCCGAAATCCGAAATCCCAATTCTCGAAATCCCCAAATCCCTAAATCCTCCCTTCCGATGTCCCGCCGCAGCCGAGCCCGTGAAATTGCCTTCCAGGTCCTTTATCAGGACGATCTGAATCCGCGCGGCAATCCGGCCGAGGGCGACGAGTTCATCGACCGGCGGCTCCGCGGCGAGCAGCTCCGGACGTTCGCCCGCATGTTGGTCGCCGGCGTGCGGCGGAGCCGAGCGGAATTAGACGAACGGATCGAAAAGATTGCGGCCAACTGGAGCCTGAAGCGGATGGCGGCCACGGACCGCAATGTCCTGCGGCTCGGGGCTTTCGAGCTTTTGCACACCGACACGCCGCCGCGCGTGGCGATCGACGAAGCGGTCGAGTTGGCCAAACGCTACGGCTCGGCCCAATCGTCGCAATTCGTCAATGGAATCCTAGATCGAATCATGCACAGTAATGACGAGGCAAACCCGAAGCCCGAAGCTCAAAATCCGAAATCCGAAGTCTGAATTCGAGCTTCGGATTTCCTTCGTCATTCGTCATTCGTGCTTCGTCATTTTTCCCGTTACTACCCAACCAACCCCGACCGCTTCGCCATGGGTCTTTTCGATAAACTCAAACAGGGTCTCCGCAAAACCACTCGACTGTTAAACACCGACATCCGCGACCTTTTCAAATCGGAGGGCCGGTTGGTGGACGCCGACTTCTTGAACGAACTGTTCGAGAAGCTGGTTAAGATCGACATGGGCGTTGAAGCCGCTCAGGAGACGGCCGACGAAGTGGGCGACGCGTTTCGCGCCCGCGTCGTCCAGGAGGGCGAGGTCCTGGAGAAGATCAAGGAGAAGCTCAAGACGCTGATGGCCCAGCCGGCCGAGCCGATCCGATTCGCCGCCAGCGGCCCGACGGTCATCATGGTCGCCGGCGTCAACGGCTGCGGCAAGACCACCTCGATCGCCAAACTGACGGCCATGTTCGAGGCGGACGGGAAGAAAGTGGTCCTGGGAGCGGCCGACACGTTCCGCGCCGCGGCCGTCGAGCAGCTAACGATCTGGGCGAAGCGGCTCGGGGCCGAGATCGTCACCGGCCCCAGCGGCAGCGATCCGGCCAGCGTCGCCCATCGCGCGGTCGCCAGGGCGATCGAGACCAACGCCGACGTTTGCATCGTCGATACGGCCGGCCGGCTGCAGACGCAGCAGAACCTGATGCAGCAGTTGACGAAGATTCATCGCGTGCTGGGCAAGCAGATTCCCGAGGCCCCGCACGAAGTGATCTTGGTCCTCGACGCCACGACCGGGCAGAACGGCATCAGCCAAGCCCGGCATTTCACCGACGCCGTTCAGTGCACCGGGCTGGTGCTGGCCAAGCTCGACGGCACGGCCAAGGGCGGCGTCGTGGTCGCCATCCGCAAGCAGGTCGGCCTGCCGGTCAAGTACATCGGCGTCGGCGAGCAGGCGGACGACCTGGCCCTCTTCGAGCCGGGGCCGTTTGTCGATGCCCTGTTTGCCGATGTGGGATAGGGGCGAGCAGGCATTCACGCCGGCGCACGAACAAACGCAAGAAAGCAACGTCGATACACGGGCGACGGAATCGACCAGGGAACGCTAATCGTCACTGCCCGCCATTCGTTCCTAGCACCTTTTCATCGTTCCGCGTCGCCAAGCGAAGCCAACGACGCCCAGGGCGCCAACGCCGAGCAGCGCAAGAGTCGCGGGTTCCGGGACTGGCGTCAACAGAAAGGCGTGGGACTGGCCAGCCGAGTTTACTCCATAGCCGACAATCCATCCCGAGTTGTTGATCGCGGTTGCGTACTCCAAAGTCCAGCCGGAATTGCCGTCGATCATCGTGTTCAAGTCGGTAATGGTCCCGTCACAGTAGAGAAAAGCGTGATGCAAGTAATCACTGGACCGCATGCAATAGCCGACAACCTGGCCAAGGTCATTGATGCCAGAGGGAGTTGTCTCATAGGTAAACCCCGCAATGACTCCTAGATCAGTCATTTTGCCGCTGTCGTAGATGAAACCGTGGCTCCAGGTGGGCGAATTAACATTGCCGGAGTCTCCGACTACCTGTCCGCGGGAATTGATGGCTGAGGCCGAACTGAAAGCGCAGCCGGGAAGGGCGCCCAGGTCTTTCAACTGGCCCTTGTCGTAGAGAAAAGCATGCCACGTATTGTTGGAGGAAAGGGAAGTGCCGACTACTTGACCACTGTTGTTGACAGACTCCGCATAGCTCCGAAACCCGTAGCCGGGCAGCGTCCCAAGGAGAGTCATCGTGCCGCCGGAGTAGAGATAGGCGCATCCCCAGCTATAGCCGGGCACCGGGTCGGACATCCCCACCACTTGCCCAAGGTCATTGATGTCGTAGGCGACGTGGGCCGTAAATCCAGGAAGGGCGCTCAGGTCAGTAATCGTTCCATTGCTGAAGACGCACGCATCATTGCAGGATCCGCCGACTACTTGTCCCAGGTTGTTGATTCCATACGCATTGCTGTTACCGCCAGGAGACAGAGTGCCCAGTTCGGACATGACACCGTTGCTATACAGAAACGCGTGATTAGCCGAGCCCGTCTGAGCCGTACCCACGATCTGCCCATTCTCATTGATGTCCGTGGCGAAGCTGAATGAGCCACCCAAGGCGCCAAGATCGGTAACCGCGTATGAGGCGGCGGACAGCCAACTTGCGGGGATCATCAGTAGGCAGACAGCGACAAATGCACACCGTCGGAACATGGCAGTATCTCCAAAGGAAGTGACTCAATGCGGCGTTTGCCCGCCGCCAAGGAGCGTCTGAATATGAAACGCCGGGCGGCTCCCGCCCCACCCTCGACGCGTCCTGCTGATGAGAGGTGACGTCTAACCTACCATGCCTACCGCCGGATACAACCCCCCCAACGCGCGACTTCAATCGCCGGCCGGTGGGAGGAGGTCTATCCGACGCAGGAAAGGTAGACCTGCGAGACGGTCTTGTTGGTGTTCCAGGGCGAGAACAAAGGTGACAGCCATCACCCGGCTGAGTCAAGGAACGACGGAGCGCAGAAATGGGTGGAACGCTCTATCGTGCTACGGACGAGCCCGCCAGATGATCGCGTGCGACGGCGCGGAAGGCTGCTTCTTCGCCCCGTTCCGTTTCAGAGCCGCCACGATCCGCTCGATGGTTCGCACATTGGGCTTGTGTGCTTCCCGATTCCGGACGTAGAGGTCTTCGCCGCTCGGCGATGATGCTCCGGGCAATCGAGGCTCACAGGAACGGCGGCGATTCGCAGATGCCGTCCTTGCCGATCAGCGCGAAGTCGCGACCCTCGGAGGCCGCGAGTTCCGCCTCGAACGGAATAACGAAGACGGGAACCCGCACGCAGCCCTCACCCCCGGCCCCTCTCCCAAAGGGAGAGGGGGGATGAAGACAGCGACTCATCGTCCGCACTACGGCCGCTTCTGTTCGAGGCGGGCGTCGAGGACCTTGTGGATCCGGGCCGAAAGCTCGGTGAGGTGGGCCTTCGTGTAGCCGTCCAATTCGGCCTTGCTCTTCAACACGCCTTGGATGCGGCTGTCGAGGTTCTTCAGCTCGGCGGCGGCGACCGTCTCGCAGTCGGCCGGGACGCCGGAGTTGCCCATCGCCAAGTTCGAGAGCCGCTGGAAGTAGTGCTGCTGCAAGTTGCGGCGGAGGCTGCTGATGGCCGGCGTCCGGTTCGTGTACTTGCCGCCGTTGATCTTCTCGGTCTCGCGGAAGATGGCCCCGGTCAGCCGCTCAAGCAATTCGGCCGCGGTGAAGGCGTCCTGGTCGGCCGGCACTTGCTCTTCCGAGTCCAAGAGCCGCGCGAGCGTGGTCGGCGAAAGGACCTTGTCGAGCACCTGATCCTGCATGGCCAGCACGACGTCATGAATCGGGAAGTCGGGCCTCGCGACGTCCTTCATCCCCCAGTGCGTCCAGTGGTTCGGGGCCAAGTACTCGTAGAGCTTCGGCGGGAACTTGTAGGCGTCGGGGCCAAACACCTGCTCGTCGAGCATCGTCATGGCCTCGCGCTGCTTCTTTGCCTCGGTGACGACCAACGGCGGCCGGGCGTTCGGATCGCCCTTGTGATCGCGATGGACATAGACGCCGCCGACAAAGTGAGCGACGTAGCCCATCAACCGCAGGTGCTCGCGAAGGACCATCGACATGGCCAACCGGGCCCGCTGATAGCCGTCGCCCGGTTCGACCATCCGGTCGACGAGGTCGGGCAGAATCTGGTTCAAGAGTTCGAGCCGCCAGCGGGCGAACTCGATCGGGTCCTTGCTCATGTCGTGGAGGTTCGCCATCGGATCGGGGGCAGCGCCGTGGACCTCATCGTCCGTCGCAAACTGCAGGGCCGGCTCCGTGTCGCGCGAGGCGATCTTCTTAAGTGCGGCCACTTCGCCGTCGGTGCCGCCGGGCAGCGGCTTGTAGGCATACTCGATCGCCCAATAGTCATACGGCCCGGGCACGACGCTGAAGTAGTCGCCCTGCTTCTTCCCCTTCGGCGAGACGTTGACCGGCATGTAGTCCATCACTGAGGCGCCCAGGCCGACGTCGCGGGTCTTGGCCGGGTCGTTCAACTCGTCCATCGTCCAGAGGTTGCTTGCCTTGAAGTTGTGCCGGAGGCCCAGCGTGTGGCCCACCTCGTGGATGACGACCGACTTGACGCCTTCGGCCAAGAACTTCTCGAACTGATCCTTGCTCATCGGCTTGCCGCCGGCGGCCATCGCGGCCCGGCCCAGCGCGATCTGCTCGCCCATGCCGCGGGCGTATTGGCACGCCGCGCAACCGTCGCCGTGGCTCAGCGGGAAGGGGAGGCCGCTATCCGGCTCGCCCAGGATGCCGTCGAGGCTCCGCACGCCGGTCGTGCTTTGTCCGGCGGCCATGGGCAGCCGATTGAACTCGTACTGTTTGGTCCAGCTTTCGATGAAGCTGGCGTCGAAGATGATGTCGGCGTCGAGAATCTGGCCCGTGTAAGGGTTGACCCGGCTCGGGCCCATGGCGAAACCGGCGTTGGAGGTGATCCAACGGAACGTGTTGTAGTTGATGTCTTCGGGGTCCCAGGTGGCGTCATCCGGCTGTTGGCGGACTTCGATGGCGTTCGAGAATCCCGCCCGCTCGAAGGCCTTGTTCCACTCGAGGATGCCCTCGCGGACAGCGCCGCGGTACTTGTAGGGGACGGTCTTCTCGATCCAGAAGATGATCGGCGTAACCGGCGGCGAGACCTTGGCCCCCGGCTCAACCTTTCGCAGGTCCCAGCGATTGATATAGCGAATGAACTGGTCGTCGTCGCCGGTCTTCGAGAAATCCTTGATGACCGTGAGGAAGTGGCCCACGCGATCGTCGCCCAGCCGCGACTGGTAACCATTCTCAGGCAGGCGGCTGATCGAGTAGTGGATGTAGAGGGTGACGCCGCGGGTGTCGGGCACGTTCTCGAGCGAGGCGCCGCCCGCCGACGCGTAGGTGGCGGCAACCTGGATCTCGATGTTGTCCTTGAAGCCCTTGATCTCGGCCCAGCTCGACCGGTCCGGTGCGAAGGTGAAGCCACGCAGGATGGCCGAAATCTGCGGCACATCGCTCATGAAGACCGGCGTCAGATCGACCACGTAGCTGCCGGTCGGGCTGACGGAGAGAATCGGCAGGCTGAAGAGGATGCTGTCGGTGTAGGCCAACTGCACGGCCTTCGCCTGCGGCGATCCCTTCGCGGCGCGGAATCGGACGTTCTTGCGAACGACCTGGATGCGGTCCTCGACCTTGCGGAATTGCCAGATCCAGTTGTCGCCGAAGTTCAAGGTCATGCCGCCCAACAGGGGCCCTTCGCCAATGCCGCGGGCGATCGCAAGGGCCACCATCAGATCGCGATTCAGATCGCTAGGGGCGATCTCGCCCAAGAGCCGCATGTCCTTGTGGTGCAGCGGAATCATGCCTTCGATCTTCTCGGCGCCGGCCGTCACGTCGGCGTACGGAGCATGCTTCTTCGCCTGCGCGGCGGCCGCCATCGCCGCAGCCAGCCGCATCGCTTGGGCCTCGCCCATCTGCACCTCCTGCTGCTTGGTCTCCGGCTTGGCCTCGGGTTTGGCATCCTTGGCGGATTCGGCCCAAGCAAAGGAAAGTGCAGCCAAGGAAAGGCCGGCGAAGGCGAGGGTTCTCAGCGAGAGCAATCGGGCGGTCATGGAAGCGTTCCTGGAAGGCGGGTTAGGCAAAATATGCGTGAGGATAGCCGGCGAGTGGTCCACAGTCAGGCGACTGGGGCTCAGCAAATATAGCCCATTTTACCCGCTCTTCCGCCCGATGCCAGAGGTTGTCCTGGCTAGGAGGTTCCCTTACAATCGAACTATGCGAAACTCTGGCTGGCGGCTGCCGTTGACTTTAGCGATCCTAATACCCTCACTTGTGGCAACCGCCTGGCTGGCGGTCGCGCCGGCGGCCGATTTGCCGGACTTCGCCGCCGGCGGATCGAGCGAGGCGGCCGCGCTGGGGCTCGCAGGTCCGCCAAGCGACGCCAAGGATGTTGTCTCGATCGACAGCCGCTTCACGCCCCCCTCGGCTGGGAAGCCCGGCAAGCTGCTGGTTACCGCCAAGATTCGGCCCGAGTGGTACATCTACTCGATCACGCAGCCTGCCGGGGGGCCTTTGGCGACGAAGATTACGGTCACGCCGCCGCCGGGCGTCCGAATCGGCAAGTTCCAGGCGTCGCCCGCCCCGAGCAGGAGCGTCGCCCCCGAGTTCGACAACCTAAAGGTTGAGACGCATCGCGGGTCGGTCACTTGGTCCGCGCCGATCGAACTTGCCGGCGGTGCCGACCCGGCCAGCGCGAAGATCGAGGGCAAGATCACGTTCCAGTGCTGCCACAAGAAGGACGGCTGCATGACGGGCGGACTGCCGTTTCTGGCGGGCGTCTCCCATGAAGCTCCGCCTGCCGCGGCGGCCTCGGCGAACTCGGTCGATTCCGGTGCCTTGTGGTTGCAACTCTTGGCCGCGTTTGTCGGCGGGCTAATTCTCAACGTCATGCCTTGCGTGCTGCCGGTGGTCAGCCTGAAGATCCTGGCCTTCGTCCAGCAGGCCGGCGAGAGCCGCGGCCGCATCTTCGCCCTAAACGTCTGGTACTCGGCCGGCTTGCTGGCTGTCTTCATGATCCTGGCCACGCTGGCCGTTTCGGTAGGCCTGGCGTGGGGCGAGCAGTTCACGCTCCCCTGGTTCAAGGTCACGATGACCGCGTTCGTCTTCGCGATGGCGTTGGCCTTCTTGGGCGTCTGGCAATTGCCCATCCCGGGCTTCGTCGGCACAGGACGCACCAACGAGTTGCAGCAAAAGGAAGGGCCAAGCGGGGCATTCTTCAAGGGCGTCTTCACCACGATTCTGGCCACTCCGTGCAGCGGACCATTTCTCGGCCCGGTGTTTGGATATCTGCTCAACCAGCCGCCGCAGGTCGTCTATTACGTCTTCGCCGCCGTGGGGCTCGGAATGGCGTCCCCGTACTTGCTGATCGGCGCGTTTCCGAAGCTCATCGGATTCCTGCCCAAGCCGGGCGCGTGGATGGGCGCCTTCGAGCAGTTGATGGGCTTCCTGCTGCTGGCCACGGTGGTTTATCTGTTCAGCACGCTCAGCCACTGGTATTTCATCCCAACGCTCGCGCTCCTGGTCAGCGTTTGGTTCGCCTGTTGGTGGATCGGGCGGACGCCGCTGACCGCATCGCCGCGTGTGCGGGCAACGGCTTGGTGGGGCGGCTTCGCCACGATCACCCTAGTGGCTTTGCTCTCATTCACCCTGCTGTTCTGGCAGCCGATCATCCCGTGGCAGCGTTTCACCCCGGCCGCACTCGAACAGGCACGCGCCGAAGGCAAGACCGTGATGGTCGACTTCACAGCGGATTGGTGCCCGAACTGCAAGGCGAACTCTCGATTCGCCATCGAACGGGCAGCCGTTCTTCGCCTGGTGTCGGCCAATGGCGTCGTGCCAATGCTGGCCGACTGGACCGATCGGTCGCCGACGATCAAGCAGACGCTTAACGACTTGGGCTGCAATTCGATCCCCGTTCTGGCGATCTGGCCTACAGCGCAGACGGGGCAAAAGCCGATTGTGCTTCAAGATTTGCTGAAGGAACGCGACGTGCTCGAGGCCCTGAAGCAGGCGGGGCCATCAAAGAATCTCCAAGGAAACGGCAACTGACGGAGGCCCGGATGGCTGCGACGCTGGAACGTTTCGGGTGTGTGACGATCGTTTTCTTCCTGCTGGCTGCGGCGGCGCACGGTTCGACCGCCCCGGCGTTGTTCGTTGCCCCAGACGGCGATGACGCATGGTCGGGCAAGCTCGAACGGCCCAACGCCGACCGTTCCGACGGCCCGCTGGCGACCCTGGCCGCGGCGCGAGACGCCGTGCGAAAGCTGACGGCCGCCGGCGCTCCGAAGTCAGCAATCGTCGTGCAGGTGGCCGGCGGGACCTACCCGCTTCGCGAAACGCTCACGTTCGAGCCGCAGGACAGCGGGACGGCCGACGCCCCGATCGTCTATCAGGCGGCCGAGGGCGCGCGGCCCGTGCTGAGCGGCGGTCGCCGCATTGGCGGATTCACTCGCGTCGACGGCCGAACGTGGAAGGCGCATCTTCCGGAGGTCGAGGCCGGCCGATGGTACTTCGACGACCTCTACGTCAACGGCCGGCGGGCGATCCGGGCGCGGGAGCCGAACCAGTCGTATTTCTACGTTCGCGGGAAGGTCGAGACAGCGGTTGACCCGGCGACCGGCAAGAGCGAACCGGCGGGCAGTCGGGCATTCCGGGCCAGCTCGAATGACCTCGCCGTGCTGGCGGCGACCCCCAAAAGCCAGTTGGGCGATGCTGTCATCACGGCCTACTTCTCCTGGGAGAATTCGGTGTCGCAGGTCGCATCGGTCGATCCGCAAAGCGGCATCGTCATCCTTCGAGGGAAGACCGCCTGGCCGTTTCTCAACTGGCCAGGACGTCAGCGTTATACGATCGAGAACGTCAAGGCGGCCCTCGACGCCCCCGGCGAATGGTTCCTCGACCGTGGCGGAGACCTCTACTACATCCCGCTGCCCCGCGAAGATATGACGACGGCGGAAGTGATCGCGCCGGCCGTCGAAGGCCTCGTTCGGTTCGCCGGCAATGCCGAAGAGCGGGTCAAACACATTGTGTTCCGCGGCCTCTCGTTCGGGCATGATCGGTGTCCGCTGCCGGCGTCCGGCTTGGTCGGCGTGCAGGCCGGCCATCAGCTTCCGGCCGCGATCACCGCGGACGGCGTCGAAGATCTCGCGATCGAGGACTGCCGGGTAGGGCACACCGGCTGCTACGCGATCCATCTGCGGCGCGGCTGCCAGCGGTGCCGCATCGAGCGATGTCTGATCCAAGACATGGCCGGCGGCGGCATCCGAATCGGCGACGAGCGCATCAGTCCTTCCGACGCCCAGGCCACGGGCCATTGCACCATCGACAACAACATTATCCGCTCGGGTGGGCGCCTCGATCGCGGAAGCGTCGGCATCTGGATCGGACAGAGCGGTTACAACCAAATCACGCACAACGACGTCGCCGACTTCTATTACACGGGCATTTCCGCCGGATGGTCTTGGGGCTACGACGAGAACCCGGCTCACGACAACCGGATCGAGTTCAACCATATTCACCATCTCGGCCATGGCATGCTGAGTGATATGGGCGGCGTCTATACGCTTGGCGTCTCGCCTCGCACGACGATCCGCAACAACGTGATTCACGACGTCTGTTCCTACGACCAATTCGGCAGCGGCGGCTGGGGCATTTACAACGACGAAGGCAGCAGCGGCATCCTGATCGAGAACAATCTGGTCTACAACACGTCGACCGGCAGCTACCATCAGCACTACGGCCGCGAGAACGTGCTGCGGAACAACATCTTCGCCTTCGGCCACGACGGTCAACTGCAGCGAAGCAGGATCGAGCCGCACCTTTCCTTCACGTTCTCGAACAATATCATCTATTGGAGCGGCGGGCCGTTGCTGGCCGGCGAGTGGCGAGACCAGAACGTCAAACTGCAAAGCAATCTCTATTTCGACGCCTCCGGCGCGCCGGTGCGGCCGGCCAGAATGGACTTCGCCGCGTGGCACGCGACGGGCAAGGACGCCGGCTCGATGATCGCGGATCCGCAGTTCGTCGACGCCGCGCGGTTCGACTTCCGCTTGCGGCCCAATTCGCCCGCTGCGAAGATCGGATTCAAGCCGATTGACTTCTCGAAGACCGGCGTCTACGGCCGAGCGAGCTGGGTTCGCGAGGCAACGTCCGTCGCCCGGCAGCCGTAGCAGGTGCCATGCTTGCTAAGCGAGCGCAGCGAGACAGCAAGCATGTTGGCCGCTTCTTCATGCCCACGGCAAGCGTGGGACATGGCACCCAGCCACATTAGCCTGCCCCGCGCGGGCAGAAATGCGGACCGACGCCTCCAGCTAGTTCTCCACGGTCGATACGTTCTGCCCCCAACCCGGCGACGCGATTGACCGGCGGGCCGGCACGTATAGGATTCCACTGGGGCAAGAGGAGTATCGGGACTGGCAGCGAGCACGGCAGCATATTCGCGAGAGCTACACCGGCCGCCTCGCCGGATTTCACCGCTTGTCACTCGTCGTGCAGACACGCGCAGACAAAGGAGCAGAGCTATGTGGACCAAGATGCCTATCGTCTTGGCCGCACTGTGGGGTTGGGTCACGGTGGGCCAGGCGCAAGTTAACCAAGGGGTCGAAACGCCCTTCGTTCCTCCGCCGGTAGCGCCCGTCAGCGCCGGCTGGGGCGGTGGTTACCCATACGGAGGTTGGTGGCAAGCATCGACGGCGGCGGAAGGATTCGGACGCGGGCTCGCCGCGATGATCACCGGCCTGGGGCAATACAATCTGGCGACGTCGGAGGCCGCCATCAATCTGAGCGCGGCCCGGCGGAGCGAGATCGCCAACGATAAGTATTGGACCCAGACTTATTTCGAGATGCGGGAAATCAACCGCTTGTACCATGAGGCCAAGTACCGACGCGAGCGGGGCAACCCCGAGGACTTCGCCCGTTACGCCGCGATGGCCCGACCGAAGCTGCTGAGCAATCAGCAACTCGACACGGTGACCGGCGAAATCCGGTGGCCAATCTTGCTGACGTTGCCAGGCTTCAGCTCGCAGCGCGCCAGATTGCAGAAGGCGTTCGCCGACCGGGCGTATCACGGCGTGATGGGCGCGGAGGACCTGCTGGTCGTCCGCCAATTGACCGGCGAAATGCTCGCCAACCTCCGAGACCGCGTGATCGACCTGCCGCCTCAAGAATACATGGTCGCACGGCGGTTCATCGAGAGTTTGGCCTATGAGGCAAGCCGACCAATCGGCTAACGTACTCGTCACGATCGGCGTGATGCTTCGGCGAGCGACTTAGTATTGTGAATGTACTCATCACGCTCCGCGTGATGTCGGCGAGCCCGGCTAGCGGGTTGCCGCCGTGCAAGCGAACTCGAATCGCACGGCGACTTTGCCGTCAACCGTCGCCTTGGCTTTGAGAAAGAAGGCGTCGGCCAGACGCTCGACAAGTTCGACTTCCATGACGATCGTTTCGCCCGGGCGAACCATCTTCTTGAAGCGAACGTCATTGATCCGCGTGGCGACGGGGACGCGGTTGATCTTCGGCTCGCCGTTCTCCTCGCGCGACAAAACGCCCGAAAGCAGGATGGCGCCGCACTGCATGGCCGCTTCGCAGAGAAGCACGCCGGGCACCAGCGGAAAGTCCGGGTAGTGGCCGGCGAAGAACCACTCGTCGCCGCGAAAGGTCTTGCAGCCGACGATCCGCGTCTCGGATCGCTCGGTAATTTCGTCGACCAGCAAGAACGGGTCGCGATGCGGAATGGCAGCCAGAATTTCTTCGTGAGTCATGCAGCCCCCAGCCCCTAGCCCCCAGCCCCTAACCTCTCATCAGCCACGCGTCCACGTCGTTGGCGACGATCACACCGTAGTTGACCGCGCCGAGCCAGCCCGACATGATGATGCCGACGCTGCCGGTGTGATAGAGCCCGGCGATTCGCTCGGGCAGCGCCCGGCTGACGGCCAAGCCCTCGAACTTTGTGCCGAAGCTGGCGCCGGCCAGATGCCGCGTGTACCGCTCGAAGGTCAACGGCGTAGCGGCATCGACATAGGCGAGCCGATCGCGGATGTCGGGCACGTACTTCTCGATCGCGCGGAGCGTATCTTCGATCAACGCCTGCTTGCCCGCCCGATAATCCTCGCGTGACAACTCGGCCCAATCGCGATAGTTCGCATTGGTGCTGGCCACGACGACGCATCGATCCAAGCCCGGCCGGCTATTCGGATAATAGAACGAGTAGGTGCGGCTGGTCACGTCGCGGCTTAGGAGCAGGTCCGTTTGGAACTTCGGGGCCGTCGAACTAAACAGCAAGTCGCCGCACCGGCTCTCGTCGATCGGCGTCTCAGGCTTTAGCCCCATGTAGACTTGCGTGCTCGAATTGTTCAGCCGAACCGATCTGGCTTGGTCGAGGAAATCGGGGTCCCAGTGCTCCGGGCCAACGAGGTTGAGGACCGTGCCGAGGAGGTTGGCGTTCGAGACAACCGCTTTCGCCGCGACCCGCTTGCCGGCCAGCGTGACGCCATCGATCCGCCGGCCGGTGACGTGAATCCTCTCCGCCGGGCACCGCGTCCGAACATCGACACCGTTACGCTCCAGGTCCTGCTGCATCAGGCGGATCAATTTCTCGGTGCCGCCGCGGAACGTGTAGACGCCCTTCGACATGAAGTTCGAGAAGACGATTCCGTAGGTCAGGGCCGGGTCTTCCAGCGTCGAACCGTTGGCGTACGTGATCGGCTCCATCAACAGCCGCACGACGTCCTCTCGGCCCGGAAAGTACCGCTCGATAAGCTGCTCGGCCGGGGTCGCCTGGTCGTCGTAGAAGTTCATGTCCCGGGCGGCGTTGAAAAACTGCTCGACGCTTTGGGCCGGCACACGGAACCGCTCGACCAGCAGCCGCGTGAAGTCGCCCCGGTCGAAGGTGGTCGAAAGCGAGAACATCGGGTTGTCGAAGCGAATGTCCTTCAACTGGACGATTGAGTCGGCAATCTCGCGGGTCCAATAGCGGCGGCAGCTCTTGATCATGCCGACCGGAAAGCCGTGCAGGGCCACGTCGAAGACGTTCGGGCCGCGGTGGAACCAGGTGGCCAGCCCGCCGAGCTTATGATGCTGCTCGGCCAGCAGCACTTTTCGGCCGGCCCGGGCCAGCACGTTGGCGGCGGTCATGCCGCCCAATCCGCCGCCGATGACGACGACGTCGTAATGGTTACGGAGGTTGTGCATGGGGTAGGTGGGCATCAGGAGGCGGGGGCTACTGCTCGTCTAAAGAAGTCGCTGTCTGCCGATGAAATCGACTAGTCCTCGGCAACTTGGCGGTCAAACGGCCTGCTTCCCATGTGAATTTGCCTTCGTACAAGTAAGGTTCAGGGCCTTCTTCCCCGATTATGGCTAAGTAGGTGAGCGTCTTCAGATCGACGTCGAATCGCCCAAACCGCCAGCGGTCGGCGTCAAGGTGAATTAACGAGCAGTTGGCTAATCGTTCGGGGTTCGGCTCCCCTATGAACAACTTCGGCTTCTGACGGATCAACGCGACGATCGCGTCTCTTGCCGCTTGCGGAGTCGGTTGCAGATTTCCCGGCTCAGTTGATGAAGGTGGACTATTGCATGATGATGTCAACGTGGCGCACAGCGTCAAAAAGGCAAGACAATGCGCGGCCTTGATGTGCAAGTCGTTCGCCCGCATGGCGTCATTGGCCTTCGTTCCCTTGTATTGCGGGCTGATGGAATCATTCAGCAGCCGATCCATCACCTATCGGCTCTGGTCTGCCTTCTTCAGCCCGAGCGTCCCGCCACCATGCTAATTATGGCACGGCGACCCTACTTCAACAAGTACTGGTTGGCGATGCTGATGCCGCTGATAATCGCTCGACGCCATGTGTTACGGCGTGGTTCGGTCATCGCCGACTGCCCGCCCACCGGTCAATTTCGCTACGGTCCACACCAGTTCCTGCCGCGACATGTAACCATCGAGGACTGCCGCGCGGGCATCGTCTGGCGGCGCCGGCGAGCCTGATCGCGGGTCGACGACCGAGAACCCTTGCCTGAGAAAGAACTCAACGTACTTCCATAAACGATCCACGGTCGCCGCGCAACCGGCCGTTGGGAAGTTCGGCGTCGAGATGGAGATGAGTTTTTCCCAAAATGTGATTTGAACCCAGCAGTCTTCGGTTTCGCAGTCGAGTTCGATCCCCAAGTTCTGCCGCAGCCACTGCTCTTCGGTCAGGCCGGCGTCCTTGGCGAAGTCCCGAGCCGCTTCGATATGGTCAACGGGACATTCGACGAACTCGGGGAACGTGGCCAACACCTCATCGGCCCACATCCGGTTGTTCTTGTCGGCGTCATCGGGCTTCAAGAGGTCGATATCGTACATGTTGCGGGTTCAGGAATGCTTGGGGCGGCTGCCACCCCGGCTTGGAGAAGATCGACGCACCCTAATTCATCGAGGTGAATCAGTGGTCCCGCGTCGCAGACGACCAACGATGACTCAGTCCTTGCCATGGAGTCCCCACTCCACGTCGGCCAGAACCTGCGACTCGATCAATTCCGGGCGGTGTGAATCGAGAAATCGGCGGATCGCTTCGATCACCGCCTGCTGTTGGTCGGCGACCCAGCCAGCGTTCACAAGCGATTCCAGTCGATCGGCCAATGCGTCCGGGCATTCGATCGTTAGCGTCTTCATGGGGACATTATAGGACCGCGAAAATGGGGCGTCAATGTTGTGGCTGCCGCCCGCACGGCGACCCTACTTCAACAAGTACTGGTTGGCAATGCTGATGCCGCTGATGATCGCGCCCACGACGCCGACGAGGCCCTGGTCGTTGCCGCAGATGAAGAGGTTTTTCAGGTGTGAGGTGCCGTCGTGGCGTTTCTGGGCGGCGCCGTAGAGCGCGCCGTCCGTGTGCCCGGTAAAACGTTGGATGGTCCGAGGCGTGAAGACGTCCGTTTCGACGACGGCCGGCCGGAAGTCAGGCACAAAGCGGACCGCCGAGGCCGCGAGCCGGTCGTACCACTCGCGTTTCGTCTGCCGATACGCCTCGCGATCCAGCGACGCCCAACGCTCGTAGTTCGCCAGCGCCGTGATGCGCATGATTCCTTCGTCGAGCGGCTCGGGATAGGCGAAATTGTTCGGCGAGCAGATCGTCCCGCTCCGCAGGTCGACCAGGTCGTCCGGCTTCTCGTAGTGAAACGTCTCCGAGTCGTTGTAGAAGACGATCGTGTGGTCGTAACCTAACTTGCGCGGCAGCGTGTTGAGGATCGAAATCGACTCGAGCACCGAGATGCGGCCTGCCGGCTGGTCTTCGGGGCGGCCATCGTCGCAGAGCCGCATCGTCTCAGCGAACCCGGCCGAGGAGAGGACGTTCCGGGCTTCGAGTTCCGAGCCATCCTCCAACACGACTTTCTCGACGGCGTCACTCTTAACGGCGATCTTGGCCACGCCCGCCCGGAGACGCAATTCGCCTCCATGCTCCTTAAACCGGCCGGCGAGCATCTTGAGAATGCGTTGGATGCCAGCCAGCGGCCGGGCCAGCCCTTCGAGAAAAATCGAGCGGAAGAGAATGCTGAACTGGTCGAACGCGATGTCGTGCTCGCTGGCCCCGCCATAGAACAGGATCGGGCAGAAAATCATCTCGGCCAGCAACGGGTCGCTGATGATGTCGGACACGACGCTGCGGGCCGAGCGGTCTGCGCCCGAGCGGCCGAAGTGGCCGTAGTCGTGCAGCGACGCCACGAGCCGGCGGAAATTATCGATCTGCCGCGGGAATCGCATGCGGATCTCGGACTCGAGCACCGCGATGTCGTTCGAGAAACGCAGGATGGCGTTGGGGAAGATGATGGCCGAGCCAAGCTGCGGCGCCAGCGCCCAATCTTCCCAGGCCACGCGAAGCTGCCGAAAGAGCTTGGCCAGCGGGCCGGTGCGCGTCCCCTTGGGCATGAAGTTCGTGATGGCGTGCAGCCCGACGTCGAAGGTCCGCCCTCGCTGCTGATAGAAGGAGTTGAGCCCGCCGATCGCGCTGTGGCGTTCAAGAATGCAAACGCGGCGGCCGAAATGCGCCAAGCGCACGCCGGCCGCCAAGCCGGACATGCCCGCCCCGATGATGATGGTGTCGTACATGGCTAAGGGGCGAGGGGCTAGGGGTTGGGGGGCTAAGGGCTAGGAATTGGGGACCCGCCAGTCTCATCGTTCCCACGGTCCCCCATGGGAACGAAATGCTTTCTCTGTTCGCACGTCATGCGGTCGAACGCTGTTCAGCGAAATTCACGAGGCAAGTGGAATAATTTGGATCAACGATCTGAACCGATTGAAATCCGCGACGTTGTGGGTCAGCAGGGTTGTGCAGCCGTGGGCAAGCATCGTGGCAACGATGTTCGCATCATGTACCTGCTTGCCGTGTGTGGCAACGGTTCGCAGAAGGTCGATTAGGCGATCGACCGTCGTGGCGTTTTCGTCGAAGAGCACGCAAGCCGCTCGAATGCGTCGCACGTTCTCCAAAATCGGTTCCAACGGAGGTGGCGAGGACTCGGGGGCGGGACGGCTCGCCGCCGCGGCAAACTCGCGCAAAATCTGGGGACTCACGACGAGGGAAATTCCTTCGCTCCGTGCCTGCCCCAGCCGCTCCAGCGCCGCGGCGTGCCACGGCGAAGATTCGTTGGCTGCGAACACGAAGACGTTGGCATCTACAAACCAACTCCGTCCGCTATCGCCCGTCGTCGCCATAGAGATCCTCCCGACGGAACGAGCAATCGGCTGGCCAGCCGGCGAATTCCAAGGGCAACAGATCGGGGATTGCGCCCGCCTGCGCCGCCGACGTTTGCTCGTCGACGATCACCACGGCGCGATGAACTCCAGCGGGCACGTTCCTCGGCACTTGCAGTTGGATCACCGCCGAGCCGTCGGCGTTTACCGAGACAGCGGTTTCAATGGTTTGCATTGGGAAGCCCTCCGTCGAGCCGATACCCCAATTATACATGACGGCGTCGCGTCGCAATTGGCTCGAACCTCCTCTGTTCGCGAAATTCGGCGCCGCGACCATTACCTTTGCGCTACTCCTCTTCCTCTTCCTTCATCTGCGCCTTCGAGATGATCTCCTGCGTCACGTTGCCGGGCACGATATCGTAGTGGCTGAACTCGATCGAGTAGCTGCCACGACCGCCGGTGATGCTCGACAGGCTGCGGGCGTAGGTGGTCACTTCCGCCAACGGCACTTCGGCGATCACGGTCTGCAAGTCGCCGCCGGCCGAGTCCATGCTCAACACGCGGCCGCGACGGCCGGACATGTCGCTGTTGATGTCGCCTACGTTGGCCATCGGCACGGTAACCTCGATCCGCACGATCGGTTCGAGCAACGCCGGCTTGGCGGTCTGGAAGACGTTGCGGAAGGCCATCGACGCGGCCGTCTTGAACGCCTGCTCCGAGCTGTCGACCGGGTGGTGCTTGCCGAAGTAAACCTCGATGCAGAGGTTCTGCACCTTGTAGCCGGCGATGACGCCGCGTTCGAGCCGCTCGCGGAAGCCCTTCTCGATCGCCGGCAGGAAGTTGCCGGGAATCGTGCCGCCGACGACCGAGTCGATCCAGAGGAAGTTGTTCACCTCGTCGTAGTGCGTCTCCTTGAGCGATGGGAACCGGGCCTTCGTGGCCCACTCCTCGACGTTCACGTTCATCGGCAGCGGGAACATGCGGATGTGGACCTCGCCGAACTGGCCGCGGCCGCCCGTCTGCTTCTTGTGGCGATACATCCCTTCGGCGTTCGCCTGGATCGTCTCGCGATAGGGGATCTTCGGCTCGCGTGTCTCGACTTCGACCTTGTCACGCCGCTTGAGCCGCTCGCGGATGAGTTGCAGGTGCAGCTCGCTCATGCCGGTGATGACCATCTCCTTGGTCTGCGGATCGAGATCGCGGCGGAAGGTCGAATCCTCCTCGCAAATCTTTTGCAGCGAGCTCGATAGCTTGGCCTCATCGCCACGGCTCTTCGGCGTGGCGGCCAGGCCGACCATCGGCGTCGGGAAGGGGATCGGCGGCAGCGTGAAGTCGCCGATGCAGGAGCCGGTGTGCAGCTCCTCCACCTTGGCCACGGCCACGATGCCGCCGGGGCCGACTTCGTCGACCGGCTCGGTCTCGTTCGCCTGCACGCTCAGGAGCGATCCGATCTTGACTCCCTTGCGGGCGCCGACGACCTGTTGCGTCGAATCCTTCTTCAGCGTGCCGGAAAAGACGCGGATGAAATTGAGCTTCTGGACGAACGGGTCGATGCGGGTCTTGAAGACCTGCGCGACCAGCGGGCCGGCTGGATCGGCCTTGACGTCGACTTCTTCGCCGGCGGCGTTCTTGGCCTTGCGGACGATCGCGTCGGGCGGCAGGGCGCAGGCGGCCAAGGCGTCGAGCAGCTCGGGGACCCCGGCGCCGGTCTTGCCCGATACGCAAACGATCGGCGCAAGCGATCCTTGAGCGACCGCCTTGACGATCAACGTTGAGATTTCGGCGTCCGTTGGCGGCGTGCCCTCGAAGTACCGCTCCATCACTGCCTCATCGACCTCGATGATCGACTCCAGCAGCGATTCGCTCAGCTCGGCGGGGTCGATCAGCGCTCCGGCCGCGTCGGCGGGCGGCTTCAGCGTGCTGGCCACGCCATGGAAGTCGGCCCCCTGGCCCAAAGGAACATTGAACAGCGCACAGCCCTTGCCGAACAACTCCTGGATGCTGTCGACCAGCTTGACGAAGTCGATGTTGTCCAAGTCCATCCGGTTGATGATGATGATGCGGCCGAGGCCCGCTTTCTTCGCCTCGTTGAAGACGCGGCGGGTGTTCACCTCAATGCCCGACTGGGCGTTGATGACGATGGCGGCCGTATCGACGCCCCGCATGGCCCCGATCGCCTGGCCAACGAAGTCCGGATAGCCAGGCGTGTCGAGCAGATTGAAACGCCGGCCGGCATGGTCGAAGTGGACCAGGGTCGACTCGATCGTGTATTTGTGGTGCTTCTCCTCCTCGTCGAAGTCGCAGATGCTCGTACCGTCGTCGACGCTCGCGTTGCGGCTGACCGCGCCGGTGGTGGTCAGGATCTTGTCGATCAGCGTTGTCTTGCCTGCCGAGCCGTGACCACAAAAGACGATGTTGCGAATTTGTTCGACTGGTTGGATAGGCATGAAAAGTTCCTTAAGGTACTTCCTCGCCAGAAGGGGAATAATGCTCCGATGCGCTCCGCGGTTCCGCGACGGGCGTGACCGTCGCGAGCGCCTTTGCCTCCGCCGGGCCGCCCAGCGCGAGGCAAAACACGCAATATCGCACACAAGCGGCCGACCTGCAAGACGGGCGAGATTCGGCTCACCCTGGCTCGCTCGGCGAGCGCCCAGACCTTGGCGTAAGGGGACCGCAAAGTCCGGGGAGGTCAACGTCCCGGAATGCAACTCCTCACGCTCCGCGTGAGGAAATGGGCACGACGCGGCCTGCGTGTGACCAGGCTTCACGCGGAGCGTGAAGAGTACAATAACGACTTTGCGGTTCACCTAGACCTTTGTGGCAAAACGCTTGACAACCCCCTTGAGACATCCATATGATGGGGGGCAGCCTCTCCCGCCCTAACCACGGGAGACGTGAACCTTTCGCCTCGCCCCGGCGTCTGAACAGGGGGCCGTTTCTCGATGGACTCGTCAAGGAGAACCGCAGATGTCAACCGCTTCGGACGTGGAATCCGCCAGGCAGCAAGTCGAGTCGTTCGCCGCGCAGGTGCGGACGATCCGCGAAGCCCTGCACGAAGTCGTTGTCGGGCAGGACGAGGTGATCGATCAGCTGTTGATCTGCGCGTTGTGCGGCTCGCACGCGCTGCTGGTCGGCGTGCCGGGATTGGCCAAGACGCTCATGGTCAAAGCCCTGGCGGCGGCGTTCCGCTGGAAGTATTCGCGAATCCAGTTCACGCCCGACCTGATGCCGGCCGACGTGACCGGCTACGAGTTGCTCGGCCGGGCCACGGATGGGCAGGGGCCCACGATGGTCTTTCGCAACGGGCCGGTGTTCGCCAATCTGGTGTTGGCCGACGAGATCAATCGCGCCGCGCCGAAGACGCAGTCGGCCCTGCTCGAAGCAATGGCCGAGCGCCATGTGACTGTCGGCGGCAAAACCTATCCGCTCGACGAGCCGTTCCTCGTCGCGGCCACGCAGAATCCGATCGAGCAGGAAGGGACCTACCCGCTGCCGGAAGCCCAACTGGACCGGTTCATGATGGAGATCCGCATTGGATATCCATCGCCCGCGCAGGAGGAGGAGATCGTGCTGCGGACAACGGCCGGAATGCCGGAACTGCCCACGGCGTCGCTCGAACGAGAGGATTTTCTACGGCTCCGCGACCTGGTTTTGGCGGTCCCCGTGGCGGCGAACGTGGCCAGCCATGCCGTGCGGGTCTGCGGCCTCAGCCGGCCGGAAGATCCCCGGAGCAGCAAGTTCGTCCGCGACTATGTGGCCTGGGGCGCGGGCCCTCGCGGCTCGCAGAACCTTGTGCTGGCGTCTAAAGCCCGATCGCTGTTGCTGGGCCGCGCCGCGCCGACCGCCGAGGACGTCAACGCCGTCGCGCTGCCGATCCTGCGGCACCGCATCATCGTCAATCACCGCGCCGTGGGCGACTCGGTCACTTCGGCCAACGTGATCGACCACTTGCTGAAGGAAGTCGCCGTATGACGACGCGAACCGTCAGCCGGTTCCTCGACCTCCGCGCGCTGGCGGCGTTGGAGCACATGCGTTTTACGACCCGCCGCCGCGTGGAAGGGACGTTCATGGGCTACCACCAGTCGCGCAGCCTGGGCGGGGCCGGTGAGTTCGTCGATTTCCGCGAGTACACCGGCGGCGAAGACCTCCGGCGACTGGACTGGAAGGTCTTGGCCAGGACCGGCAAGGCGTTCGTCCGCGTGCACGAAGAAGAAACCAATCTGTCCTGCATGTTGGCGCTCGACGCCAGCGGCTCGATGCGGTTCGGCGCGGCCTCGCGGCGCGATCTTCGAGGCTCCAAGCTCGAATATGTCCAGTATTTGGCCACCGCGCTGTCGCAGGTCATCGCGCAGAGCCAGGATCACGTCGGGCTGGCCGTGCTCAACGGCTCGCTCGGAGAGTGCGTCGCGCCGGCCGCCACCGCGTCGCATCTGGAGAACCTGCAGGAGGCCATCGACAAGATCGAGACGAGCGCCAGTCTGCGGATGGCCGCCGGGCTGCGTCAGTTGTTCGAGCGATCGCGGCGGCGCGGCGTCCTGATGCTGATGAGCGACTACTTGATGGAGGACCTCGAAGACCTGTTCGGCGGGCTGCGGCTCTTTCGACACCGCGGCTGGGACGTCGTCGTGCTGCATGTCGTCCATCCGGACGAAGAGCGGCTGCCCGACGGCGTCGCCTATCGTTTCGAGGGCCTGGAGAACGAGGGGCGAGTCAACTGTTCGCCGGCCGAGGTCCGTTCGCTATATCAACAGCGGTTCGCCGCCCACCTGGCGATGGTCCGCCAGTTGGCCTTGGCCGGCGGCTGCGACTATCGCCGGGTCTCAACGGCCGTTCCGTATTTGCAGACATTGAGGGGCTTCTTGGTGGATCGAGCGGGATAGCAGTAGTAGGGCAATTCGGGAATCGCCAGGCATGAATGACAATAGTCCGAAGCTCGAAGCCCGAAATCCGAAGGCATCGGCCCGGCGTCCGGGACTTAGGATTTCGGATTTCGAGTTTCGGATTTCCATTTCCCTGACGCTCCCGGCGTAAGAGGGACACAGTCGCGATGACATTCCTTCACCCTTGGGCGATCGTGATCGGTGTGGCCGCGGCCGCGGCGCCGGTGTTGATCCATTGGCTTACCAGCCCCCGGCCGACGCGGATGCCGCTCTCGACGATTCGCTTCCTGCGCGAGGCCGTCCACCAGCGTCGGAGCTGGCGGCGGCTGCGAGACGCGCTCCTTCTGGCGATCCGGACGCTGGCGATTCTGCTGATCGCGCTGGCTGTCGCTCGGCCACAGTGGGGAAAGCCACGCCAGGTGTCCGGCCTGCAGCAGGGCAGCGCCGTTCGCGTCGTGCTGCTCGACCTGAGCCAGAGCATGGCCGCACGCTCGGGGGCGGTCGAGCTATCGGAGCGGGCCAGAACCGTCGCGGCCGAATACCTTCGCTATCGGCCCGGGCTGGCCGCCGACCTGATTCTTGCCGCCGCACGGCCGCAAGCCGCCTTCGATGCGGCCTCGACCAACTTCGACGCCTTGCGCGATGAGCTGTCGCGATGTCGTGTCCTGCCCCAGCGGCTCGATGTCAACCGGGCGTTGGACCTGGCCGCGCGGATCTTGGCCCCCACCGGCCCGAACGATCATCGACGGCGGGAGCTGGTCCTCGTGAGCGACTTCCAACGGTCGAGTTGGGGCGGCGCCAACTTCTCGCCGTTGCCGGCCGACACGCACATCCAGTTCGAGTCGGTCGCTCCCGCCCAGCCGCTTGCGAACGTGGCGATTCTCCGTGTCGAGCCGCGCGCGGCCGACCTGTCGGGCAGCACGCAACTCGCCGTCGAGGTGGGCAACTACTCGCCCAACGACCGCAAGGTGACGGTCGAGGTCTCGGTCGGCAATTCGAGTTGGCGGCTCTCTGGCGCCGCGGCGGCGAAACGCGTAACCACGCTCACTGAGGAGATTGGCGCCCGCGACCAAGGCTGGCAGCCCGGCGAGGCCCGGCTGTTGGGCGTCGATGACGCCTTGGCGGCCGACAACGTCTACCACTTCGTTCTACGCACTCGCCCTGCGCCGAAGTACGTGCTGCTGACCCGTCAGGCGGCCGGCCGCCGACCGACGTCGAGCCTCTTTCTGGAATGCGCCGTGGCCCCGGACAGCCGTCGGAACCGGCGAGTCGAACGCTCCGCAAAAGACCGGTCGCCGACCGTCGCCCGCGTCGATCCCGCCAGCCTGGACCGCGCCGTGGTCGCGAGCAGCGATCTGATTTTGATCGATCACCCAGGCAAGCTTGCGCCGGAAGCCATCGAGTTGCTGGCCGACCTGCTGCGGCGGGGACGGCCCGTCGTCTACGTGGCGTCCGAGATGATCGACGC
>JBDKUC010000157.1:0-6924 GCA_039679885.1 Thermoguttaceae bacterium | reverse complement strand
TATCTGATGCTAATCACAGCAGTCCGGAATGAGCGCGACCTGAAGGCCATCGTCGTGATGTTCCTTGCCGCCATGGGGCTCTACATGACGCATTCGTTCCGGGAATATCTTTGCGGGCGGCACGTCTTTCGGATGGGCATCTCGCGAATGATCGGCGTCGATGCCACGTACAACGACCCAAATACCTTCTCCGCCACCATTCTCTACGCGTTGCCAATCGTGTTTCCCGTGTGGCGACTGGCCCGGCAGCCGTGGCACCGCCGCCTGCTCCTCGGTTACGTCACCCTGTCCGTCGTTTGCATCTTGCTGACCGGATCGCGGAGCGCGTTCGTCGGATTGTCCGCTCTCGCCCTGGTCGTGACCTTCTACTCGAAGCACCGCTGGAACGTCGCGGCCGCGCTGGTGATCGCCGCGCCGCTCGTCTGGCTGAGCCTGAGCGAGCCTCTCCAACGCAGATTTCTCACGCTGATCGACCCTAGTTACGGCCCGGCGAACGCTCAGCTTTCCGCCGAGGGCCGCGCCCAGGGCTGGCATGACGGCGTTCGCTTGTGGCAAGAGAACCCGCTCCTCGGCGTCGGGCCAGGCTGTTTCCCCCAAGCCCGCGGCATCCCGCTTGAATCGCACCATCTTTATGGTCAAATCCTCGGCGAGGTGGGCACGCTCGGCGCCATCACCTTCGCCGCCGTCGTGCTCGCGTTCTTTGCGAACTATCGGCAGCTTGGTCGACTCTGCCGCGCCGACCCCTCGCTCCGCGACACGTTTCCCGCCGGCCTTATCCGAGCCATCACGCTCACCGTCGTCCTGCTGCTGCTGATGGGGTTCGTCGGCCACAAACTCTCTCGATACACGTGGATATGGTTCGGCGCGTTTCAAGTCATTGCCCTGCGGTGCGTGATCCGACAGACGCAGTCCTCGGCGCTCGCGACGGCCGATACGCCGCTGGAGATCGCGCCCGCAGGCCGCTTGCAGCCGGCGTTCAGCGCGGCGTCACAGGGACACCCCTGGTGAGTCTGCTTCCAACTCGAACGTGAGACGCGGTCTGATGACGGACATCTTCGCCCCTGTCGTTCGGAACATCATCGCGCCCGCCTGGGCACGCTGGGAACGGAGCCCCTACCTGCGGCACTACCGCCGGCTGTGTCAGACGCAATATGACCGGCCGGAAACGATCCGCCAGCGGCAGTGGCGGCGGATCGAGGAAATAGTTCGTCATGCATACGCATCCTCGCCGTTCTGGCGGACGCGAATCGCGGAGGCCGGCGTCAGCATCGAGTCTCCGCTGACGCCCGATCTGTTCGGCCGGCTGCCCGTGCTGCGGCGGAGCGACATCCAGTCGCACCACCGGGAGATGCTATCGAGCGTCTATCATGGCGTTACCCTCGACGAACGGGCAACGTCCGGCTCGACGGGGGAAACGGTGCGAATCCTGGTGGACGAAGACGCCCAGCAGTTCAAACGCGGCTGCACGCTGCGATCGGACGAATGGTCGGGCTGGAGGCTTGGCGAGCGCGTCGCCGCCGTCTGGGGCAATCCAGAATATCTCAAACATGGCTGGCGCGGCCGTCTCCGCAATCGGCTGCTAGAACGCAGAATCTACCTCGACACGCTCCAGATGGACGAGAACGAGATCGCACGCTTTGCGGCCGGGCTGCGGCGCAGGCCTCCCTCGTTGCTGATGGGCCACGCCCATTCGCTGTACCTGTTCGCCGACTTCCTGTTGGCGCGGCGTCAGGCGGACATCCGTCCGCGAGGTGTCATTTCGACCGCGATGGTGCTCCACGACTGGGAACGCAGGACGATCGAGGACGCGTTCCATTGCCCAGTCACCAACCGGTACGGATGCGAAGAGGTCGGCCTGGTCGCCTGCGAGTGCGAGGTCCATCGGGGCCTGCACATCAACGCGGACGGCGTCTACGTCGAGCTGTTGCGGGCGGACGGCACGGCGGCCTCGCCCGGCGAAATCGGCCTGGTGGTGGTCACTGATCTCCAGAACCACGCCATGCCGATCCTCCGCTATCAGCTTGGCGACACGGCAGTCTTGGCCGACCACGACTGCCCCTGCGGTCGCGGGCTGCCGCTGATCGAGTCGATCGCGGGCCGGGTGGCCGACTACGTCGTCACTCCGGAGGGAAAATGGATCTCCGGCATTTCCCTCACGGAGAACTTCGCCGTGAGGGTGCCCGGCGTCGCGCAGCTCCAGATCGTCCAGGAGGCCGTCGATCGGCTGCTCTTTCGAGTGGTGCGAGGGCCGGAGTACGGTCCCGCCAGTGAAGAAACGATTCGACGCCTCGTCGGCGAGCGTTTCGGACCTCGTGTCGGCTACGCCTGCGAATACGTCGATCGCATCCCGCAGGAACCCTCAGGCAAGTACCGCTTCTGCATTTCCAAGATCGCCAGCCGCTATCAGGCCGGCGAGGACGGCCCGCAATTCGATCCGTCATGAAACTTGCCGTTCGACGCCGCAAGCTGCCAGGCCCGCCGCCGGCAACGCCGCATGAGGCCGCGCACTTGGCGTTTTCGCTGCGGGGGAAGCGGATTGCCGCGTTCGACGGCCTGCGCGGCGCGGCCATCGTGGCCATCATGGCCTATCACTTCGTCCGGCAGTTTCCTCGCCCGCAAGAGGCGTTGGACCGCGTGTTCTTCGAACTTCTCAGCGCCGGCTGGATCGGCGTCGAGTTGTTCTTCGTTCTGTCCGGGTTCCTCGCCACGGCGGTCCTTTGCGAAAGCAAGCCGACCCCGCATTTCATGCGAACGTTTCACGTCCGTCGCAGCCTGCGAGTTCTGCCGCTGTACTTCGGGCTCCTGTTCGTCTTGTTCGTGGCGGTTCCGCTGTTTGCTGGCCACACACAGGAGCGAGTGCACGCGCTCACGGCCAACCAGTGGTGGTTTTGGTTCTTTCTCTGCAACTGGTTCTTTGCACTGCAAGGCGGCTTCGGCACGGCACCCGGGGGCTACCTATGGTGGCTGTCGCTCGATCAACAGTTCTGCATCCTCTGGCCACTCGCCGTGCGTTGGCTAAACCGCCGGGCGATGATCGCACTCAGCGCGGGCCTGTTCGTGGGCTCGCTCGTGGTCCGCGTTGTCCTGTTGACCGCAGGCGTCGGCCCCGTGGTCGTCTATCTGATCACGTTCAGCCACCTGGATGGCTTGGCGTTCGGTTGCCTTCTGGCGTTGGCGATGCGAAGCGGAACGCTTTCACCGCCGGTTGCCCGCCTGTTGCGAGCGGCGGCAACGGTCTCGGCGATTGTGCTTGCGGGGTTGTTCCTGTTGCGGGGCGAGTTCGTCTTCTGGGACATTCCCACCGTTGCCGTCAGCCCGACACTGCTGGCCGCCTGCTTCGGCTGGCTGCTGGTCGCCAGTTGCCGCTCCGAGGGCGGCGAAACATGCCCCGCGCGCTGGCGGCTGCTCACCAGCCCGGTTCTGCTCTCGTTTGGCCGGTATAGCTACGGGCTCTATCTGCTTCATCCCCTGGTAGGCCGCCTGCTCCAGCCGGCGTTTGCGCCGCTGCAGCGCCTGCTTGGCGGCTCGGCGATGGCCGCCTTCAGCGTCTTCATCGCCGTGGCCATTGCGGCCTCGTGGGGTGTCGCGGTCGCGAGTTGGCATCTTTTCGAGCAACCGATGGCCCGCCTCCGCGAGCGAATCCCTCAGGCAAAAGCTTTCGCGAGATGAGAAAGCTCGACCGTCAAGCGTCTGACACGCTCGCCGGACCGCTGGCCGAAGACCGCCCGTCCGCCGGCGGCAGCGGGGCCTTCCTGAAGCACGCGGTCGTCTATGGCTTCGGCTCGATGATGCTCCAGGTGGCCTCCGTGGTCTTGGTGCCGCTCTACACTCGGCACCTCACGCCCGCCGATTTCGGCGTCCTGGAAATTCTCACCCGCACCGGACAGATTATTAGCGTCTTCTTGATGGGGACCGGCGTCACGGTCGCCACGTTCACGTTCTATTGCCAGGCGAAGACCGACCGCGAGCGGCAAGAGACGGCAGCCAGCGTGGCCACGTTGATGCTCGCGCTGTTGGTCGTCGGCGGCCTGCCGTGCGTGGCGTTGTCGGGTGTGTTGGGCCAGCTCATCGGCGTGGACGACTCGTCGCTGGTCGCCCTCGGCGTTCTGGCCGCGCTGTGCGACGCGCTGCCGCTCGTCCCGTTGGTCCTCGTGCAGGCCCGGACACAATCGACATTCTATGTCTTCATCGCCCTGACGATGTTTATCGGGAAGGTTCTCGCTGTAACGGTCGCCGTCGTGGGATTGGGCCTGGGCGTCCGCGGCATTCTGCTGGCCTCGATCGTCACCTCGTCGATCGTCGGCTGCGCGCTGCACATCGTCGAATTCTGGCGGTGGCAGTTCCGTCCGCGTATGACGCTGCTATGGAAGGCATCGCGGTTCGCACTACCCTTCCTGCCCGGCGGGCTCTGCTTCTTCATTCTGGCCAACGGCGATCGCTATTTCCTGATTCGATACGCCGGGCGCGAGGAATTGGGCGTCTACGCCTTGGGCTGCAAACTGGCGATGGCCGTCGGCATGTTCAGCTTCACGCCGTTGTTCCAGGTGTGGAGCGCCCGGATGTACGGCGTCTTTGCGAGGCCGGACGCCGCCGCGTTGGTCGGTCGGGCGTGCAGCCGGATGCTGGCCGCCTACGTGTTCGTCGGCCTCGGCGTCTGCATCTTCGCCAAGGAGGTGATCGAGCTGCTCGCGTCGCCGCAATACGCCCGGGCGGCGGTGGTGGTGCCTGCCATTGTCTCGGCCTACTTCTTCTACTACGCGGCCATCTTCACCGAGGGGGCGTTTTACGTTGCGCACCGGACGGGCGTCAAGCCTTGGATCGCCCTGGCCTCGATGACCGTCATGTGCGGACTGTATCTGACGCTGATTCCTCGATTCGGCGCCACTGGCGCGGCTTGGGCGGCCCTCGGCGGCTTCATGTTTCAAGCCGCGGCGACCTGGACCGTCGCTCAGCGGATCATCCCTGTCCGTTACGAATACGGCCGACTGGCCGGCATGATCGCCAGCGCGGCCGCGATCGCGATTCTCGCCTCCAGGCTGAACCTTGGCATGATGACGATTCCAGCCAAACTCATTCTGGCCGCGGCCTGGCCGGCGCTGCTTTGGACATCCGGCCTCGTGCGACAGGACGAGAAGGCCGCGGTCCGCGCCGGCGCGGCAAGGTTCCTTCACTGGCCCGTCGGCCGCTTGCTTCCCTCAGTGCGCCAACACGACACCCCGATCCGCACTTCGCCCAATGATCCTTAGCGCGGCAATCGGCGTTCTCATGCTGGCGTCGGCCGGTGTGACCGGCGGCCAGCAGCAGCGCAACGCCCACACCATCGAAGGCGTGCCGTACGACGGCGCCGGCGTCTATACGATGGAACGCGACGACGGCGAGCGCGGCATCCAAGGGCTGGTCGCCCTGGCCGAGCGTTTTGGGGCGAAGCCGTACCAGGAGCTCGTGGCCAAACCCCACGACGGCGCCTGGCAGACCGAGCGAGTCGTCTTCCACGATCGTGACAGCGGAGCCACGGTCGTCCGGCTTACGAACGACCGCTGGGCCGAGACACTCTCGTACTACAAAGGCAACTGGAGCGCGGACGGTCAGTACGTCGTCTTCCGCCGCCACCCCGGCATGTGGGAGAACTCGACGGCCACGCACGGCCCCATGCAGGTCCGCAGCGACGGCACGGGACTTCGGAACGTCTTCCGGCAATGTCACTCGATCCGTGAACACGTCTGCTCGCCGGTCGTGCCGAATCTCTGCTTCGCCATGGCTGATGGAGACAAGCTGGTCGTTTGCGACCTGAAGGGCGGCAGCGCTCTGCGGACCTTGCGCAACGGCGGTTGCTGGCGGCTGAAAATATCGCCCGACGGCCGCTACCTGCTGGGCCGCTCGAACATCTCGGATGGCCGGCCCGGCTTCTGGATCCTCAGCACCGACGGCGTCGAGCGGCACGAAATCTCGGCGCCCGATTCCGTCCACGATTCGTACCGCTTCCACCCGAGCGAGAAGAAGATCATGTTCTGGTACGAGGATCGCTTCGGGGCGGAGGGGTTCGTGCAGTGCGACTTCGATGGGCGGCAAATGACTCGCGTGCCGGTCCGCTTCGATTGGAACCACGGCGACTTCGGCGCCGACCATGGGATTCACACGAACGGCCTCCTGACCAGGGCCAGCGGCAACACCTGGTCGCCGTTGACTCCGCTCTTCGCTAGGCCAGGCGTCGAGTACTACGACCACCCGGCCGGCTACAACGGCTATCTTACCTGGATGCCGAAAGATCGCCCTTGGGTCTATGCGACACGGATTCCCGGCTCGCCCTATCTGTCGGAACTCCAATCGTTCAGCGCCGAGCAGGCCGCGGACGGCGTCGTCAACCGATACCGCGTCTGTTATACGGGCGTTCGCCGCAGCAACGCCCTCGACGCGCCCGACGCCAGCCCCGACGGAACCAAGGTGCTGTTCAACTCGAACATGCTCGGACCACTGAACGTCTACTACGTCGTCGCGCGGTTGCCCGAGCGGCCGACGGGCCTCCGCGCAAAGCGGACGCCGGACGGAGTGCTGTTGTCCTGGAACCCTCCGGCTCACCACGCGGAAATCGCCGGTTATCATGTCTTCCGAAGCGTCGCCAGCGGCGCCGACTTCGTGCAGGCCACGCATCAACCGATGCAAACGCTTAAGGTGCTCGACCGTCACCCGCCCCCCGGCACACCGTTTTACGTTGTCACGGCCGTGGAATACTCAGGCTTGGAGAGCGGACCGAGCGACGAAGCCACGCCCGAGAGCCGTCCGGCCAAACGGCGATTGTTCGTCGAGGCCGAGTCGGCCGCCCCCGACGCCAAGCTGTGGGAAGGCTTCGATGGCAAGGCGTCCAATCTGCACTATCTATGGATGCGGGCAAGGCAGGGGCAGGGGCACGCCACCTTCGCCCTGGAT
>JBDKUC010000444.1:0-4578 GCA_039679885.1 Thermoguttaceae bacterium | reverse complement strand
TAAGCGAGCGCAGCGAGACAGCAAGCATGTTCGCCGTCGAATCATGCCCACGCAAGCGTGGGACATGGCGCCCATTCGTCCTGAATGATGCAACATACAGACCGTCATTTCTGAGACAGTACACTAGCGCATTGTCTCTCACGTGAGGTAGTCTGGAAACGGGAGAACAGGCCTTCCTGTCGGTCAGGAGAACCGGCAGGTCAGACTATCGTTCGTAGTCCCAGCTTAAGCCGGTCATTTTCCGCCTAAAGACGGGACTACGAACGGCTTTGCTACCGTCTGGTCCTCCTGGCGAGACAGGCAGGAATGTCTGTCCTCCTGACAAGACAGTTGTCAGGCCCGGAGCGCGAGCGGGACGAGCCAGTGGTCGAAGAACGAGGCGATCGTCTGAAGCCGGACGCCTGAGTCCCATTGACATTGCGCGATGACGCCGCCGGCCCCGAAATCGAACGCGCGGCGGATGCTCAGCACCGCTTCGCGGAACTCGTCGGGCGTGCCCGGCTCGCGGAGGCGTTGGCGATCCATGCCTCCCCAGAACGTGACCTTGCCGCGGAATCGTTTGGCCACCCGCTGCGGATTCATCAGGCCCAGATCGCAATGAACGGCGTCGATGCCCAACTTGACCAGATCGCCGAAAATGTCGGCGATGTTTCCCTCCGAGCGGAAAAAGACGAACTTGTCTTTGGCGTGCAGGATGCTGCAGTAATCGCGATAGAGCGGGCGGAATTGATCTCGCCACATTTCGGGCGAGACCAAGAGCCCGTCCGGCGTGCCCCAATCGTCCCGCAGCGCGACGCCGTCCACTTCGGTTGCCGCCCAGCGTTCGAGTTCCTTGCAGTTCGCTTCGTGAAGCGTCGCCAGCAGGCTGCGGACGGCGCGGGTTCCACGAGCCAGTTGCACCAGGACGTGCTCGCCGCATAGCATCCGCAGGCGATCCAGCGGACGCACTTCGGACCAGGCGAGCACGAACCGGCTCGTGCTCGAGCAAGTCTTGTTCGCCCGGCTGAATCGGTTATGGTCCAGCGGCGCGGCCGGCGGTTTGAACGCGGCCATTTTGGCGGCGTCGTTCAGCGGTGATTGCTTCAACTCGTCCGGCATGCCAGGCCCGGCAACGCCCCAAACGCATCCCCAGACGTCGGTGTATTCGGCCGGCTTGCCATTCTTCGCGTTCGAGCGCTTGGCATGGCCCATGGAGTCGGGCACGACAATGTCGCTTGGGTAGCGGAGGTTGATTTCGGCCAGATCCTCCGCCCCCGGGTGACCCTCGCCGTCGGGAATCCACAGATCTCGTGGAACCCGCGGCACAGGCTCTTGGTTGAGTGTCCGGACGACCAGTTCGCGCGACGTCATGAGCGTGACGAGTGGATTGCTGACCAGGGAAAGGACGATTGCCCCCAGTGGGGGACACTATAATGGCAAAGTTATAACATGCCAATGGTGGCGTCAATGGTTTTTTCGAGAAAATTGAGCCAGCCGCATCCCCCCGGTTGGATGCTATGCTTGAAATATGACAGCGGAAACAGGCAGTAGCTTCGTCCACGCCACGCCGCTGCCCCCCGAAATCGCCCGAAAACGTCCTATGCCATTGTTCAGCAAGCGAAAGAACGCCGGGGTGACGAGCTTCGTTTTGAAGCTGGTCAACAACAATTGCCCCGGCCTCAAAGCGCTCGCCGACGGTCCCCGCGTCGACAGCCGAGTGACGCTCGTCGTGCCAGTGATCGTCGCACCCCTCGCCGACCAGCGGATCGAGTTGCGACGCGCATTTACCGCCGTGACCAAGGAGTTCTCGAACTCGGGCGTCGCCATCGTTCTCGACGGGCCGGTCGCGGTTGACGAGGCCGTGCTGGGTTTCCGCTTCGAGGGAGCGATGACTTTCTTGCGAGCCAAAGCCCGGCATGTCGACCCGATCGGCGGAGGCTTTTTTCAACTCGGGCTCCAGCTCACCGAAGTCGTCTTCGCGGTGGATTATCCCGAGTTGGAATCCCTCATTCTCTGAGCAGCTCGCCGCGAGTATGCATAGTCGTTTGTAGTTCCGCCTTTAGGCGGCGATTTCACTCGGGCTGCCGCCTAAAGCCGGAACTACGAACGGCTCTGCAATCGTCCGAAGCAGCCCGTCGCGATTTCCGGCTGAAGGATAGACGCCGAGCTTGCCGAGGTGTCGTCACGGCCGATCGGATTTCGTCGGCGACAGGCTAGCGCGCTTCTAACCGGGAACTGACGCCGGATTTCTCTCTGGCTCATCAAGCCCTAACGCGGGTTTCCGATAATCTCGGCGTCCTGGAGGTCAGGGGGATCGCCAGGGGAGCACCCGGGCCCTACGGCTCGATTTCCTTCAAGGAGACGAACGATGCGCGTTTGTACTGGTTTCGGTGGCCGACGTGGTTTCACGCTGGTCGAGCTGCTGGTGGTCATCTCGATCATCGGCATTTTGGCGGCCATGTTGCTGCCCGCGGTGCAGGCTGCCCGGGAGGCGGCCCGCCGCTCGCAATGCGGCAACAATCTGAAGCAAGTCGGCCTGGCGATCCTGAACTTCGAGTCGGCCAACAAGAAGCTGCCCAGCGGCGGCGAAGGAACGATCGCGAACGGCAACGCCAGCGCTACTTGCTTTGCGAAGCAGTCGACGCTGACCTTGCTCCTGCCGTTCGCCGAACACACGGACATCTATCAGGCGATGGACCTGTCGAAGAGCTACCGCGACATCACGGCCGGGGCCAAGGTGCCGGGCACGGCCGCCGGCGTCGCGACGGTTGACGGCACGGCCGTGCTGGGCAACGTCTGGGCCGCGACCCGGCACATCAGCACCTACACCTGCCCGAGCAATCCGTTCAACGACCGGGATCCGGCCGGATTTGGCGGCGCCGACTACTTCGCCACCGTCTACACGGATATCGACGGGACGCCGGGCAGCCCGACCTACGGCGCCCGCAACAAGGCCATGCGGGCCCAGGGCGCGCTGACCGTCGATACGACTGGGCTGATGATGAGAAGCGACAACTCGGGGGCGACGGCTGACACCGACACGACGACCGGCGTGCGAATAAGCGCCGTCAGTGACGGCACGAGCAACACCCTGGCCATGATCGAGGACGCCGGCCGCGTCAGCATCAAGTCGTATCAGAACGGTCAGACCCCGTACTATTGCCTCTCGACCTACGCCGATCTCTCCGCCCCGGCCGCCGGCAACCTGCTTCCCGACGACATTACGGGCGATGCGAACGGCGGCCTGAGCGGGCAAGCGGCCAGGGCCGTCTGGCGGTGGGCCGACCCGGACGCGTGCGGCAGCGGCATCTCGGGCCCGTTCGGCAACACGTCCACCGTTGGGGTCTATTCGAGCCAGGTGATCAACCAGAACGCTTTTCCGGTGGGCGGTCAGAATCCGGCCAGCACGCCGTCCAGCCCGGGAACGGTGAAGGGCGCGCAAGGCGCCAATTGCAGTTGGACGCAGAACAATTGCGGCGCCAACGACGAGCCGTTCGGTTTCCACACCGGCGGCTGCAACTGCGTCATGGTCGATGGCAGCGTCCGGTTCCTCAGCGAGAAGCTCGATCCGGTGACGCTCCGCCGGCTCGTGACCCGCTCGGAAGGCATTCCGATCGAAAACGATGACAGGGTGTTCGGAAACTAGTGTACTGTCTCAGAAATGACGGTCTGTATGTTGCATCATTCAGGACGAATGGGCGCCATATCCCACGCTTGCGTGGGCATGATTCGATGGCGAACATGCTTGCTGTCTCGCTGCGCTCGCTTAGCAAGCATGGCACCCAAAAATCCCCGACAGACTGAATCACTACACTAGCAGACGGCGAGCATCAGAAAACCGGCTCGGAACGCCCGGCCTTCAGAACCGGCGACCACTGGCGGTCGGCCGGTTCGACGTTTGGTTCGCTGGCGGCCGCTAGCTCCGCCGTCGTCCGCGCTAGACGTCGTTGACGGGCAAGGGCCCTTGCGGCGATTCGTCTGGCTCGCCCTTGACCTCAATCGTGTTCACCAGTTCGGCGTCCGCGCAGATCGAGCGGACGACTTCCTGAGCCAACTGCTTGTGGTAAAAGCTGGTGACGCAACCGGAGATGCACATGGCCCCGCCGCGCGGCTGCACTTGCAGCGTGCGGAGCTCGTGGAATGGGCTGTTGGCCAAAGCGGCCTGCGCCCGCGGTTGCAGTTCTTCCAAAGCGGCGTTCAAGACATCGTCCCCGCGGTGAAACCATCGTCGTGGGCAACGGGCGTTGCCAACCCGGCGGCGGGCCGCATGCGTCCTCTCGGGAGAAGAGTCGATCGGAGCGTCGTGAGAGAGGACTCGCCTGGCCCGGGGCCAAGCGGCGCCGCGGGCGGCCCGTCGCGACATGCCCCCATTCTGCCGCCGGGTGGAAAATGCGTCAATAGAGGACCCGGAGAACTGCAGAGTCGTTCGTAGTTCCGGCTTTGGCCGGTCATTTTCCGTCCAAAGGCGGGACTACGAACGCCTACGGCCTACTCTGCAATCCTCCAGGTAGGACGGCCGGACGAGTGCAAAGTCGTCCGTGGCTCCGGCTTCAGGCGGCAGTTGCCGTGAAAACGCCGCCTAAAGGCGGAACTACGAAC
>JBDKUC010000246.1:0-9531 GCA_039679885.1 Thermoguttaceae bacterium | reverse complement strand
GCTTCCAGCCCTTGCCGAGGGATTCGACGAACTGCATTATGTAAAGATCGGAGCGGACAACGATTTCATCGTGGAGGACTGGCAGAATGAAGTTTGACGAACTGGATGACAAGATGCGGGTCTACGAGACGATGCACGATCTGTGCGTATTGCCGGGCCTCTTTATCGTTGCACGCCTCGATGGCCGAAGTTTCACTCGCCTGACCAAGGAGGTCCACCAGTTCGAGGCCCCGTTCGATATTCGTTTTCGTGACATGATGCTCGACACCGTGGAGCACCTGATGGGCTGCGGCTTCAAGGTGATCTATGGCTACACCGAAAGCGATGAGATCTCCTTGTTGTTCTCGCCCGAGGAGAACGGCTTCAACCGGAAGCTGCGGAAGCTAAATTCGGTGTTGGCTGGCGAGGCGAGCGCCAAATTCTCGTTGACACTTGGAGCAATTGGCTGCTTTGACTGCCGGATTTCAGAGCTTCCAACGGTTGACTTGGTCGTCGATTACTTCCGCTGGAGAAACGAAGACGCTCATCGCAATGCGTTGAACGCCCACTGCTATTGGTGTCTGCGGAAGGATGGACTCGGCGTTGAGAAGGCGACGACCACGCTGGTCGGCCTTTCCACTGCGGAGAAGAACGAACTCCTCTTTCAGCACGGCATCAATTTCAACGATCTGCCGTCGTGGCAAAAGCGAGGAAGCGGTCTCTACTGGGAGGAGTACGACAAGGAAGCCCAGAACCCCATTACCGGACAGATGGTGACCGCCCGCCGAAGACGGGTTGTTCGTAACCTCGACTTGCCCATGAAGGAAGCGTATGGCGAGTTTGTTCGGAAGATCCTCAATGGAACGTCCTGAGCAGACCAACAAGGGCTGGAGAAATGGACCCGTATACCAACCGTGAACTCGAATCCCTGCCCGACAATGCATGGCCCGAACGTGGTCCCGTGTGTGGCAAGTGCCGCACCCATATCCCGATCTTCGCTGACTTGTCCGAGGGCCAGGAGCGGGCGCTGCGGGAGCTTGCGAAGGGCGACTCTATCAAAGCGATGGAAGAGTTGCGGCGAATCACCGGCTGCAACCATCGTTGGGCGAAAATATGGGTTCTTCATCCCAATGGGCCACGTACAAAACACGGTAAGGACGGCCCGCCGTGCCCGTATTGCGGAGAGCCTGTCCGTACAGACAAGGCTAAACAATGTCTCTCTTGCGGCATGGACCGGCATAACCCAGACAACGTGTTTCGTCATCATCGGACCATAGCTCCCTAAGTTCCGCCTCTACGGAGTCAACATGTCGAACCCCTGGGCATTCACGTTAGTTCTCGAAAACTCCAGCGTTATCACCGAAAAGGTTGTTGCAACAACCTTTGAAGTGGTCAATGAGGCGGGCTTTTTCCTTCCCACGCCAATTTCGGGCATCAGCGTTGATGGCAAAGACCCGTTGGCGTTTGACGATGCAGCAATGGCATTGGCTGCGATGTGCAGTGAAGGTGGATTGCTCACATTCTGGAAGAATGCTGGCGCAGTGTGCCCTTCTGACATTTGCGTTACGTTTGATCCCCGGTCCAAAGAAATCAGAGTCGGGGTAACGTACAGCCTAGAAAAGGAACGCAACGGCGATGCGCAAGTTGCGGCCGATCTGCACACCATTTTTGTATGCTTGTGTCGGCGACTCGCCCCACTCCACGGCTACGCAACCGACGATTGGGGCTGGGAGTTGTGTTTCCCCGGAGACGACTGCATGCGTGACTGGGAAGCCTTTCGGGCGGCCGTGCGACGGAAGGAGCCGCCCCCCGTCCTCTTCTGGACGAACTATTTCGACACGGAGTATTTCAGCCGGGTCGATCAGCGTGTGTTCTCCGACATCTGCCATCGACAAGAGCGGCTTGAGCATGGCGTTCTGGTCTATCTTGCGGACGACATTTGGAAGGCCACGTTCGGCTTTCTCGAACCAAGCGGACGATATTCGGGCGGAATCCGTCCACGTCAATAGACCCGGTAGAATGACCTCATGCCCATAACCATCCCCAACCTTTCCTTCGTAATCCTCGTTGGCCCCAGCGGCTCGGGCAAGAGCACGTTCGCCCGTAAGCACTTTTTGCCGACCGAGACGCTTTCGTCGGACGCATGTCGGGCGATGGTCTGCAACGACGAGAACCAGCAGGCGGTGACGAAGGAAGCGTTCGAGGTATTGCACTTCATCGCGCGGAAACGGCTGGCGTTGGGGCATCTGACGGTCGTGGACGCCACGAACGTCCAGCCCGAGTCCCGAAAACCGCTCATTCAGCTTGCTCGCGAGTTCCACTGTCTGCCGGTCGCCATCGTCTTCAATCTGCCGGAGAAGGTCTGCGAAGAGCGGAACCGGGGGCGGGACGACCGGAGCTTCGGCTCGCACGTCATCCGGCAACAGAAATCGCAACTGCGGCGGTCGATTCGTGGTTTGAAACGAGAAGGCTTCTCGCACGTCTTCATCTTTGACACGCCCGAGGAAGTGGAAGCGGCCAAGATTGAACGGACTCCGCTCTGGAACGACAAGCGAGACGACCACGGGCCGTTCGACATCATCGGCGATCTGCACGGCTGCTGCGACGAGCTAGAGTCGCTGCTGGAGATGCTTGGTTATCGTGTTGAGTTCATGTGTCCCGGGGAGCCCTTGGTGGGAGCGAAGGTTTACTCCCACCGGGAAGGCAGAAAAGCGGTCTTCTTGGGCGATCTGGTTGACCGTGGACCACGGATTCTCGACACGTTCAAGCTGGTGCGGCAAATGGTGGAACACGGCAATGCCCTTTGCGTGCCCGGCAACCACGACATGAAGCTGCTGCGGAAGCTGCGTGGAAAGGACGTGCAGGTCAAGCATGGGCTGGCCCAGACCATGGCGGAGATCGAAGCATTGCCCCAGGAGCTGCGAGACAAACTCTCACGCCAAGCAGCCGAGTTCATCGACAGCCTGGTCAGCCACTATGTGCTGGACGGCGGCCGACTGGTCGTGGCCCACGCTGGGATGAAGGAAGAGATGCAGGGTCGAGGCTCGGGCAAGGTGCGGCAATTCGCTCTCTATGGCGAGACGACCGGCGAGACTGACGAGTTCGGCCTGCCCGTCCGATGCAACTGGGCGGCGGACTATCGAGGCCGGGCGACGGTCGTCTATGGCCACACGCCAGTTCCTGAGCCGGAGTGGCTCAACCGCACGACGAACATCGACACCGGCTGCGTCTTTGGCGGCAAGTTGACGGCCCTGCGTTGGCCGGAACGCGAGTTCGTCTCGGTGCCCGCCGCTCGGACGTATTGCGAACCGGCTCGGCCGTTCTTGCCCGAGCCGACCGAGACGCCAGCCCTCAGCGGCCAGCAGATGCACGACGATCTCTTGGACGCCGAGGACGTCATCGGCAAGCGAATCATCTCGACCGGCCTGCGTGCCAACGTGACGATCCGTGAAGAGAATGCCGTGGCCGCCCTGGAGATCATGAGCCGCTTCGCCGCCAATCCGAAGTGGCTCGTCTACCTGCCGCCGACGATGTCGCCTTGCGAAACGAGCAGCGAAGACGGCTATCTCGAATATCCGAGCGAGGCGTTCTCGTACTACCGCTCAAACCGCGTGGCGAAGGTCGTCTGCGAGCAAAAGCACATGGGTTCTCGCGCCGTCGTGATCGTCTGCCGAGATGGGCAGGCGGCTCAGGAGCGATTCGGCATCGTCGGCGAGTCGGGCGTTGTGCTGACGAGGACCGGCCGCAGGTTCTTCGCCGACGCCACGTTGGAAACGGCCTTTCTCGCCCGCATCCGGGCGGCGATGGACGCCAGCGGCTTCTGGTCGCAGTTCAGCACGACCTGGGCGTGCCTCGACTGCGAGTTGATGCCCTGGTCGGCCAAAGCCCAGGAGTTGCTCCGCTCGCAGTATGCCGCCGTGGGCGCCGCGGGCCGAGCGTCCTTGCCAGCCACCGTGGCCGCCTTGCGTCAGGCTGCCGAGCGAATGGCCGGACAGGACGCCAGTGGGCAATCGATGTATTCAGCCAACGTGGACGAGATTCTTCGCCGCTTCGAGAATCGCGGCGCGGCGATGCACCAGTTCGTCGATGCCTATCGCCAGTACTGCTGGCCCGTCCATTCGCTCGACGACTTGAAGCTCGCCCCTTTCCACCTGCTCGCCACCGAAGGCAAGCTCCACACCGACCAAGACCACGTCTGGCACATGGAGACGCTCTCGGCGATCTGTCGGCAGGATTCAGGCTTGCTGTTGACGACGCCGTTCCAGGTCATCGATCTTGCCGAGCCCGAGAGCGAGAAGCGTGGCATCGAGTGGTGGCTCGAACTGACGGGCCGTGGCGGCGAGGGAATGGTGGTCAAGCCATTCCGGTTCATTACAAAAGGCTCGAAGGGCTTGGTGCAACCGGCCGTGAAGTGCCGTGGCCGAGAGTACCTTCGCATCATCTACGGCCCCGAGTACACGTTCCCCGAGAACCTGTCCCGGCTCCGTAAACGAGGTCTTGCCACAAAACGGTCGCTGGCCCTGCGGGAGTTCGCCCTCGGCGTCGAAAGTCTCGAACGCTTCGTCAACCGCGAGCCGCTGCGCCGAGTTCACGAGTGCGTCTTCGGCGTGCTGGCCCTCGAGAGCGAGCCCGTCGATCCAAGGCTGTGAGCGGACTCGCGGCGAGCTCTACCGAGTTGGGTTGGCGGAGGCCGGCTGCAACGACGGCGGCGGAATCGGTGGGTACGCCTGGGATGGTGCGGCTGCGGGTGCAGCAGCCGGAGCTGGCACGGGCGGCAATGACGGCGCGGCGGCCGCTGGAGCCGGCTGAGGCGGAGGCGATGGTGCGCTCGGCGCCGGAGCGGTCGCGGCCGGCGGCATGCTCGATGCCGGCGTCGAATAGATCGGCGCCGGCTGATTCGGCGCAGGTGGCTGCGGGTAAGTCCGCCCCGGTTGCTGATAGCCGTAGGGTTGCGGGTTGGCCGGTTGCTGGTTGGCCGCCGGGGGCTGCTGGTAGGTCGTTGCCGGCGCTGCGTAGACCGGGGCCGGATACGCATACGCCGGTGGCGGATAGTAGTACGCCGGTGGAGCGTAGTAATAGGGATAGGCGTAGTACGGATAGGCGTACGGGTACGCGTAATACGGCCGGTAGTAGGGATACGGTGCAGGCAGCCCAATGCCGATCCCGATCCGCACGCCGCCGTTCGCGTCGGTGGCCAGCCAGGGGCACGCCCAGACAGCCAACAGCATGGCAACGCAAGAAAGCCGTCGAAAAGGCATCGTCGAAGTCTCCGGTCATCGCGCGGCGCCGACGCCGCTAGTGTTGCGCAGATGGTGATTGATGGTTGGCAAGCTCTGAGCTTCGGCGAACGGTGTGTGGCTGCCGACACGCCCTTCGCAAGCTTAGGGACGTGCCACCCAGCCTTCGCAGACTCGCCATAATAAGTGCCATCAAGTTCGAGACACTACGCTGGCTTGCAGCCTTCGAGTCGTCGCTGCAGAGAAGGCAGATTCTACCATTGTCGAGAGATCGACCAAGGGCAGTTTGGGCTTGAGGTTTCTTTTGCGAAAACGGTAACGATTCTCCCCGGCTTCTCGCAAGATTTGCCCCATGACAGACCTTTTTCGCGTTTTTGGAGAAGCGCAAGGCCAACGGTTGCCGACCAGGGCGAAAGGGCTTTTGGGGCGAGTCATCCGGTCGATCAACCCGATTGACCGAAAGGAAGCCGACCGAGCACTTGGAGAAGGATTGCCGCAATGGACCTCAAAGGATCGCAAACGGAACGTAATCTGGTGACGGCCTTCGTCGGCGAGTCGGCCGCTCGCAACCGCTACACCTTCTTCGCAAGCCGCGCGCGAAACGATGGCTACGTCCAGATCGCGATGGTCTTCGAGGAGACGGCCTCTCAGGAGAAGGAACATGCCAAGCGGTTCTTTCAATCGCTCCAAGGGGGCGAAGTGAAGATCGAATGCGGCTTCCCGGCGGGCGTGATCGGAAGCACGTTGGAGAATCTCAGGGCCGCGGCCGGCGGCGAGAACGAAGAGTGGTCCAGCTTGTATCCAGGCTTCGCCGCCAAGGCCCGGGAGGAGGGTTTCAAGGCGATCGGCGCGATCTTCGACATGGTTTCCGTGGCCGAAAAGCAGCACGAGCGGCGGTTCCGAGGCCTCTTGGAGAACGTTCAGAACGATCGCGTGTTCAAACGCGCCGAGCCGGTGAAGTGGCGCTGCCTGAACTGCGGATACGTGCACGAGGGGACCGAGGCGCCGGCGGCGTGCCCCGCCTGTGCGCACCCGCAGGCCTACTTCGAACTGCTGGCCGAGAATTGGTGAGGCGTTTGACCGCCCGCCGAGCGCCCTCCGCGTTGCTGCGCCTGACGCTGCGCTTTGCATCGAAGCCAACGGCCGTCTGACGCGCGAAGGCCCCGCTCGCGGATGGCTTCTCTAGTCTCAAACAAATGGTGACTTATGGGTGCCATGCTTGCTAGGCGAGCGCAGCGAGACAGCAAGCATGTTTGCCGCTTCCTCATGCCCACGACAAGCGTGGGCATGGCGCCCAGCTTTACACTAAGGTAGCGTCATCCAAGGCGACCCCGCCATCGAAAATGCGCGCGGGGGGTTGTGTCCAGCCCTATGTCTTGATAGGCTAGGTGACACTGCTCTCGCAGGGGGAACTTCCTTGGAGGCCGAAGCATGACGCGGGTGCTGAAGTCGATTGCGAAGAATCTCACGCCGCCCCTCTTCTTGAATGCGGCGATCTCCATCGCCAACTTCACCGGCCTGCGAACGGTGACGGAGCCGGAACACGCTGAAAGAGACTCTGCGTGGTACAACGCGGACTACGAAGGGAACCTCGAATATCGGAAGCACTACAGCGGCTCTCGTTACTACTTTCTCTGGACCGTCGTGGGCGATCGGCTCCTCCGCGGCGGCGCTCAATCTGTGCTCGATATCGGTTGCGGCGCAGGCCAAGTCGCCTCCTTCCTGAAAGACAAAGGCGTGCGACGGTACATCGGCCTCGATCTGAGCGATGTGGCGATCCGCCGCGCCAAGTCGATCTGCCCCGAGTACGACTTCCGCGCAGGCTCCGTCTTCGACACCGATCTGGTTGAGAACGCGGCCTACGACGCGGCAATCTCCCTCGAGTTCCTTGAGCATGTCGACGATGACCTTGGCGTCGTGCGACGGGTCCCTAAAGGCAGGCGGTTCCTGGGATCGGTGCCGAACTTTCCCTATGCGTCTCACGTGCGGCATTTTCAACGGGCCGAGGAGGTCGCCGATCGCTACGGCCGTCTGTTCGCCGAATTCCACGTGGATGCCTTCTTCGCTGACGAGAAGAGGCAGACGTTCTTTCTCTTCGATGGCGTAAGAGCCTGACTGTCGCGCTTCCGGCCAGCGCGGTGCGGACCGGGCGGATGAAAACCGGCGTCTTCGACGCGACCAACGGTCGCGGCTGTGTCCCCATGGGACGCTGGCTTCTCGTGGCCCCGACCCGATTCGGCCAGGGCGTCTCGGTGAAGACGCAAGTCGTTGTGCCGTCAAGAAAAAAGAATCGCCGTCAACCTTTGGCGGCTGCCGGCGAGAAGAGGCGCCGGTGGGAGTCGGACCCACGATGGCGGATTTGCAATCAGACCGCAAGGCCCGGTCTTCCCGAGGAAAACACGGATTTCCCGGAAGCGGGTGGCATATTTGGGGGCAGTGAAACCGGCGACGGCGCGCCCGATCCAGACTTGCGGCTGATCCTCGACGGCTGGGCTGCCCTGCCCGAGCCGATCCGAGCCGGCATCGTGGCGATGGTCAAAGCGGCTGGCGGATAGCCGCTATCCGGGGCACTTAGCTTCGCGTCGGGTGAAACAGTTTGGCTGCAAACTATTTCTGGCCCGACCCCTCGGCGCGCCAGGAAGGGCTCGGAGCCGCATCGGCATGTCGGGGCCGCGCTCTCTGCTGACACCGCACCCCCCCACTCGAATAGACACCCTGGGGGTTGAAACGGCCATCCGGTGTGCTAGGTTAGACGCTATCTCTGGGTAGCGGGCAGAAGCCGCGCATAGCAGTCCAGAGTCGTCATTGCCTGCCCGTCGGATGTCGGACATCGTCGGCATCCACAACATCGAACACTTTCCAAGGAGTCGCCTCCATGTTTCGGCAATTCTCGATTACGTTGTGCGTTCTGTGCTTACTGGCGTCCACGTCGCAGTTTCTGTCTCCGACTGCTGCGGTTGCTGCGACGGCGACGTGGGCCGGAGGAGGCGGTGACAACAACTGGACGACAGTCCAGAACTGGAATGGCAATGTGGCTCCTCTCAACGACGGGACTGCGGACATCCTGTTTGCTGGCTCAACCCGGCTAACACCTAACGTCGATCTTCCCTGGACAGTCAATTCGCTGACATTCGGCAGCAGTGCGGGAGCCTTTACGTTGGGCGGCGGTCCTCTTACGATCCAGGCGGGTGGCGTCACTCGTCAAGGGACGAGCAGTAACAGGCATTCGCTCGCGGGGCAGGTCGCGCTGGGCGCAGACCAGACATGGGACACCGGCAACGGCTACATCAACCTCGGCAGTTCCGGTTCTCTGAATACCAATGGCCATACGCTGACTGTCACCGGTCAAGGGATGCAATTCTTGGGGGCAGTCACGGGTTCTGGCTCCGTGGTCATCTCTACCACTGGTTATGTTTGCCTGTGGGGCACCAACAGCTTTTCGGGAGGAGTCGTTCTCAACAGCGGTACGCTCGACATCACCTCCGATCAAGGACTGGGCGCCTCGAGCAGCCCTATCACCCTTAACGGCGGCGTTTTGTTTGACCAGGGAGGCCCAACCACAATCAACCGAGATATTACGCTCGGTCCAGCGGGCAGCCAGATCTCCGCTGCGTACTCGCAGTGGCAAACCATGACGATTTCCGGCAATATACATGGCCCCGGTTGTCTCAAAGTCACCGGCGGCGGCGGGGACACGTTTCTTAAGCTGACCGGCCATAACACCTATACTGGCGGAAACGATGTCGACAGGTTCACTCTGTTGGGCACGACCGATTCAATTCAGGGAAACGTCTTGCTTCGCTCGAACTATGCGCAGCTTGAGTTCCAGCAAGACGTCAATGGTGTCTTCAATGGCAACATCAGTGGCCCCGGGGAGTTGCTCAAGTTTGGGAGTGGCGTCGTCACACTAACTGGAAACAACACCTTTTCGAGCGATACCCAACTCTACGACGGCGCCCTAGAGGTCCGAGCGGGCACCAATAATTTGTCGCCAAACAGTCGGTTGGTATTCGAGTTGGGAGGTACAGTTGGCGGCGTCGTGCAATTCGTGGGCGGGACTACTTTCACCCGCGGTAATTCGGTATGGAACGGGGCGGGAGGGTTCTCCGCGCGCGATGGCAAACTCACCGTGAACATTGGCGGCAACGGGGCGCAGTTCACTATCGATCCGATCACCCCGCTTATTTTTGGTTCATCCGGGAATTTCGGGGTAGGTAGAAGTCAGCGGTAGCGCTGGCGTATGTTGGTTTGTTACCACACAGACCAGCATGAACGCCAGGAGGCTACCGTTGACCACAGATGATGTTATCGAGGC
>JBDKUC010000058.1:0-6190 GCA_039679885.1 Thermoguttaceae bacterium | reverse complement strand
TTCCTCTTGAGGAGTGTCTCTCTGTGACCAAGTTCGTCGATCAAGATGATAGCGTCTTCTTCGTGCTCTCCGAAGAGAAACCCGTGGCTGAATGGGAATAGTCAGCGACTACATTCTGTCGGCGAATTGCAGCGGGGACGCAGCGAGTCTATGATCGAGGTAAGGCACGTTGTTTAACGATGAGAGGTATCGCGATCACCGCTGGCATTCTCGTGGTCGTAGCCACGATAGTCCTTTGTCTATTTGCGTCTGCCAAGGTGATTTCAGTTGGCGACGATGCATCAGTGCTCCGCGCATTCAAGGACTACGGCTACCCCGAGGAACGCTTCTCGGTGCTCCCCTACCGCGGACCGGACGGGAAACGGCATATTCCAAGGTTTTTTCATCTCGGCAACAACTGGTACATTCGGGTCTGGCATAGCGATCGCATCGAAGACATAACTCATTTCAAGGCGGTGCCGCATGAACATGCGTATACAGACTTCGTTGACAATCGCGAGCTGACGTCCTTCACGATCCCGCGTTCCAGTTTCGTGCCATACTTTATCGGCCTGGCCGTGTTGTTTGCCATAAGTTGGGCAGTACATCGGCGCAGGACAGTCTATCGTTGCCTTCTTGGAGTCTTGATATTCCTCCTTGTTGTCGGCAACCTAGGAGTATTGGTTGGGTAACGCGTAATGATGTGTCTTCAAAGCTTCGGCTGTGCTGCTGCGGCTGGAGTGAGGGCGTAGCCGGAACGGAAGCCGCAGCAGCACAGCCGGCGGCGAACTCGGCCGGGGTTCGGTAGCCCAGCGAGCTGTGCGGGCGTCGGTGGTTGTATTCCAGTCGCCAGGCGTCGGCCAAGTGTCGGGCCTCCGCAAGGTTCGTGAACTCTTCGCGGTTGAGCAACTCGTCGCGCAGGCGGCTGTGGAACGATTCCGCATAGCCGTTCTCCCACGGGCTGCCTGGCTCCACGTACAGCGTCTCGACGCCGGCCAAACTCAGCCAGCGTCGGATCGCTCTGGCGATGAACTCCGGCCCGCGGGCACCGCCGCGCAGCGGTGGTCGGCTGCGGATGTGCTTCGGCACGCCGCGAATGCGGAACAAGGTCGGCCAGCACGTCGAGGCATTGCTGGAAACGCGAACGTTACTACTGCGGGGAAGAGCAATCTTGCGGTTTAACGAACTCGCCCAATAGCAACGACTTCCGTACATCGCAAGCGATTCGCACGGGCGGATGTGCATTGACTAATCCGTTAAAATCCGCACAATAGAGCCAAATGCACCCAAATCATTAGGGGTAACGCTGGAAGGGGGTATCTCTAGACCAGCGTTTTTGCACTGACTCTATAGCGGAGCACAATCGGCCATGCTACATCGCAACCAACGGCTGTCGTCACGTCGGCTTCGGCATTCCCCGCTCAGTAAGCACATGGTTTCCTCGCGGCAGGCAGGCGGGACCGGTCCACACGCTCGGCGACTGCGATTCGAGGCGATGGAGGAGCGGGCTCTGTTGAGCATTGGCGCGACGCCCTACCTGCCTCCGCAACATTCTCTACAGAATCTGGAAGGCTATTTGACGGGGCCATCCTCGGGCAGTCCCCGCGAGATCGCTTTTGACTACTTGCGGGCCAATGCCGCCGGCTTGGGGCTGACGGCCGAGGATTTCTCGCACGCGATCGTGACGGATCAGTATCGCGACGCGGACACGGGCGTCACGCACATCTACCTGAGGCAGGAGTACCAGGGTCTCGAGGTCATGGACGCCGAGTTGGTCATCAACATTGACACGCTCGGGTGCGTCATGAACGTGGGCGGCGGGTTCGTGCCCGGATTGAACTCCGGATCGGGCGAGATCACCGCGGCGGTTGGCGGCACGGCCTGTTCCGCCGTTGCGGCGTTGCAATCGCTGGGATCGGCCTTGGGAATTGGCGGCGTCGTCGGCCCGTTCGCGGAAGCCGCAGTCGTCGACGACGGTTCGGGTGCGTCCGGCGTCGATGCCCACACGACTCTGCTAGATCCTCGTCTTTCCCTGGACCCGATCCCCACCAAACTGCACTACGTGCCGACGGAAAGCGGCGTGGTCTTGGCGTGGGACTACATTCTGCGGACGCCTGACGGAGAGCATTGGTACGACGCCAGTGCGGACGCGACCACTGGCGCCGTGGCGGCCGTTTCCGACTGGGTAGACAACGCCTCGTACGATGTTTTTGCCCGCCCCGTGGAGTCCCCGATCGACGGCACGCGGTCGATCGTCACCGATCCGCAAGATGCGGCGGCGTCGCCTTACGGTTGGCACGACACGAACGGCGTGGCAGGGGCGGAATACACCGACACCCGCGGCAACAACGTCTCTGCCCAGGATGACACGGATGCCAACAACACGGGCGGGTTCCGCCCGGACGGCACGGCGTCGCTCACGTTCGATTACCCACTCGATCTGACGCAAGCGCCCAGCGGCTATCAAAGCGCGGCCATCACGAACCTCTTCTATTGGAACAACGTCTGTCACGACCTCCATTACAAATATGGCTTCAACGAGGTGGCGGGCGATTTTCAGGTGAAAAACTACACCGGCCAAGGGCTGGGGAACGATGCCGTCCAGGCCGACGCCCAGGATGGCAGCGGCACGAACAACGCCAACTTCGCGACGCCGCCCGACGGCAGTTCCCCGCGGATGCAGATGTTCGTCTTCACCTCCACCTCGCCTCGGCGCGACGGCGACCTCCAGAGCGAGGTCATCGTCCACGAGTATGGGCATGGCGTCTCGAACCGCTTGGTGGGCGGGCCGTCGAACGTTAATGCGCTCAACGCCGTTCAGAGCGGCGGCATGGGCGAAGGATGGAGCGACTGGTGGGGGCTGATGTTCACCCAAAAGACCACTGACATCCAGAGCGCAAAATACCCGGTCGGCAACTACGTGGTTGGCCAGTCGTCCACCGGCGGAGGCATCCGCCGCTATCCTTACAGCTTCGACATGAGCGTCGATCCGCTCACGTACGGCAATATCCGCGTCAGTTCCGAAGTCCACAACGAAGGGGAAGTCTGGTGCTCGGTGTTGTGGGACATGAACTGGCTGCTGATTAACAAGTACGGCTTCAATCCGGACGTTTCGGTTGGCTATAGCGCCGGTTGCGCGGGGAACATCCTGGCGCTGAAGCTGGTCGAGGACTCGTTGAAGCTGATGCCGACCAACCCGTCGTTCCTCCAGTCGCGCGACGCCATTCTTCTAGCCGACCGGAATCTGACTGGCGGCGCCAACCAGGGAGAGATTTGGACGGCCTTCGCCCGGCGGGGAATGGGGTACAGCGCCTACGACGGCGGCAGCGGAAGCTCGACGAACGTCACCGAGGCGTTCGACGCGCCCAGTTTCCGGGTGTTGGGGCAAACGCCGAGCGGGACCACAGCGACCGTCCCCGGCTCGATCGACTTCCAATTCAGCCGGAACATCCTTCAATCGAGCTTTGCGGTTGCCGACGACGTGGTGAGTTTCACCGGTCCCGGCGGCGCGGACCTCCGGTCTCAGATCACCGGCTACAGTTTCCCGGCGGCCAACACCCTGCGACTGACGTTCAACCAGCAGGCGGCCCAGGGAGTCTACTCCATCGTGATCGGCCCGAACATTTCGGCCGCCGACGGCACCGGGGCGATGGACCAGAACGCCAACGGCACGTCGGCCGAGCCCACGGCCGACCGCTACACGGGAACCTTCAAGTACGACGCGGTGACGATGCAAGTCGCGTCGACCTCGCCGGCCAACGGCGGCGTCTTGACTCTGACATCGCCGACGATGCCCTTGCAGGTGACTTTCAACGAGGCCTATGACCCGGCGTCGATCGGCACGAGTGACTTGGTTCTCAGCGCGGGCACGGTGGTCGGCGCCAGGCAGATCAATGCCACGACGGTGGCCTACGATCTCTCGGGCATTTCCGCCGAGCAGACGCTGACCGTCACGATGGCCGCCGGGGCGGTCACCGACGTATACGGGAACCCGGCCATGGCGTTCAGCGGCAGCTACCAGACCGACATCGCCACGGTCGCCTTCCCCACCCCGCTGACGGCGAAGAGCCCGCTGGGAAGCCTGGTCTACGACGGGTCGGTCGCGGGAGCGATCAGCCCGGCCGGCGACACCGATCGTTTCACCATCAGCCTGGATGCCGGCCAGACGATCACGGCGGTGGTGCATCCGGGAACCGGGTTGCAGCCAACGATCGCCATGACCGGCCCTGGCATTGACGTCGGGCCCCTGACCGCATCGGCCGTGGGCAAGACGGTCCTCATCGAGACGGCGCGGGTCGCCACGGCCGGCACGTACGCCTTCGTCGTCGGCGGCGCGGCCGGCACGGCGGGGACGTTCACGCTTCAATTGACGCTCAACGCCGCCCAGGAACTCGAGGCCAACGACGGACCGACCAACGACACGCTAGCCACCGCGCAAGACCTCGACGGCTCGTTCATCGGCATATCTGGCGCAGCTCAGCGCGGCGCGGTAGCGGGCACGCTGCCAACGGGCGCCGGCGCCACAGCGGTCTGCAGCGAGAACTTCGACGCCGGTTCGCCGCTGGGGCCCCAGTGGAGCACGTACTCCTCGAACGCCGCCGGGCGGATCATGGTGAGCAACGCCTACGCCACGGCCGGCGGAGCCTATGCGTTGCTGATGGACAGCGGGAGCAGCGGCAGCTACAACCTCAACGAGGCCGTCTGGACGGTAGACCTTTCGGCCGTGGCCTCCCCCACGCTGAGCTTCTACCATGCCACGTGGGCCGACGAGAACGATGCGTTCAGCGGCGACTTCGCCGGTCACTACACTGCTGACGGCATGGCGATCAGCGCCGACGGCGTCACCTGGCATCCCGTCTGGAACGGTACGTCGCAGACCTCGGGCGCGTGGCAGCAGGTCACCGTTGACCTTGCCGCCCAGGCCGCCTCACACGGCATCACGCTGGGATCGAGCTTCAAGATCAAGTTCCAGCAGTACGACAACTACATGATCGCCACGGACGGCCGAGGCTACGATCAGATCGTCATCACCACTCCCGCGCCGACCGAGGACTGGTACAAGTTCACGCTCGATGCGGGCCAATCGTCCACGCTGGCGTTGGCGGCCTCGGCGGCCGGCGCCGCGCTGCAGCTATACGACGGCGGAGGGCGGCTGTTGAGCACGGGCGTTACGGCGTCGAACCTCAGCGGCGTCATCAACAACTTCGTGGCCACCACGAGCGGCGTCTACTACGCCCGCGTCGCCGGCGTCAACGCCGACTATCGCCTCGCGGTCACGCGGAACGCCAGTTTCGATGTCGAGCCGAACAGCACCATCGCTGCGGCCCAGGACATCACGGCGACGAAGACCGCGTTGGGTTACCTCGAATCGGGCGCCACCGGAAACGATTACTATCGCGTCCACCTCGATGCCGGCGCTGGGGTCCGAATACTCACCGCCACGCCAGGCGACGCCAGCGGTCAGTTCGTCAATCTCCTGGATCCGCAAATCGAGTTCTACAATCCCTCCGGCGCGCTGGTGGCTAGCGACGACAACGGCGCGGCCGACGGCCGAAACGCCCAGTTGACCTATGTGGCGACCGCCGGCGGCGACTACGTCATTCGCGTGCTTCCGGCCGCCGGCACCGGCGAGTATGTCCTTAGCGTCGATTCATCGCTGGTGACCGTGACACTGCCCGCCGACGCACGGGAAGGCGACGGCACGGTGACCGGCGCGATCACTATCCCGGCGGCGCTGGACAGCGATTTGGTCGTCAGTCTCGCTTCGAGCGACCCCGGCCGGGCGACTGTGCCCGCCAGCGTGACGATTCCGGCGGGCTCAACCTCGGCGCCGCTGCCGATTGCGATCGTCGACAACACGCTGCTGGATGGGCTTGAATCGGTGCTCATCACCGCCACGACGGCCGCGCTAGGCGTCAGCGGTGGCGCCATTACCATCCACGACGACGAGACGACGACGCTCGCGGTCAGCTTGCCGGTCAGCGCGATGGAGGGCGTCGGCGTCTTGACCGGGATCGGCACGCTCACGGTCGTCGCAGCGCCGACGCGGGACATCACCGTCTCGCTGCAATCGAGCGACACGAGCGAGCTCACTGTGCCGGCCACGGTGATCCTCCGCGCCGGCCAGACCACGGCCACCTTCGACGTAACGATCGTCGACGACGCGTTGATCGACGGCAATCAGACGCCCATGGCAACGGCCAGCGTGGAG
>JBDKUC010000414.1:0-3799 GCA_039679885.1 Thermoguttaceae bacterium | reverse complement strand
AGGTCGCCCGCATTGTCGCCAAGCAGGAAGAAAAGAGCGAGAAGGCTCCGAAGCTGAAGATCGCCTTCCGCGAGGGCGAACGGGTGAAGATCAAGGAAGGAACCTTCGAGAACTTCGAGGGCGACGTAGACAGCATCGACGAAACGAATGGTCGGGTAACGGTAATGATCAACATTTTCGGCCGCTCGACGCCCGTCGAATTGGAATATTGGCAAATCGAGGCACTGTAAGGAGAGGGATTGGGGATTGGGGACTGGGGATTAGAGAAGGCCGCTCGCGGCTTCGCACTAGCCACTATCCACGAACCACTGTCCAGTAACGATGGCAAAACAACTAGTCGGTGAAGTGAAGTTTCAGGTCCCCGGTGGCCAAGCCACGCCTGCCCCACCGGTCGGCACCGCCCTGGGCCGCTTCGGCATCAACCTTGGTCAATTCGTCCAGCAGTTCAATGACCGGACGAAAGAGGCCGGCGGGATGCCGATCCCGGTTGTGGTCAAGGTATACAACGATCGTACCTTCGAGTTCGTCACGAAGAGCCCTCCGGCCGCCGCGCTGTTGAAGCAGGCCGCTGGCATTGCCAAGGGCGCCGGCGTTCCGAACAAGGAAAAGGTCGGCAAAGTGACCGTCGCGCAGATCGACGAGATCTGCAAGACGAAGATGGCCGACCTGAACGCGCGGGATGTCGAGCATGCCCGGCGGATGGTCGAAGGCACCGCGCGGAGCATGGGTGTGGAAGTGTTGAAGGATTAAAGCGGATCGCAAAAGAGATCGGTCTTCGGTCTTTGGTCTTAGGTCTTGGAGTGGGACCGAGGGACAAAGACCTAAGACCTAAGACACACGACCTAATATGCCAAAAGTAGCCAAACGAATGACGGCCATGCTCGCGAAGGTCCCGGCAGAGAAGAAACCGATGCCGGTGGCCGATGCCGTGGGTATTCTGAAAACGTTCAACACCACCAAGTTCGATCAGTCGGTCGAGGTTGCCGTTCGCTTGGGCGTCGACACGACCCAGGCCGACCAGTTGGTCCGCGGCTCGATCGTGTTGCCCAACGGCATCGGCAAGACGCTCCGCGTCATTGTCTTCGCCAAGGGGGACAAGGTCGCCGAGGCCACGGCCGCCGGAGCGGACGAGGTCGGCGGGCCGGAACTGGCCGAGAAGATCAAGGGCGGCTGGACCGACTTCGACGTCTGCATCGCCGCGCCCGACATGATGGGCATCGTCGGCCCGTTGGGCAAGGTGCTCGGCCCCCGCGGCCTGATGCCGTCGCCGAAGGCCGGCACGGTCACGCCGGACGTGGCGAAGGTGATCAAGGAATACAAGGCCGGCAAGGTCGAGTTCCGCACGGCCAAGGACGGCAACGTCCAGGCTGGCGTCGGCAAGCTGAGCTTCGACGCGCCGAAGCTGGCCGAGAACATTTCGGCCTTCATCAATCACGTCGTCGCCCTGAAGCCGGCCGCGGTCAAGGGTCAGTACATCAAGGGCATCACCATTAGTGCGACGATGAGCCCGAGCGTGAGCGTCCAAATATAAGGTCTCAACGTCGTTCCTTCGCATCGCGAGGGGATGCGTTGTTTTGTCGCGTGCTGCGTCGGCGGCGTCGGCGCCCAACGTCGGAATGAGCGGTCCCGCGCAGGAGCGTTGGGACCAAATTAGAAAAGAACGAATCATTCGCCATGAGCAAGTACGTCAAGAACCTCGTTACCGAGCATCTCCGCAACCGGCTGCAAGGCGTTGACAACGCCCTGTTGGTGAACATGGTCGGTTTGACCGCCAAGGTCAACACGCGGCTCCGCGCCGAACTTCGCGGGAAGAACATCCAGGTGTTGGTGATCAAGAACAGCTTGGCTGCCCGGGCGGCCGAAGGGACGCCTCTGGCGCCCTTGTTCGCCGGCCTGGAAGGCACGGCCGCTGTCTGCTGGGGCAGCGAGGACATCGTCAGCCTTGCCAAGGAAATCACCGCCCTGGTCAAGGATGACAAGAACAAGCCGTTCGAGGCCCGCGGCGGCGTGATGGACGGCGAGCGGCTCACGGCGGCCCAGGTGCATGAAGTCAGCAAGTGGCCCAGCCGCACCGAGCAACTCAGCCTCCTGGTGGGGCAGATTCTGAGCCCAGGCGCCATGTTGGCCAGCCAGCTCACCTCCGTCGCCGGCGCACTGGCGAGCCAGATCGAGCAGAAGGGCGAAGGCGAAGAAGCCGCCGTGGCCGAGACGCCTGCCGCCGAAGCGCCCGCGTCCTGATCGGCGAGGGCGCCCTGTTTACGCTCATGGTGGGCGCGTCCTACGCGTTCCCCGATTAGCGCCGGCCCTGGCGATCCGTGCAGCGCGCGCCACAAGCCGCGACCGGTGGTTGCGTTAGAGACGCCGGTGTTCGCAAAAACCTTGGGACACGCCACCCCATAAAGCCGCGACCGGTGGTCGCGCCCCAGAGGTCTTCGTGAAAACTGGCCATACGGAGCCAGCTTAAGAAGGAACACTGATTGCCGCTAATCGCCCGCGAGGATTAGCGGCAATTAGTGTTCGCTCTTCCTTCCTCTTTCATTTCCGAGATTTTGCCGCCAGTTCGGTGTGGGGGCTTCGTAACGCGTCTTCGGAGCGACCACCGGTCGCGGCTTGATGGCGGGCGCTGCAAAGCGCGATTTACCCGCCCACGCTTCGTCATTTATCCCTCTTGGCCTGGCCGGCGGAATCTGTTACAAGTGCCGGCATGAATTTCTCTCGTGTCGTGCGGATGGCCATCCGCTACAAACTCACATTCGCGGCCTCGATCGTCTCTGCGCTCATGGTGGCGATTCTCTGGGGCGCCAACATCGGCACCGTCTACCCGGTCGTCGAGGTGATCTTCAAAGACAAGTCGATGCACCAATGGATCGACGGGAAGATCGTCGAGAGCCAGGGGAACGTCGCTGCGCATCAGGCCGATGTGGATCGGTTGCACAAAGAACTGGCCGCTGCCGCATCGGATGGGCCGGCGGCCTCGACGACGCGCGACCTGGAGTGGGACCTGGGCAAGAGTCAGGCGGAACTGGCCGCCGCGACGAAGAACCTCGAGCGCTACGAGTGGCTGAAACCCTACATCAACCGGTATCTGCCGACCACGCCGTTCCGCACGCTCGTCCTGGTGACCCTGGTGCTCGTCGTCCTGACCATCGTCAAGGACGTGTTCCTCGTGCTCAATAACGTGCTGGTCGCTCGCCTCTCGCAACGGGCCGTGTTCGACCTCCGGAAGCTGTTCTACCGCCGAACGCTGCGGATGGACCTGGCCACGTTCGGCGAGGACGGCGCCGCCGACCTGATGAGCCGCTTCACGAACGACATGAACCAGGTGGCCGGCGGCCTCGACTCGCTTTTCGGCAAGCTCGTGCGCGAGCCGTTGAAGGCGATCGCGTGCCTGGTCGGGGCGGCGCTGATCTGCTGGCGGCTCCTGCTGCTGACGCTCATCATCACGCCGTTGGCCGCCTTCCTGATCCGCTGGCTGGCCAAGACGTTGAAGCGAGCCAACCGCCGGGCGATGGAGGAGATCGCTCTGCTCTATGGCACGCTCGAAGAGACCTTCCGAAGCATCAAGATCGTCAAGGCGTTCACCAACGAGCAGCAGGAGCGGCGGCGCTTCCACGACAACAACAAGCGCTACTACCACAAGGCGATGGCCATCGCCCGCTACGATTCGCTGAGCCACCCGATGACCGAAGTCCTCGGCATCTTCACCATATCGTTGGTCATGGTCGCCGGCGGCTGGCTCATCTTCTCGCGGCAGACGACGTTGTTCGGCATCCGGCTGACCGATGGGCCGCTCAACCAG
>JBDKUC010000474.1:0-4911 GCA_039679885.1 Thermoguttaceae bacterium | reverse complement strand
TCGTTTCCCTTGTTGAGCGTCTTGGCCGTGAAATCGTGTCCCAGGTCGGGCAGACGGATTTCCAGCGTTGGCTCGCGCCAGATCAGCCAGCAGACCTCGCGATCGATCGAAGGGTGCCCATACGGGTCGTTGACCCATACCGCATCGGGATAGACTTCCAGACGCCAGGCCCCTTCGCCCAATTTGTCGAGGAAATAGGTTCCGGTCCCCTCGTAACCCACGATCGGCGAAGAGCCGCAACCGGCGATCCGCTCCAATTGTTCGGGGTGGGGCGGCTGAGTCGACGTGGTGTTGGAGTAAAGGAACTCGTGCGCCGTGACCAGTTCGCTGAGCCCTTGGGCATGGTTCACCCGAAACGGCCCAAACTGCGCGTTTTCTGGGTATTTCCCATAGTTCTCATTGCGGGGCAGGCGGTGAAAGGCCTCGCTGGCGATCATGAAACTGATCGCTTTGCCCGGGGCGCAGAGCAAGTTCAAGTAGTGCGTCTGCCAGTTGACGTTGGTGTAGGCGACCGGCAAGGGATCGTATTGGAATTGCGTGGCAATCTGGCAGCCGCCGCTGCGAAAGCTGCGGGCGATGGCCGGATAGAGGTAGCTGCCAGGCACGTCGGCCGCGTCGAATTCGTAGACGATCTTGGCCTTGCCTTGCAGTTCCTCCAGACGCATCGTGGGATGTTCGTCGACACGCGGCAGATAATCGCTGCGCAACGAGCGGCCAGCCACCAGGCCCGTCGGATACCAGACGAAGGTGCACCCGTCGATTTTCGAGTCGCGGATCACGTTTTGCCGATTCTGCCATCCGTTGTAGAAGAGCGGCTTGCGGCAGCCGGTGTTGCGAATGGCCGCCACCAGGGCATCGACATACTCGACGATTTGCGAGTCGGTCGTCTCCTTCGCGTAAAGCGGCTCGTTGATCAGCTCGAAGGCCACCACGGCCGGATCGTCGGCATAGCTCATGCCGGTCAGCGGATTCACGTGGCGCACGAACTGCGCCAAGTAGTTGGCCTGGGCCTTGCGTGCGGCCGGATCGGTGATCATCTGCGGCATCGTGTAGTCGTTGGAAAACCCATCGCTGGGCTGGCGCACGCCCCACCAGGCGATCGGCGTCAACACGGTGTAGATGCCGCGTGCCTTGGCCCGGGCGATCAGATAGTCCAAGAGCCGCAGATGGTCGTTTTCCTGCAGATTGCCCGCGTGATCGCTGACCTCGCGGTCGAAGACGTGCAGGCGCAAGGCATCGAGCCCCAATCGCACGAAGTGCGTCAGGTCGTGGTCGATCACTTGTTCGAGCGGCAGATTCAACCGCCGCAGCTCCTGATAGTCGATCGCACAGGGGGTATAATAGTTGACGCCGAACAGGGCAACTTCCTGGGCATTATCTTGCCAGCGGATCACGCCACGGGAGTCAATCTGCACGAGTCGATTGGCCGGGCGTGGAGACACCGGCTCGGCGGCAAGACAGGGCGTGGCGGACGAAAGGAGCAGCACAACAAGCAAGGTGCGAATCATGGGGGCCTCGGGGGGAAGGATGCGGGGCAAGGCCGTCGCGGACCGGCACGGAGCGAGGGTTGCCCACCCTTCACTTTGCCCGGAGCGTCACAGGCCTAAGTCACCATTTTGCTTGTTCGGCAAGCCGACGTCCAGAGGGATGGGATGGCAAAACCGTCTTGCCCCATTGGTTCCCCGGCAACCAATGGCAGGCGGCTGTCGCCTGGCCCGACCGGGATCATTCGACGACTGCATCCGTCGCATCGTCGATGCGTTCCTGGCGGCGCAAGCGATACTCGCGGGGCGTCACGCCCATCTCCCGGCGGAAGAAACGCGACATGTGGCCGGCGGTTTCATAGCCGACGGAGCGGGCGATGCGGTAGATCGACTCGCTGGTCGTCACGAGCATTTCGGCGATATGGGCCGCGCGGCGGCGGTTGATTTCCTGGACCAGCGAGTGGCCCACGGTTCGGCAGAACCGGTTGTGCAGCGTCCGATGCGCCAGGAATGTCGCATCGACCACGTCGCTCACTTGGATCAAACGGTGACTGTTTTGCCGGATGAATCGCAGGGCTTTGACGACTTCTTCGTCCCGGACGGCCAGCAAATCGGTCGATTGACGGGCGACGACGCGGCTGGCGTGAACGAGAATGCGATGCCATGTCTGGCTTTTCCCGTCGCGCATGAGCCGGTCGAGCAATTCGGCGGCTTCATAACCGGCCTGTTCGGTGGCGAAACTCACGCTCGACAAGGGCGGACCGCTCAACTCGCAAATCAACTCGTCGTTGTCAACGCCGATCAACGCGACTTCGTCGGGAACCCGCAGGCCGTGAATCCGGCACAATTCGCTCAACCAGCGGGCGAATTCGTCGTTGCAGGCCATGATCCCCACCGGCTTGGGCAACGCCGTGAGCCATCGTACCAGCGCGGCTTCGCACCGGGGGCGTTTGCTCTTGCGCGCCGACAGGGGCGTCATACACGTGGACGCCGTAAAGCCCCGTTCGGCCAAACGCCGGCAAAAGTGTTCCCGCCGCTCGAGCGACCATACGGCTTCCTCGAATCCGGCGAAGGCGAAGTGCCGCAAGCCCTGCCCGATCAGGTGGTCGGCCGCCAACACCGCCACCGCGCTATTGTCCGACTCGAGGCAATGCGTCCGGGCGACCATCCGTCCGACGGGGACCATGACCGCCGGAATCCGCAACCGCTGGTTTTCTCGCGGCGGAGCGTTCATGATGACGCCGTCGGGCTTCTGCCGCCGAAGCTCCTCCCAGGCCATATTCGCCGCGCCGAAGGCCTGTTGATAAAAGGCCGCGGGCCGCAAGAACGTCCAAGGCTCGTGCAACGCGATGTAACGCGCGATGCCGCGCAACAGCCCGCGGTCATACGACCGGCTGCCGTCCAACAACAACGCCACCTTGGGTATTCGCCGGTTCATGTCTTCGACCAGTCGCAAGTGCATCCGCGTTTCCAACAATGGTAGTCTAATTTCAATAAGTGGCAACGACAAGCGGCCTGCGCCCGCGTATCATGAGCCGTTGGACTCCCACAAGATGCAGAGATCCCGCCAACCCCGAAGGGACACGCCCATGAACCGAACCGCCAATCGCATGAACCGACCCAATCATCCGACGCGGCGCGCGTTTCTGGAAAACGCCGGACGGATCGCGGCCGCGTCGGCCCTGGCCGGCGTCGCCGTGCCGCATGTCCATGCGGCCGAAAACAACACGATTCGATTGGCGCTTATCGGCTGCGGCGCCCGAGGCACCGGCGCGGCCGCCAACGCCTTGAACGTCCGCCGCGGACCGGTCAAGCTCGTGGCCATGGCCGACGTGTTTCCCGAGCATATCGAGTACAGCCTGAAGAACCTGACGCAAGGGATTCAGGCCAGCTACGACCGGACCGCTTCCGCGGGGCTTGGCGATCGGATCGACGTTCCGCCCGAGCGCCGCTTCGTCGGCTTCGACGGCTATCGGAAGGCGATGGACTGCCTGCGCCCGGGCGATGTTGCCATTTTCACCACGCCCCCGGTGTTTCGCTGGGTGCATTTCGGCTACGCCATCGAAAAGGGCCTGAATGTCTTCATGGAAAAGCCGTTGGCAGCCGACGGGCCGACGGCGCGTCGTCTGTTGCAGCAGGCCGAACAGGCCACGGCCAAGAACCTCAAAGTGGGCGTGGGGTTGATGTCGCACCATAGCCGGGCGCTTCAACAACTGCACCAGCGCATCGCGGACGGCGAAATCGGCGACCTCATCCTGATGCAAGCCTACCGGCTGATCGGACCGCTGGCGACCGGGTTTTCCACACGATGGCCGGGCGAGCCGAGCGAGTTGCTCTGGCAAATCCGGCGTTTTCACAGCTTCATTTGGGCAAGCGGCGGCTCGTTCAACGACTTCTACATCCACAACGTCGATCACTGCTGTTGGATGAAGAATGCCTGGCCGGTCAAGGCCCGGGCGGTTGGCGGGCGCCATTATCGCACCAGTCCCCAAGGCGAGCCGTACGTCGATCAAAATTTCGATACCTATACGGTGGAATATATCTTTGCCGACGACGCGAAGCTGATTCTCAGTGGACGTTGCATGCCCAGCTGCTATCAGAATCACGGCAGTGTCGCTCGCGGCACGAAAGGCGGGGCGATCGTCGGCCGGGGCGACTGCTTTGGTCCGTGCGCCACCTTCCAAGGGTTGGCGGCCATGTCGAAGTCGAATCAACTCTGGAAATCCGACGTTTCGCCCGACGAAGCAAGTCCCTATCAGAACGAGTGGAACGATCTGGTCGACGCGATCCGCGACGACAAGCCCTACAACGAGGTGCGCAACGGCGTCGAGGCGTCGGTCGTGGCCAACATGGGCCGGATCGCCGCCCACACCGGTCGGGAAGTCACCTACGAAGAAACACTCCACGGCCAGCGCGAATATGCGCCGAACGTGGACCAATTCACTTCTGACTCCCCCCCGCCCGTCCAGGCCAACGCCGAAGGCAAATATCCCGTTCCGCAGCCGGGCATCACCACGCAGCAAGAATATTGACGCGAGGTCCGCATGGAATGTACCGGCTTTGGCGTCGACCATTACGCCGGTCTGTGAGCCTCCGCCGACACCGTGAAGCAGGTTTCCTTTCCCTCCGAGAGAGGGTTGGCGAGGGCTGATCTGCGAGAGATTCCGCGGTTGTCCGTTTCAGACCCTTGCCTCCAGGGGGCCGTTGGTTTAGGCTCCTTGCATGGGTAGTGGGGCTCTTGGAAGAAACGGCCAGGCTGTTGGAATGAACCGTATGATCCGTCGTTGGTGTTTGCGTTTTGTGCTGCTGGGGCTTTTGGGTGTCAGCAATGCGGCTTGGGGGGCCGATTTCGATCTGACGGTCGAGGATGACGCTGGTCAGCCAATCGCGTTTCGCGCCCAGGCGTTTCAGGCGGGCCGGAGGGTAG
>JBDKUC010000152.1:0-3089 GCA_039679885.1 Thermoguttaceae bacterium | reverse complement strand
CTCGTAAGCCACGTAGGTTGCCGTGGTATGCTCCAACCGCGTCGGCTGGAACGGCGTGTAGCTGCCATCGGCGTTGCGGCCCGGATTCAAGTTCGGTCCGAAGTCGACGGTCTGGTTGACGTTCTGGCAGTTCAGGCCGGCCAAGAATCGGCCCTCGGCGTTGAACATCCAGCGTCCTTGCTTCTTGAACCACCGCAAACCGACTTGGCCGCCGACGACATGGTTCTGCGCCTCGGTGTCCCAGAAGCTTCCGCCCAGGAAGGACGGAACCGTCAGCGTACCCGTGTCGGCGCCGGTGTGCACGTTGAAGGAGTCATTGAACTCGAAGTACCGGGGGCCGAGCAACAGCTCGAAGGTGCCGCCGTTGTGCCCGGTCATAAAACGGTGGATATAGTCGGCTTCGACACCCCATGTGCTGATCGACTCCTGCACAAATACATTGGAGAAGACGACCGGCAGATCGCGGAACACGGCTGGCGAGTTCGGCGGCGTCGAGGAGCTATTGACGTTGACGTTGCCGTTGAGCAGGCCCACGCCGGATTGTCCGTTGATCGGATCGTGGAAGACGATTTCCGCGCCCGAATTGGTATAGTCCTGCTCCTGGTCGCGGAGTTGGAAGATGCTCACCATCCAGCCGTTCTGCTCCTCGATGCGTCCAAACTCGATGCGGTTGCCAATGCTGAATTGGCCGCTGAGCTGGGAGGTGTCGAGCGTATTGAACTCCATCCGCTCGTCCGCCGCGGTGGGCCCGGAAAAGACTTGCCGAGTGCTCGGGAAGCCGATCGGATGGGTGTGCGGCGGTGTGATGTTCCAATACAGCCCATCGATCATGAAGAAGTAGCCCTGGGCCGGCGCTTGGCCGCCTCCATAGGTGCTCTCATCGTCGGGGGCAAAGATTTGCAGACCCTGCGGTCCTTGCGCCAGACTCGGCGCGGCGAGCAGAAGGAACAGGATTCCTGCGGCCAGATATTTACGGGTGTGTTTCAGCGGCATAGCTTCGGTCCCACCTTGCGTCTGCGTCCGAGCACGGACGTACCCCAAACCTTCCGATAAGGAGGTCTACATTCGGATCGTGACGATAGTATCGGACGTGCCGGTCGCGTCAGTTGAGTAAGAACGGCAAAGCCTGCGGAAAAAAGCGGGCGAGCGGGTCTCTCGGGGGGTGCGGAGACCGCAAAATCGCTCGCGATTCCGCCTTCGGGCGGCAGTTTCACCACAAACGCCGGCTGGAGCCGGGACTACACGCCTTTGCGGTCGTTCCGGGGCCAGGACGCCGCGGAATCTTCTTGACATTGCCGACTCGCCCGATCATCATAATTCGAGCGGGATGCGTAACCTGGGAAGAGGCACCAGGCCGCTTCACGGCCTGCAGGGCTACCCCAACGGGTGCAAGCAATTCATTTGACACGTTTGTTGACATCGGGTTAGATGAGATAAACGTGCAGGTCTGCGGGCATGGTTGGGCGACCAGGCACCCGACATCCCCGCGAGGAACAGAGAAGCATGCCAATTCAGACGGTGGCGCAGGGTCCGGTTTCGGTCGCCTGTTCGGCGGCGCCGGATTTTCAAAGTTGGCTTTCGCAGGCGGGCGGGTCGGTCGCGGTCTCGACCTATCAGGCCGGCAAGGTCGCTCTGATCGGTTGGGACGGCCGCCAAGTCACGTTGTTGATGCGGGAGTTCGACAAGCCGTTGGGACTCACCGTGGCCGGCGATCGGCTGTTGTTGGCCACTCGCCACGACCTGATGATCATGTGCAACTCGGCGCCGTTGGCGCACGATTATTTTCCGGACCAACCGGGGCGGTACGACGCGCTCTACTTGCCGCGGGCAACGTACCACGTTGGCGATGTAAACGTTCACGACGTCGCCATGTTGGGCAGCGACATTTGGCTGGCCGTTACGCGGTTCTGCTGTTTGGCGAAGGTGAGTCTCGATTTCAGTTTCCAGCCGGTCTGGCGGCCATGGTTCCTCAGCGACTTGGTGCCCGAGGACCGCTGCCATCTCAACGGCATCGCGGTGCGCGACGGCCGGCCGCGTTACATGACGGCTTTGGGAACGACAGACGTTGGCGGCACTTGGCGAGAGAACAAGGCGACCGGCGGCGTGCTGATGGATATCGAGAGCAATGAGTTCGTCTTGGAAGGCCTGTGCATGCCCCATTCGCCTCGTTGGCATGACGACCGTCTATGGCTGTTGAACTCGGGCGCGGGCGAGTTGCTCGTGACGGATCCGGGAAGTGGCCGCGCGGAAGTCGTCTGCCGTCTGCCGGGCTACGTGCGCGGGCTCTGCTTCCGTGGCCCCTACGCTCTGATCGGGATGTCGAAAATTCGGGAGAAGCACATCTTCGGTGGGCTGCCCATTCAGCAGCGGCAGGAAAAGCTTTCCTGCGGCGTGGCGGTCGTGGACCTGCGCACCGGCCGCGAAGCGGGGCTCTTCGAGTTCACCGCCGGCTGCGAAGAACTCTACGACGTGCAGTTCCTGCCCGGCATCCAACGCCCAGCGATCTCGAATATGGAGCGGCCGGAGGCTCGGCAGACGGTCACCAATCCGGATTCCAGCTTCTGGTTCCGCCCGAGCAGTGAGATTCACGAACAACCGTCGGCGGCGATTGCTTCGCCGGCCGGTGGAAACGGCTCCGCGCCGTCCTTGGAGACAGTTACGAGAAACTAGTGGGCTTCCGGTCTCCGGAGGTCATCAAGTCCGCAAACGAGGGATGACTGCCATGTTGCGATTTCCCACCAGTGAGAAGGTCGGCTCCGCCTGGGAGCGATTCTGCCGGACGTTGTTTGGAGACGAGCGCAGCGGCTCGCGCAAGTTGAAGGCCCGCCGCCTGGTGATCGACCAGCTCGAAGAACGGGAACTGCTGTCGGTCTCGCCTACCGGCGCGGAAACGAAGGTCAACACGACGGTCGCCGGTGCGGCGTTGCTGGGGAACGCCGACCGTTGCACTGCGATGAACGACGCGGGCGACTTCGTCGTCGTTTGGACTGGCGCCGACGCTGACGGCCGTGGCGTCTACATGCGGATGTACAACAGCGACGGAACGCCGCGGACCGGCGAGACGCTGGTGAACACCTATACCGCCGGGA
>JBDKUC010000306.1:0-12459 GCA_039679885.1 Thermoguttaceae bacterium | reverse complement strand
ATCGACCTCTGGCATTCGCAGCAAGGCGTCAACATCCCCGACATCCGGCAGACCCAGGCAGGCCGTGGCCGCTCTGGCAGCCTCGGGATACGTACCAGCCATGCCGACCAACCGCACGCCGGGCAGTTGGGCGAATTGCTGGAGCGCGAATAGCCCGAATCCACCACAGCCAATCACACCGACGCCTACGGAACGCAACTGGTCGCCCATCGCTGCCTCCGCTTTTACAGGCTGTCGAATCTTATTCATGGCGGCCTCGCGGGAACATCGGGTATTCTTCGATCCGTCGGCCGGAATGGCTCAACGGTCGCGGCTTTGCGGGGGCGTTGCAGAGCGGGGACTGCCCCGATTCTCGTGTCAGCGAAAATGGGACCGTCCCCTTGGCTGCTCGATGGGCGCATTCTGAAATGGCGGGCGGCATGTTGCGAGGCAATACGCCGATCAACCACGCCCTTTCAGGGCGTGCCACCCCGTCGGAAATCCGTCAAACTGCTCGATGACGGGGATTAGCCCTTCGATGGCCGATATGCGCGGAAGTACAGAAGCGCGGTCAATGTCTTGGCGTCCTGGATTTTGCCTTGCCTCATCATCTCCATCGCCTCGTCCCAGGTGACCAACAGCGGCTCGATGTCCTCGCCAGCCTCGAGGGCCGTCGGCCCCGGCTGCAACTGCTCGGCCAAATAGAGGTGCATCCGTTCGTCGAAGATGCCCGGCGTCGTCCAGAACGAAATGAGATGCTCGATGCGGCCTGCGCGATAGCCGGTCTCCTCGATCAATTCGCGTCGGGCGGTCTCGGCCGGGTCTTCGTTCGGCTCGAGCGTGCCGGCCGGCAGCTCGATGATTCTCTCCCGCACCGCCACGCGATAGTTCCAGAGCAAACAGATGCGTCCGTCATCCAGCAATGGCAGGATGACCACCGCGCCCGGATGCCGGACGACCTCGCGGACATGCTTGACGCCGTCCGGCGTGACCTGGATGGCTCGCTCGACGCGGAAGCGGTAGCCTTGGAAGAGAATCTTGGGATCGTTCAAGGTCAGTGCACCCGGCTAAGTTGGCAGCCCAAAACGCCCGTCAGCCGGTCCATCACGTCGGACCGGAGCGTGCGTTCGCCCGTCAGGAAGTCGTCCAACAAAATCGGTGAGATTCCCGCTCGCGTCGCAATTTCGGCCAGCGACAACTCGCTCTCATGAATCGCCTGCCTCAGTTCGCCACTGAGGGTGTGTTCTGCCCGCGCGTCCTTGCGCATCTGATCTCGCGCCGTCAACTCGGGCAGTTCCCGAGCGATTTGCTGGCGATACTGTTCCAAGCGTTCGTTCTCGGCGTCGGTCAGTTCTCGGGAAATTCGTTCCATTCGACGGTTGTGCATCGCGCCAGACTACCCTTTGGCGGCAGGAGCGGCAATCATAACATATGCACTCGCTCCAAAACCCATTGGCGGATCAGGTCGGCGTCAACGAGTCCTTTTGATTGAGCCAACGCCTTAAGAGCATCCGCCTCCTCACTCGGCAGACGGACTTTCACAACCCTCTCGCGCTCGAAGATTGGCTCGTGGACTTCTTCCAACTGTTCTTCGAAGTCGATGAGATCGTGCTCGTCCCAGAAGCGAGCAAGCTCGTCGATCGAATCCATCTGCGGAATCGGTTGCGTACTCATCGGCTTTTCCATTGAACGTAACGGCGTTGTTCTCGATCCGTCATCGGCCGGGCAGTGACTGGATAGCCTTTTCCGTCAGGGAATTGGATAACGACGCAAAACAGATAGCGACCGGCGTCGGTCTCGCCAAGCACGTAATACACTGGGTTCGGGCCTTCAGATTTGCCTCGCAATACAAGTGACCGGGCGGAGCATACTTCCTCGACCTCCGCCGGCGTAACGCCATGCCGTGCAAGGTGATCGATTCGCTCCTGCGGCCAGATTATTTCCCGAATCCTCATCGTCAATTATACCATACATGGCGTTGGCGGCCACTTCGCGCCTGTCGCTAGAACGTCGCCCGCACCTCGACCGCCGCGGCGAGCCGCGCGAGATACTCGGCTCGCGGGATGGCGACCGCGCCGAGCCGGGCGGTGTGCGGCGTGAGTTGTTGAATGTCGAGCAGCGTGAAGCCTCGATCGCGGAGGTGCTCGACCAGATGCACCAGCGCCACCTTCGAGGCGTCGCGGACGCGGAAGAACTTCGACTCGGCCGAAAACAATCCGCCGATCGACACGCCGTAGACGCCGCCGGCCAACTCGTGCTCGTGCCAGACCTCGACGCTGTGGGCGAAGCCCAACTCGTGCAGCCGCGTGTAGGCGTCGATCATCTCGGGCGTCAGCCACGTCCGGCCGACGCGGCCTGGCGCCATCGAGCAGCCGCAAATCACGTTGCGGAAGTCAACGTCGCGAGTCACCTCGAACTTGTTGCTGCGGCACGTGCGCCGCAACCGCCGCGAGACGTGGAACCGGTCATACTCGATCACCGCCCTGGGATCAGGCGACCACCAGGCGACCGGGGCCTCGAAGTCGCTGATCGGCCACGGAAAGATCCCGTGCCGATAGGCGTCCAGCAGCCACTCCGGCGACAATTCCCCCCCGAAGCCGATGAGCCCTTCCGGGTCGGCGTCTTCGGCAGGCGGAAAGAACTCCGAGAGCGAAAGCAGCGGCATGATGAATGTCGGGAAGAATGACTGACGGAGTTTGCAGACTCGAACGACGTGTGCTCATGGCTGCAAGTTCACACCCGTCAACAACGGCGAGTCTTCTTCGATTTCCGCGCGCTTGACGGTGCAACCTGCCTTCTGAACGTCAGCCACCGCCGAGCGGATCGCCGATTCAAGACTGTTGGCGTCTCGGTGGAAAGACACGAATGGGACTCCGTTCAACACTCCAAGAGTGCCGTCATCGCAACCCGCTTCATAGAGGGCGTTGCCCAGTTCCTCAGTCATTTCGATCGGCTTCAGGACCAGTCGGAACTCGAAAACCATGGCTACCTCCCATGCCTGCATTCGTCGACGGTTCGCCGGATGTCCCTAGCGTGCCACTCCGGGACGCGAGGCGTGCAGAAGACCGAGACGGCACAGCCCGTCCGGTCGCCTTGCGGACAGTACAGCCTTCCCCAAATGTGTGCTCGCGGGCGTCCAAGCACCAGCCGCCACCCCTTCGACAACGCATAATCCACCGCCGCCCGGATATGCTTGTTCTTGTGGCTGTTCATCCCATTTCTCTGCCTATTATAGCGTTCTCAGAACCCAGAGCAACGCGACGACATGGGACGGCAGCGCCGTTCGTAGTTCCGGCTTTAGCCGGCGTTCCGAGCGAAATCGCCGCCTAAAGGCGGAACTACGAACGCCTGCGGCCGACGCCATCACGCCGCTTTCGGTGTTCTTCCCGTCGGCCAGCCGAGCCGGCCGCCGGCCGAGCCGAGGCCGGGCTGAAGCGCGGACAACGGCACGTCGATCGAGTGGACGTGGATGTCCTGCTGCGGCAGCGAGAACTGGATGCCGGCCTCGCGGAAGCTCTGATCGATGGCGACGTTCAGATCGTGGATCACCTCCTGGCGGTTGTCCAGGTTCGGCAGGAAGCATCGCAGCACGAAGTTCAGCGAGCCTTCGGCCATCGTTTCGAGCATCGCCTTCGGCTCCGGATCGTCCAGCACTTGGGGATGATTGCGAGCGACCTGCTCCAGAATGCCGGCGACGCGGGCGGGGTCCGAGCCGTGGGCCACGCCGACGTTGATAACCACGCGATTCACCGGGTCCGACAGAGTCCAGTTCAGCACCCGGCCCGTGATGAACTCCTTGTTTGGAATGATGAGTTCTTTCCGGTCGCCGTCGGTGATGGTGGTGGCGCGGATGCGCATTCGCGAGACCACGCCGCTGAAGGTGTCGATCGTCACGACGTCGCCGACGCGGACCGGCCGCTCGAAGAGGATGATCAGGCCGGAGACGAAGTTGGCGAAGATTTCCTGCAAGCCGAAGCCGAGTCCGACGCCCATGCCGGCAACGAGCCATTGGACCTTCGACCAACTAACGCCGAGGGCGCCAAAGCAGAACAGCATCCCGATGAGCGTGAGGAGGTAGCGAGAGATCGTGGCCACGGCGTACCGGGCGCCGGCGTCCAGCGGCAGATGCTGGAGCACGGCCATCTCCATCAGGCCGGGGATGTTCCGGGCGGCAATGATCGTGGTGGCCAGTATCAGAATGGCGACGCCAATGTCGGCGAGCGTCACCGACACCAACGCATCGGCGGTCGACGATTTCGTCTTGCTGTCGGGAACAACTTTCAGCAGCTTCGCGGCGAACAACGGTGCTTCCGTGCCGGTCGGTTCCGCCCTGTTGTCAACCGAGGATACGTTGCTCAAGATGCAAACGGTGGGCCACACTTGAACGCGGTTCAGGGCGCCGAGGGCCGGCAGCACATCGACCCACGCACACCAGAAGCAAATGGCCGCAGCCACGCCCAGCGAGTAGCCGATCAACCGGCGGGTTTGGACGTTGATCGCGGCCAGATCGAGTTGGGCGTTCGCCGCCGGGAGTGGAATACCCGAACCGGCCGGCTCTTCTCCCGCGGCGTCCGATGCGGCGGCCCGACGCTGCCGGGCCTGACCGATGGCCAGTCGTCGCTGGTTGACCAGTGTCCAACGCAGCAGCAACGCCCGGCACACCAGACCTCCCACAACAACGTAGATGCTCAAGATCAGCCGGACCACGAGCTGTCGGGCCGTGTAGTGGTAGCCGACCATGGCCAGGACCGCCAGCGCCGTCGGCATCAGCACGCAGGCGGCGCACCAGACGTTGCGGAAACGGTCGAGCCAGCCGCCGCGCCGGGCAGCGATCATCGCCTGGAAAACGGCGCCGGCCGGGCGAAGAATCCGCTGCAAGACCAGCGAGAAGCAGAGCAGCCCGGCGACAAAACATGTGCGGCCCAACGCCGCGTCCCAGCCGACGTTTTGTTGCCACGCCATGACGACCGCAACGAACAGCGTCAGCAGCAGCGGCGGGCTAAACCAGCGGATGTTCTGACGAAGAGCCTTGAGCGCCACGGGCGACCAGCCGAAGTGGGCCTCGCCCAGTCCTTGCTTGGCGCACGTCTGCCGCAGCAGTTGCAACGCGAGATAGACTTTCGCCATCTCGGTCAGGCCCATGCCGACCGCCTTGCAGTATTCCGTCGGGTCGCCGACGCCGGCAAGCCGCCAGCCTAGGAACCAGACGAGGCCCGGTGATCCGACCGCCATCATCGCAGTCAACACCGTGGCCTCGACCGTCGGCGGGAAGCGGAAGCAGCCGCCGCGAGCCGTTTGCTGGCCGATCTCGGTCAACCGACTGCGGCACCGCCGTTGCCGATAGAGAACCAAGGCGAACAGCCCGATGGCCGCTGCCCAGACCGCGATGTTTGACCGCGCGTCGGCAATCAGCGTTCGGCCGACCTCGAGGAGCGATTCAGGCCGGACGAGCCACCAGAAGGCGTCGCCCGTCGCGCGGGCATCCATAGGTCCCAGCGGCGCGGCGCTGGCGATCCAGAGCACGCGCTCGTCGATGTACCGGCCAAAACGCTCCGTCTCGGCAATGACCTGCCGTTGGGCGTTCTCCAGGTCGGCCAGCTTGTCGAGATAGCTCTTGTGATCGGCGATCAGGGCGTCGAGATAGTCTCGTTCGGCGTTGAGCGCCTCTTTAACGGCCGCTTCAAACTGCGGGCGATTGGCGGCCTCAGGCAAGTTGAGGCTTTGCAGCACGAGCTGGCTTTGCAGATCGATGTCCGCCAGCGCCCGACGGTGATCCTGGTATTGCAGCGAGGCCAGATTGGCGTCGACAAAGGTCTGTTGCCGAGCGTTGATTTCGCGGCGATAGACGGCCAGGTTCGGCAACTCTTCGCGTTTCTTCCGCAGCAGCAATCCGATGACGTTCGTCAGGCCGACTTTGTCGACCTTCTCTCTCGCCCGATCGTATTGGTCGCGGAGCGAGGTCAGTTGTTGGTTCGCCCGATCCAACTGACTCGTCGCATCGGCGATGCGCTGCACCAGCAACTTCCGCTTCTCGGCCAGCGAGGCGTTCTCCTGGGCCAACTGTTTGACGGCCGGGTTGGCTTGGCCCGCCTCCCAAGCGGCTCGCCGGGCCTGTTGCTCGGCCTCCTGTTGTCGGCGGCGGTTGACGAGCTCCTGCCATTGCTTGATCTCCTGATCGGCCAAGGCGACGCGGCGAGCGATCACGTCGCGGCTCTTCGGCAGCAGGTCGGCACGGGCTTGCGAGGCGAGGAGCTCCTTCTGGCAGCAGAGGATCTCCTGCTCGGCCGCCCGACGCTTGGCCAGCAAGAGGAATCGCCGGGCCGTGCTCACCGCGGTCGTTTCGTCGGGCGGCGTTGGCGCCTGGATCTCGGCGTTCACGTCGCTCATGACCTGTTGCGCCCGACTGATGTCCTTCGGAATATCCGTTCGCCGGCTCCCCTGGCCCTTCAATTCGGTTTCGACGTTGGCCAAATCGCGGCGCAATGACTCCAGCTCCGTTTGCCGGCTGGCGATGCTCTGCTCGATCTGCGTGACCGTGGTTTCGGCGGGAAAGACAACGGTGGGTTGCGCAGGCAACGCGGCAAGGTCGGTCTTCGCCTGTTCTAGTTCGGCCGGCGCTTGCGCCACGCGCTGGTCGAACGTCGCTTGCCGGGCGACAAAACCCTTGGTTTTTTCCATCTCGGCGAGGGCCTGATCATACAGGTCGCGCGCCTTCGCCTTGGCCGCGTCATCCAGATCGCGAGTCTCGTCGATCTGGTTCTTTCGGGCGTGCAACAGGGAGACCAACTCGGCGTCGGTCAATTGCTTCGCCGGCGCAGCCTGCCCGAACGCGGCCGCCGCAGACAGCAGAATGACAACGATTTCTAATAGAACCGAAATGGATGATTTCTTTGGGCGCATGCGAGACCAGCCCTCCGAGAAGAGACATGATTCGGACCCGGACTTGTACCCGGTGAGGCAGGGCGGGACAAGAGCAAAAGCCGGATGCCCATCAGGAGAGCGTGCAAGTTGCACTTTGTGATTTCTATGGCGAGCATTCGAGAACGACATGCATATTCACATGCCCGTTCACGGGCATTTCCGCCGCAGGCGGTTTTAGGCCCGTGCTTCAGCACGGGTTTGCTGGCGTGGCCGCCTTCCTGCAATCAGACTCGCCTGTCACGCCCGTTGACGGGCGTCCTGCCGATTGGCTGACAGGAGGCCCGTAAACGGGCCTGACGAATTGGCCGAATCGCCATCCCCTCAACCCGGCGTGAACGCCGGGCCTCAACCGCCTTCGGCGGACAAGGGGCGTAAACGCCCCTGCAAAGCGCAACTTGCACTCTGTGGGCGGTGGGCAAGCCGTGCTTTGCGAAAAGCTGGACGGCTCCGCCACAACGCCGCGACCGGTGGTCGCGCCCCCGAAGTTTTTGCGGAAACGGCGACGTCGGCGCGACCAATGGTCGCGGCTTTATGTGCCTTATTCGGCCGGGACCGGGAACGCTCCGGCGATCTCTTCGGGCACCCGGGTGGGGCGGCCGGTGGCGTAATTGATGAAGGCCCAGTCGGTGGCTGCGCGGGCGAGCAGTTCGCCGTCGCTTCGGCGGAAGATGCGGTAGACACGTCGGGAAGTGACCTTCTTCATCTCCGCCACGCGGGTCTCGATGATCAGCTCATCGCCCTCGAAGGCGGGACGGAGGTAGTCGATCGTGTGTCGTCGCGCAACCCAACCGACGCCGAGCTTCAGATAGCGTTCGGTCGTCCATCCGAGAACGGCCGAATGGGCAACGGCGGCCGCCTGCATCCAGGCCACATAGACGACGTTGTTTGCATGGCCCAACTCGTCGATTTCCTCCGGCTGGACCGTGTGGGGATACTCGTAGACTTCAATCATGGGCTTGTGCTCGGCCAAAATGCGATGGCGATGTGGCCGCGAGAAACGAACCAGGATAGTTCGGAACGCTGTCTGCTGCAATGCCTCTACGGACGGGACTGCCCTCCTTGGCCACTTCCTTACGGAGTGCAACTTGGCACGCTCGCTCGTCTCGCCCGGAAACTGCCGTTTACATGGCGGCGGCCGATCGGGTATGGTACGGCGCTCGTTCGATGGTACTACTCGCGCTCTGCGCGTGACGCCCGCCGCACTCGTCGCGCTCCCGCGTGGCAGTTCGGCAGTTCAAGGCCCAGCAAGGAAGCATGGCCCCGATCAACGCGACACTACACCATGACCGGCCCTCGGCCGGCCTGCCGGATGGCTCACCGTTGTGTGTGGCCCCGGACGACCATGACCTGACGGTCATCATCCCGGCGTATAACGAAGAGCAGCGGCTCCCGTGGACGCTGGCCCACCTCGGCTCATTCTTGAGCGAGTGGGGCATCGACTATCGGGTGCTCGTGGCCGACGACGGCAGCAAGGACGCGACGGCCGTGATGACTCGCGACCTCGGCCCGCGGTTCTCGACGCTTCGCATCTGGCCCCAGGGCGGCAAGGGTCGGGCGGTGCGGACCGCCATGCTCCACGCCACCGGCCGCGTGTTGGCGTTCACCGACGCCGACCTCCCCTTCCGGCTTGGCGCCTTGCGGCAGGGTTACGATTGGATTCGCCACGAGCAGTGCCGCGTCGTCTTCGGCGCCCGTGACGTCGCCGGAGCCGAGAATTTGGCCCCGCGCCGACTTGCCCGACGGCTGGCCACGTTCGCCTTCCGCCAGATCGTCAGCCGGCTGGTCTCCCGCGAGGTAACCGACACGCAATGCGGCCTGAAGTTGTTCGAGCGCCGCGCGGCGTTGGAAATCTTCGGCCGGGGCACGATCGACGGCTTTGCGTTCGACGCCGAGGTCGTGCTGTTGACGCATCGGCTCGGTTTACCGTTCCGCCGGATCCCAGTGACGCTGGTCAACGAGTTCACCTCGACGCTCTCGCTGCGGCGCAACGCGCTGCCGATGCTCTTGGACGTGATGCGATTGCGGCTTCGCGATGCGGCCGGCCGCGGCGTGCCCGATCCGCATTTCATCTTCGCCGCGGAAGACGTTCCCGAAAGCGAACGCCGGAGGATCGCGGCCTAGGCGGTTGGGTCTATCGTCGATTCCAAGCATGAACGCCACGCCCGCCCGCCTCGTCCTCCACGCCGATGATCTGGGCATGAACCGCGCGGTCAACGAGGGGATCCTTCGCGGCTTCCGCTTCGGGCTGCTGACGAGCACGTCCTTGCTGGCCAACGCCCCGGACGTGGACTTCGCGCTGGGCCAATGGAAGACGCTCGCCGAAGAACGAGCGTCCGGCGAACTCCCGTCGGCCGCGGCCCGGCGGCGGCTCGATGATCCTGACGGCCCGTTCGATTTGGGCGTTCATCTGAACCTGACCCAGGGCCGCCCACTGACCGGGGTTTACCCGGCCGAACTGCTCGACAAGCGCGGTCGGTTTCCGGGCGTGTTCAAGCTCTTCGCGCGGCTGCTGCGGTCGCGCGGCCGCTATGAGACGGCCATCCGCGCGGAACTCGAGCGGCAAGTGCAGGTCGTCTGCGACCACGGGCTCCGGCCGACGCACGTCAACGGCCATCAATACCTGGAGATGATCCCCGCGGTCAGGAACGTCTTGCCCGATCTCATGGAGAAGTTCGGCATCCGCGTTGTCCGCGTGGCCCGGGAGCCGTCGCTTCTGCGGTCGACCGTGCTCCGCGGCCAGCCGTCTCGCTGGCCGATGGCGCAGGTCAAGCGGGCGTTTGCCGGCCGTTTTTGCACACGCATCGACGCACTCGGGCTCGCACACCCGGACGCCTTCTTTGGCACGGCCCACGCCGGCAACATCGACTTGCCGTTGCTACGGCTCTGGCTTGGCTCGTGTTGCCGACGGCAAGTGCCAGCGGTGCGAGAACCCACAATGATCGAGGTCGGGCTGCATCCGGCCGAAGTCGCGGAACCAACGCGGCCCAAGGACTGGATCGACGGCTGGCACGATCCGTTGGCCGATCGTCGGCCTGCCGAGCTGCAGATGCTCGTCAGCGCCGAACTGTCCGACATGCTCGCCGAATTCGGCTGGCGTTTAGGGCGGCTCGCGCCGTAGGACGGACTGCCTAGTCCGTCCCACGGTCTTCTAGTTGCGCTATCTTGCCACCGCGCTCTACCCGAGCTGTTCGAGCGGGATGGCCTCGTCGGCCAGGAGGATCGGGATATCGTCGACGATCGGGTAGAGGAGCGTCTTGTCGGCGCGGACGAGGCCGGCGTCGAGCGAGCGTTCGACGAGTCGGCCCGCCTGATTCTTCACGCCGCCAGCTGCAACGGCCCGATTTAGTCGGGCGAGTAGCTGCTCGTCGGCGATCGCCAACGGCGTCCGATCCTGTGGGCACACCAGGCTGGCCAATAACTTCTTGTCGATCATCTTGAAACGCCTTGTAAGTCTCCTCTCTCCCAGTTGGGAGATGGGCCTACGTCAAACGGCTCTAGCCTCGTTCCCACGGTCCCCCGTGGGAACGCACCGCATGGACGCTCCGGCGTCCTCCGCGTAACGCATTGGCTTGAAACTGGTCGTCGATCCCGATGACGCAGGAGCGTCGCCACGAGTGTGTTCCCACGCGGGAGCATGGGAACAAGGTTCAGCCCTCACCCTAACCCTCTCCCAAAGGGAGAGGGGACCATTGCTTTCAAGCCGTCGGCGCGGGAGTCCGCGAGCGGCGGCGGGGGGCCTTCGCCGCGCTCCAGTCCTTCGTCAGGGTCTCGAAGACCTCCGGCGATTCGTACCGGATGACGTTCTTTCCTTCCGGCATCGGGCCGACCAGGCCGCGAAACACCGGCAGACCACGCAGTCCCAAATCCGTGCTGCAATCATCGACGCCGACCTGACAATGGCGTTTCAGCAATGCTTCTTGGCTGTCATAGTCACGGATGCGAATCTGGCCGTCAGCCCCGCGGGTGACGACGCGGAATGTGTCTTTTGACATCGGCGATGCTCCTTCGGTTGATCCCTCGGGCGGTATCGGCTTCTGCGAGCGCCCAGGCCAAAGCAATCTCCGCGCGCCGCCACGGCAGGCGCATTCCCGCAAACCGGCAGAACTCGCGCCGCAGCCACGGCCGTTACGACACGAGGTCCACCGCCCCATGGCCGGTTGGGACGTAACGGTCATGCCGAAGGCGACGACGGCCAGCCTTGAGCATCCTCGTTCGTAGTTCCGCCTTTAGGCGGCGATTTCACTTGGATTACCGGCTAAAGCCGGAACTACAAAACGCTTTGCAGTCGTACTGCCTGCATAAGCGTGATACTTGACAAAAACGGAATGGGCAAGGAAGATCGTGGGCTATGGCTGCCGCACTTGATTCCCGCCCAACGTTTCACGACGCGGCGCCGATCGCGCAAGCGAGGCCGTGCGCGGCGTGTGGCGGGCCGACCGAAGCGACCGACAAGTTTTGCCCCACTTGCGGCGCCGAGCGGCCGGATGCGACAAAGACGGCGGCCGCGGCAACGCCCGACAAGAAGCATTTTCAGTGCAAGAACTGCGGGGCCGAAGTGGCGATCGATCCGGACCAGCGAAGCTACGTCTGCCCGTTCTGCGACTCGGCCTACGTCGTCGAGTTCACGCCCGAGCAGAACGGCCGCCAGCCGCCGGAGTTCGTCATCGGGTTCGCCATCACGCCGCAGCAGGCGTTGCAGACCTTCCGCCAGTGGCTCGGCGCCAACTCCTGGTTCCGTCCCCGCGATCTTCAGTTGGCCCAGGTCGAGGGCAAACTCCGCGGCGTCTACATCCCCTTCTGGTCGTTCGCCATGAAGGCCGAAAGCCGCTGGTCGGCCGAGATCGGCGAGCATTGGACGCGGACCGAGACCTACACAACGACAGAGAATGGCAAGACGGTCACCCACACACGGATCGTCACCGAGACCGAATGGTGGGACTTGAGCGGCTCGCACCACGAATTCTACAACGGCTATCTGATTTCCGGCAGCCGTGGGCTGGCCCAGAGCGACGCCGACCGGATTGCCCCGTTCCATCTCGCCGCGTTGAAGCGATACGCCCCGTACTTTCTGGCCGGCTGGCTCTCCGAAGAGTACTCGGTCGAACGGCAAGCCGCCGAGGCCGCGAGCCGCCAGGCGTTCGAGGAACTTGAGCAGCAGAATATCGCCAGCTTCCTGCCGGGCGACACCCATCGAAGCCTGCAAACGCAGACCGAGTTCAGCCAGATCACGTCCGACCTGATCCTGCTGCCGATCTACCTGCTGAGCTATCGCTACCGCGACAAGCTCTATCGCTTTCTGCTCAACGGGCAGACTGGCAAGGCCCACGGCGACAAGCCGCTTTCCGGCTGGCGGATCGGCCTGGCCGTCACCGTTGGAGTGATTGCCGCGGCAGCGTTGTATTTCGTCATTTCCTTGATGATGCGGTGATTGTGGGGCAGGTTGTTGACCTGCCAAGAAACTCCAGGCGGACCGCAAAGTCCGTTGCAGGCGTTCGTAGTTCCGCCTTTAGGCGGCAAATGACCGGCTAAAGCCGGAACTACGAACAACTTTGCAGTCGT
>JBDKUC010000340.1:0-3411 GCA_039679885.1 Thermoguttaceae bacterium | reverse complement strand
TCCCGACGTCTCGATTGCAGTGGCGCCAAGGGCCGACGCGAGGCAGATGGATGAGGCTACTTCGCGGGAAGCGAGCGGGCGAACTTCACCGTTTCCTGCCACCAGTCCGACTGCTCGTTCCACTTGTGCGCGTTGGGGTATCGCCGCGCACCCCAAAGAACCACGCCGTCGGCGCCGGACTCGCGAATGGTTGTCAGTTGCCATCGCCAGTAATCGCCGCGAACGAACTCGAACTGCTGCGGCGTGCCGTCGTGGTATTGCGGCCAGACGAACGGGTAGACGGGCTTGCCGGGGGCGATCTTGCGAGCTTCGGCCACGAGCCCGACGAGCTTCTTGCGCCACGCCTCGCGATTGTCGTTGAAAACGTACATGGACGGGAAGAAGGCGTCGACCGTGTCGGCCAACTCTTTGGCCTCGGCGGCATACTGTGGCGAGGGCTTCTCGGGGAACAGCCCGTGACCATAGTAACCGACAATGCGGTCGGGCGCGGCTTCCTTCGCCCACTTGACCAGCGTGACGAACAACCGGAAGCGGGGCTTCACGATCTTCGGGTCGCCGCTGAGCTGCACGCCCTCGATGTCCATGACGATCGGGCCATTCCGCTTGGCCGTGTGCCGTCGCACGGCCTCGATGAAGTCCGACTTGTCGGGCAATCGGCCTTCCGCGAAGGCTTGCATGGTGAGCCGATAGTGCGGCGGTTTGTCGCCGGGAAGGATGTAATAGAAGCAGACGAACCGGACCATGCCGTAACGGCTCGTGTCGGGCTGGCCGTAACCCATCGCATCGAAGACGATGAATCGCTTGGCGGCGGACGCGGGCGGCTGATGAGGCTTGTCATCGGCAATGGCGACGCCGGCCAGTGCGGCCAGCATGAACGCGACAGCTAATAGGCCAGTTCTCATGGTTTCTCCTTTTGATCGTTACTCGTGTTGCAGCATCGCTTCGACGCCGCCTTCGGTTCGATCCATTCGCCGGTTGAAAAAGGATTCACCACGGAGACACGGAGGTCACGGAGAACTACAGAAACAAGCGGAAGACGCTGCAAACCGCTTGCCCCAACCGCCGACTGGCCGTGCCGCCGCCGATTTCCCTTGCGCGATGGAGATGGTGTTTTCTTAACCTGTCGTTCCGACTGATTTGTTCCTTCCGTGTTCTCCGTGCCTCCGTGGTGAATCTTGCGCAGTAGAGCTAGTAGCATAGCAAGTCGGCGGCAGCGAGAGAATCGGGGCTGAGCGTTGCAAGTGGCTCGGACTGGCATCGCTCGAACAGCAATTGTTCCGGCCGATTCAAAAGAACCATCCGCCGGCGGCGGACGTAATGGTAGGTGAGCAGCGACGGGAACGAAGCGAGCAGAGGGGGAGCCGAGTCATGCAACGTCCGCGAAACCACAAGGAGGAACGACGACGGGAGGACGCCCAACCGATTGGCCGCATTCTCGGCGAATTGCTCGCCCGATATGGCATGCGTGTCCCCAATCAGGATCTCTCGCCGCTGCCGACTGCCGCGACACTCGGACGCCGCATATCATCGGAATCGCAACTGTGACCACCCCGGCGTCCGACGGACCCGCCCGTAGCTCGTTGCTGCGGGCGGGTCTTTTGCATCTTAAGCGGCCTTGCGGACGGCGGTGAACTCGTAGAGCCGGGCGTTGCCCTGCTTGCCGATCTCGCGCGCGGCGCCCGCCTGACGCAGGCAATAAGCAATTCGCTGCGCCCGCCACCGAGGCACGCCGAGCGACGCCGCCAGTTGTCCGGTATGGAACGGGTGCGGCAGTGGGCAATCGATCAGATTGGCCAGATCGGCGGCCGTATGGAAGCAGTAGGTCTGATGAACTGCCACGAGCTTCTGATCTTCGACCCGGTAGTCGTTGCGCCGCCAGCGGCGGCGCCGGCCGTGGCCTGGGTAACGCCATTCCTCGATGTCGACGAGCGGGACGTCGAGCGCGAGCCGCTGGTGAGGAAACACCCGGCCGAAATGGATCAGCTCGTCAAACAAGTCGAGGATGACGCCCCGTTTCGGGCTGAGCCGCCGGCAGGTGACCGGGCCGTTCTCCGTCTTGCGCTTCACCAGTGTCTTGCGGACGACAATCGGCTTGACGACCGTGACCAAGTGCTCTCGGAGCAGCAGGCGAATCTTGTCGCGGATCGCGCCGAGCGAGGCCACTTGGATTTCGATCAAGCGGCCGTCGGAGATGACGTCGATGCGGTGGGCGCCCAGCGGCACTTCATAGCGGACCTGCTGGCCCGCGTAAAGCGTTTTCAACTCACGGTGCAGCGACGTTTCCATGGCGGCGGCATTGTACCCATCTGGTTGGGCACGACGCAAGAACGACCTTCTGGCATTCATCACGCTTTTAGAGTACTCATCACGCTCCGCGTGATGACGAGTCGAGTCGCTTACACGTGGAGCGCGCTGGTACACCGAGACTGACGGTTGCCGCCGCAGGGGCCCTTCGCTATGATTCGCATAGTCCGTGGCTTCGTTTGACAAGAGAGGGAAGGAGATTTCGGTCATGTTCAAGAAACAACGATTGGCGACCGTGATGGTTGCGATGGTCGCGCTGGCGGCCTGCTGCGGTTCGCTTTGGGCGCAAGGCGGCATCGAGGTCGAGGCGATCGCCGGCGAGCCGTTCGGCGTCGGCCGGGTCACCTTCGAGTTGCCGCAGGACCTGCTGCCCGTGCCGCTGGGCGTCGAAGGGGTCGGGCTGGCGGAGAAACACAGCCGCGTTCTCTATCCGGCGCTCGACAGCCCCGCTTTCGGCCGGCTGTTGCGGGGAGTGCTCGAAGAGGAGACGCCGTTGACCAGCGGTGGACCTTTGCGGCAAGCGGCTGGTGGAATCTTGCGCGGCGTGCTGGATCGTCCGCCGCGGACGACGATCTATTTCCTTTTTCGCGGCGACGAGCCGCTCGAGCTGTCGCTCGAAGCCCGGAAGAGCATTCCGGTCGGGGTTGTGACTCCCTACGCTGGCCCCGCAGCGCCGCGGCGCTGGGCCCGGCTTGAGCAGCTTTGGTGGCGGCAATATGCGAAGCCGGCCGGTCTGCTCGCGCCGAAGCCCGACTACCCGCCCGTCGTAGAGACGTACCTGACCTCGATGCTCGCGCGGAGGCTGAACCTTCGCCTGCCGCAAGCGAAGCAGACGCCGCTGGCCTATGACTCGCTCCGCAAAGAGCTGGGTCTGAACCTTGGGGGCGAATCGCTGCGGATGGCCATGTTGCAGGATCGGATGCTTGGGCTGAACAACTTGAATGAGCGAGCGGATCGGCCGCTGCCGGCGTGGCCCGAGTTGCCGGAACCGCCGGCGGCGCAGGCGGGCGCCACGCCGCCAGCGCCGTCTGCGGGGCAAGGCGAAAGCATGCCGCCACCCAAGTCGGGCGTGGGGCAGGTCGGCAACCTGCCGTCGCCGCAGATCGA
>JBDKUC010000139.1:0-5074 GCA_039679885.1 Thermoguttaceae bacterium | reverse complement strand
ACCCGGCTGCGCCTCGTCTTGGGGTACATGTGTCGGTTCATCGTATCCTGTTGGAAGCCAAACAGAAACGCGCCGCGCCTAAGCGGCAATGATGTTTACAGCAGTGGTGCAAGCACGCACCCTACGGATCAAGGGGCCGAGGGTGAGGGCTCCTGTGTCCCCTCGCCCTTTGGGAGAGGGGCCGGGGGTGAGGGCGTAGTCTCTAATCCCCAATCCCCAACCCTTAATCCCTCTCCTCTCACCGCGGCCGGCCAGGTGATCGGCACGCCGCAATACATGGCCCCCGAGCAGATCAGCGATCCGCTTCGGGTCGATCATCGGGCGGACATCTATTCCCTCGGCGTGGTGTTCTACCAGATGCTCACCGGCGAACTGCCCACCGGCCGCTTCGCCCCGCCCTCGCGAAAGGTGCAGATCGACGTGCGGCTCGATGAAGTCGTGCTGCGGGCGATGGAGAAGGAACCCGAGCGGCGCTACCAGCAAGCCAGCGACATGAAAACCCGCGTCGAGACGATTGCGACGACGCCGGGCAACGCTGCCTTAGCCGGTACGTCGCCCGCGATCGGCACTGGCGAAACCCGTGGCACACCTGCGGAAGCCGGTGTCAGCAGCTCCGTTCGTCCACCCGCCGATCCGGCCATCGAACAAGCCCGCCGACAGGTCCAGGGTCCCGCGATCGGCCTGCTGGTCACGGGAATCTTGAATTGGGTCACCGTACCAATCACTGCACTCGTGGTCTTCGCCCTTGCGGGCGTCCTGTCTCGCGAACCCGAGTCGGTGGTGGCTTTTGTTCTTGTCGTTATTCCCAGTCTCGTTCTCGGCAGCGTGGTGATCTTCGCCGCGCTGAAGATCAAGCGGCTCCAGACCTATTGGCTTGCGATCGCGGCCGCCATTCTGGCGATTATTATCTCACCTGGTAATCTGATTGGCCTGCCCATCGGCATCTGGGCACTCGTGGTCTTAAGTCAACAAAACGTCCGCGCGGCGTTCCTGCAATCCAGCGGTCCGCAGTCCGCGGCCACGCCACAGCAATCGCGGATCGGGGCGATCGCGCTTGCGCTGGCCGTCGCCGGGCTTATCTTTTGCCTCGTACCTGTTGGGTGGACTTGGACAGCGGCAGGGCCCGTCTTTCTCTGCGTCGAACTAACCGCGCTCATCCTTGGAATCGTCGGCTGGAGATCGCGGCCTGGCAAAGCCGCCGTATCGGTTGTTGCTGCGCTACCACTGCTCAGCTCCATCGTGTTTGCGAGTCTGTTCCTCTCTGTCTATGCAACCCATAGGAACTGGCGAACCGTGGTGGCTGAGGGCCAAGCGAGACAGAAAGCTGCGACTCCGCCCTATTCGCCATCGGTCATGGCTGGAACCGATGAAATCCCCTGGGGGCCTTGGAACGCCGGATGGAGCCTTCGGCTACGGACCGAGGTCGATGCTTCGCCGGCCCGGTCGTCCGAGTTCTTCGTCGATCTGCGAAAGCCAACGATTGGCGAGCCCGCCGCCATGCGGCAGGACTTGCACAACTGGGTACTCGAAGTCGATGGACGGCGATTTCGTCTGGCCATCTTTACGACGTCGCAGGTGCATAGCAAGACGTTCGAGCTCGGCACGACTCGACTGGGCTTTCTGGAGTTCCGTTTCCATCGCGACGAGACGGGCCTGCATGTGCGAACCATCGAGAGCGGCGCGTGGGTCAACTCGTACAAGTTGGAGCCGATTGGCGACGACCGGCAAGTGCTGAGCCACCCCAAGCCGAGCGACTACCTTCGGTGGACGCCCGGCAAACACGTCGTGCGAATCGCTTTCCCGGCGGCGGCCTCGCCGAAGGACTGGAAAGACGATTACGTTGTCAGCAACGCTGCGGAGGTCCAGTGGTCGGCGCTCGGGGAAACCAGGCCGTTGAGCGACATCCAACCCCTTGATCTCCTACAAATTCGAGTTGTCGGCACGATTGTGGACCAACCCATCAACGGATACTACCTCGTCGAGCCCGACGGCCAAGTTGCGCTCGGGCCGTACTACGGTCGGACAAATGTCGATGGGCTGACTCTGCCACAAGCCGAGGAGAAAATCAGGGAGCAACTGCAAAAGACGCTGGCCAAACCGGAGGTGCAAGCCACGTTGGCGCTGCGTCTCAAGAAGTGGCACAGGGCCGAGTACACGCGGGCGCCGTTCACGATAAGCTCCCTCGACGTTCTGTACGTGCGCGTTGTGGGGACGATTCTCGATCAACCGATCGACGGTTTCTTCCTCGTGGAACCCGCAGGCACACTTCCCTTGGGTCCGGCATACGGTCGAGTTCAAGTCGCCGGATTGACACTGGAAGAGGCAGAAGATGCGATCAAGAAACAACTGGAACGGGTTCTTCAGAAGCAGATAGTTCAGGTTACGCTGCCAACCAACATGGTTGATTCGCCAGCCATCCGCTGGCACGAGACGCTGATGCCGAAATCGCCGTACCGAATCAAGCCGGGCGACCTGCTTTTTATCGACGCCACGGACACATTGCCAAATTCGCCGATTCGCGGGGAATACTTGGTCGAGCCCACCGGTACAGTCGCCCTCGGTCCGCGTTACGGTCGGGCCAAGGTACAATGTCTAACGCCGCTAGAGGCAGAAGCAGCCGTGCGAAAGAAACTAAACGAAATGCTGCATTATCCTGATGTCACGGTTACACTCGCCGGTTGGGAGGGCGAAGGCCTAACGTTCGGCCGTCCAGCCCCTATCGCCGCAACACCGGAACGACCAGCCGCCGACCAGTCGCCGGCGCTTCCATTGCCGTTGGATGCGATAAGCGATGGTCCGATGCAGCGGCTTAGCAGGCCAACCGTCGTCGTCGAGGCCACCTACCCCGACGCCGCGGCGGACGTTATCACCGACAGCGTCGCCGCTCCGATCGAGCAACAGGTCAACGGCATGGAGCAAATGGAGCACATGCGCTCGCAATCCGCCAAGGGGACGTACAGACTTCAAGTCATGTTCAATCGCCAAGTCGGCCTGGTGGCAGCGAGGGCGATAGTCGAAAGCCGTGTGAAGCTGGCATTGCCCATGTTGCCGGACGCAGTACGCCAGGCGAGCGTGAAGGTGAAAGAAGAGCGGGCCGTGGCGACCGGTCGCGAAGCCGAAGAGGGCCCGGTTGTCGATTTCGTGTTGTGTGGTGCATCGAACGACAAGGTGCGGCAATGGGCCAGCGAGCTCGTCAAGCGGCTGCGAGCAAGCAAGAAGCTCGTCGATATCCGCATCGTTCCCGACCCGGCACAGCAACACTCAGTACCGCATATCGATGTTGATCGGAAGAAACTCAGGTCGCTCGGCATCTCGATCGAGGACCTCCTCGAACGCGTGGCGCCGGACGGCAAGTCGGTCCTCGCCTCCAAGAGCACGGCGGACATCGGCAAGCTGACGGTTCGCAACGCGAAGGGAGAGATGGTTCCGCTCTCGCGTTTTACGACCGTGCGGGAGACAATGACGCCGGACCGAGTTGACCGCTTTGACATGCACCCATCGGTGGAAATCACCGCCAACGCTGGGCCTGGCGTGCAGGCCAGCCAGGCTCGTTCGCTTTGCCGCGAGATGGTTGGCGTGAGTCTTGCGGAGTACGGCGCGCAAGGACTTCCGAGTGGCGTTCGGGTCCTCTGGTTGCTGGAGCCAGCGCAAGGCGGTGCTCGGGCACCGTGACCGTTCACGGCAAGGCGCAATGGGCGGCATGGCGTGCGCCACCGGCGCCGCTGCGATCGGGCTTGTCGGAGAGGCCAAGCCTTCGCCGCTTGAAGGGCAGTCCCGTCTTCGCTGACACGAGAATTAGGACGGTCCGCCGCTTTACTCTTGCGTCGGGGCTTGCGGCGAGGACTCTTGGCCGACGATCTCGAGCGCCTTGGTCAATTGGTCGAATCCGCCGGTCATCTCGATCAGGCCGTGCACGCGGACCGCCGCGGCCAGCGCCTTCTCGACCGAGCCGTGCTCCTTCACGAAGTCCTGAAGTTGCTTCACCGTGGCGATGGCGTCGATGAGTTGCTGCGAGCTGTCGGAGGTCGTCTTCTTGGGCGCGGGCGATTTCTTGGCCATGGACGTGGTTCCTTATGGGAAAGCGTGAGCAAAAGCCCCTGGAACCATAGCACGGCGCACAGCCTGCGGCAAGAGACGAGCAGCCGGGCAGGCGGACCGCAAAGTCCGTTGCAGGCGTTCGTAGTCCCGCCTTTAGGCGGAAGATGACCGGCTAAAGCGCTTCTCGAATACCCCTAGCGCCCTCTGCGGGGCATAGGTAGACTAGGCAGCAGCTGATCAAGGAGGCTGTTGCCATGGAACCGTATCCAACAGAAATGCGAAAGCGGATTCTGGCGGACTGTGACGCCGGAATGGGCACGCAAGCGGTGGCGTTGAAGTATCTGGTGAGCGAGTCGTGGGTTCGGCGATTGAAGCAACGACGCCGCGAAAGCGGTGAGATTTCTGCGCGGAAACCGGGCTCGCGACGGCAGCCCACCTGGTTGCCGCATGCGGAGCGAATCGCAGAGGCTGTCGAAAAGCATCCCGACGCGCCGCTCGCGGAACTGCGAGAACACTTGGGGCTGCAGATGAGCGTGCCAACGCTTGCGCGTGCCCTGCAATCGCTGCGAATCACCTTCAAAAAAAGTACTTCACGCCAAGGAACAAGATCGCGAAGACGTCGCGGCGCAGCGGGAACAGTGGCGAGCCGAGATGAGTAACCTGCATGCCGAGCACCTGGTTTTCATCGACGAGACCTGGACGGCCACCAACATGACGCGTCGTTATGGCCGCAGCCGAAAGGGCCAACGCTTGGTGAGCAAGGTTCCCCACGGCCATTGGAAGACCACCACGTTTATTGGGGCATTGCGACACGATGCCCTCACCGCACCGACGGTCATCGACGGAGCGGTCAACGGAGAGTTGTTCCTGGCCTACGTGGAGCAACAACTTGTTCCGACATTACGGTCTGGCGACATCGTGGTGATGGACAATCTCGCCTCGCACAAGTTGGCAGGCGTGCGTAAGGCAATCGAGCGCGTGGGCGCGAGAGTCGTGTACTTGCCGCCTTACAGTCCCGATTTCAATCCGATCGAAA
>JBDKUC010000092.1:0-16964 GCA_039679885.1 Thermoguttaceae bacterium | reverse complement strand
AGGCCCTGTCGGCCGCCAAGCTGGCGTTGGGCGGAAGCCGAAAGATCGCCGAGGCCGGCCGCATGATGAGGGCCTTCGCCGACGCACGGACGAAAAGCTACCACTACTACCAGGCCTCCGAGATCGTCGGCGATCTGCTGGTCGCCATCCGCCAGTACGCCGCCGCTGGGGAGTACTACGCTCGGCTCGACAAGGCCCCGTGGCCCGACTACAAGATGCGAGCCGCGGTGGCCTCGGCCCGGGTGCTGCTCGACGAAGGCAAGGCGACAGAGGCGATCGAGGCTTTCGATAAGATTCTCGCCGTCAATGCGGAAGGCGACGCGGCCCCGCGGCAACAGAAGGCCGCAAAGGTCGGCAAGGCCGCGGCACTGGTCGCGCTCAAGAAGCCCGACGACGCCGTCAAACTCATCGACGAGGTGATCGAAGCCACCGACACGGACGCCAAATCAGAGGAAGCCCCGCTAGCCGCTCGGGCGTACAATGTGCTCGGCGCGGCCCATCGCCAGGCCGGCCGCACTCAGGAAGCGCTGCTGGCCTTCTTGCACGTCGATCTGCTGTATCCGAACGTGCCCGACGCTCACGCCGAGGCGTTGGCCAATCTGGCGGGGCTGTGGGAGCAGGTCCACAAGGCGGAGCGGGCCAGTCGCGCCCGGCAAACGCTCAAGGACCAGTACCCGGAAAGCCCCTGGACGAAGAAATCGCCGTGACAAGAACGCCTCCCCGTTTGCCGTAGGACGGCTTCCGAGGCGCAGTGTCTCAAACAATGATGGGCGCCATGCTTGCTAAGCGAGCGCAGCCAGACAGCAAGCATGTTTACCGCGTCCTCATGCCCACGACAAGCGTGGGACCACGTCCTACGAAGAGCCTGACCGTGGGATGGGCTTCCTAGCCCGTCCAGTTCGGACACGCGAAACCACGCCATCCGCTTTCGGGATGGGTTAGGAAACCCGTCTTACGAAGAGCCTGACCGTGGGATGGGCTTCCTAGCCCGTCCAGTTCAGACGCGCGAAACCACGCCATCCGCTTTCGAGACGGGTTAGGAAACCCGTCCTACGAAGAGCCTGACCGTGGGGTGGGCTTCCTAGCCCGTCCAGTTCGGACACGCGAAACCACGCCATCCGCTTTCGGGATGGGTTAGGAAACCCGTCTTACAATGCGTGAAGGAGATCGCGTGGCTGCCTTTTCCGGCAACCTACCTATTCGCAGCCCGGCGAACGCCGGATAGCCGGGCGTCGGGCTCGATTCTAGCATTGCTCGTTGGCTGTCGACAGACGGCCGCCAATGTTTCACCGTCTTTCTCAGGAGCCTCGACAATGCGTAGTTTACTGTTTGCGTTGTTCGCAGTTGGCCTCGCGCTGACCCTTCCGTTCGCCTTCAATGCGATGGGCCAGCAGCAGCCCACGCCAGATCAGCCGGGCATGACGGGGCAGGGGACCACCTCGTCGGACCAGACGAATGTCAACATCATCCGGGGCAGCGATGTGATGGGTCTCGTCGTCCGGGACCAGAACAACGAGAAACTGGGCAAGATCGACAACCTTGCCATCGACCAGAACACCGGCAGGATCCGGTACGTGGTCGTCTCGTTCGGCAGCACCCTCGGTTTTGGCGGCAAGTTGCTGCCGGTTCCCTGGCAGGCCGTTAAGACCGTTTCGGTCGCGAAGGCAGGCGAAGAAGGGACCACCGAGTCCCACTGCGTGCTGAACATCAGCAAGGAGGAACTGGCCAAGGCCCCCGGATTCCAGCAGGGGCAGTGGCCCGATTTCAGCAACCAGAAATGGGTGACGGCGATTGATCAGTTCTATCGCCCGTACGTCGCCAAACGGCCCGGCACCTACACTCGCTAGCCGGCTCGTCGGCGAACGCGCAGTCACGAGACGCGATTGCCGTCCCTCTCCCGCCAGTCCGTTCGCAAAGCTCGGTGGGAAAGGACGCGCGGTCGCGTCTCTTCTCGTAAAGTACTCCTCACGCTCCGCGTGAGGCCCGCTCGTAGGCGTGTTCTCACGGCAATCCTTGCCGCGACCAGGACCCCGTGATTGGTCTACGCCCTCGGATGAAACTTCTTGTGCACTGCCTTGAGCCGGCTCAAATCGACGTGCGTGTAGAGTTGCGTCGTGGCGATGCTTGCGTGGCCCAGCATCTCTTGCACCTGTCGTAGGTCGGCGCCCCCGGCCAGCAGATGCGTCGCGAAGCTATGGCGCAACGTGTGCGGGCTGATCTCTGGCGGCGCGCCGGCACGCCGGGCATACTGCTTCAGCAGTTCCCAAATCCGCTCGCGCCGCAGCCGCCGCCCTCGATAGCTCAACAGCGTCCACTCGGCCGGTGGGCGCCGCCGCGCGGCAAGCCTCGGCCGCTCTTCGACCAGATAATCGCGGAGCGCCTCGATCGCCCGGCCGCCCAACGGCACTAAGCGTTCCTTATCCCCCTTGCCGCGACAAACGCAAAAACGCTCCTCGATGTGCATGTCGGCAAGCTTCAGACGCGACATCTCCGACGCCCGGCAGCCGGTCGCATAGAGCAGTTCGAGCATCGCCCGATCGCGCCGCCACCACGGATCCGTCTTGCGCGGGGCCGAGAGGAGCCGCTCGATCTGCTCAGTGCTCAGGACCTTCGGCACCCGCTCCCAGAGCTTCTGGCTGCCCAGCAGTTCGGCCAGGTTCTCCGCAAGCGCCCCTTCCAACTGCAAGTAGCGGAAGAAGACCTTGAGCGAGACGATATGCCGGGCGATCGACGCCGGGGCCAGCTCGCGGGCGTGGAGCCAGGCGACGTAGTCGGCCAGGTCGCGGATCGACAACGCGGGGATGCTCCGCCCCTCGAGCCACGTGAAGAAACGCCGGATGTCTCGCCCGTAGGCGGCCACCGTGTTCTCCGAGAGATGGCACTCGTCGGCCGCGTAAGCGACAAACGCTTCGAGCCACGTCTTCGCCATGACGGCGGGCCGCGGCGGCTGAGGGCGGAGTAATCGACGGCGCAGCTTGGCCATATCTGTCGTTTCGGCCGGAATAATCCGCCGACTCCAGCCGCTTTCCCACAGGCGTCACCACCGGTCCATCCACTCGCCAGCAAGGGCCCTTTTCGGTAGACTTGAGGTTTCATGAACGCTACTGTGCGACTCGACGACTCGGCCACTGGGCGGTGAACCGCCCAGCCCTCGATTCCGCCCACTGACCACTGCCCACTGCCCACTTTTTCCCATGGCCCGCACGATGCCTATCGCCACACTCGCCGAATTGTCGCACGGCCAAGAGGCCGACCTGTTCCTGCTGATGAGCGCGAAGGAGGAACTCAAGACCAAGACGGGCAAGCCCTACTTCCGCGTCGGCTTCCGCGACAGCGGCCGCGAGTTGAGCTTTCCGATCTGGGGCGACTCGCCCTGGGCGCTGGATTGCCGCGACGCGTGGAATCCCGGCGTCTTCTACAAGGTCCGCGCAATCTACCGCGAAACCGACTTCGGCCCGCAACTCGACATCCGCAAGATTCGCGAGGTGATCGACGCCGACGCGGCCGACGGCTTCGATCCAACGTTCTGCCTGCCGCGGTCGCGGTTCGATCCGCAGCAGATGTACGACGAGTTGCTCGCCATCGCCCGGCAGCACATCGAGACCGTCCCGCTGCGGCGGCTCGTCGAGAAGCTCTTTGCCGACAACCGCGAGACGCTCCTGAAGCATCCGGCCGCGCGGCGGAATCATCACGCCTATCTGGGCGGACTGTTGGAGCACAGTCTGAGCGTCGCCCGCACCTGCGTCTTCCTGGCGGAGAAATACGCCGACTATTATCCCGAGATGACTCCGCCATTGGACAAGGAACTGGTCATCGCCGGCGGCATTTTGCACGACATTGGCAAGCTTCGCGAGATGGAGCAGCGGCCGGAAGGGACCGCCCACACGCCCGAGGGCTCGCTGATCGGCCACATCCTGATTGGCCGCGACATGGTTCGCGAGGCGGCGGCCGCGTTGCAAGACTCGCCGCTGGCGCCCGAGCGGCTCTTGCGGCTCGAGCACCTGATGATCACGCACCAGGGCCGGCTGGAATGGGGCTCGCCCAAGCTGCCGATGACGCCCGAGGCCATGCTCGTCCACGCGGCCGACGACATCGACGCCAAGTACGCCATGATGGTCGGCATCCTCCGCGAAGACACCACGCCCGGCCACACGACCTCGAAGAAGAACATCCTCATGCAGCAGGTGTATCGAGGGACGGGCGGCGAGGGGTGAGGGGTTTGGGGCTTGGGGCTATCAGTCCGCGAACGAAGCGTCCGGAACCGTCCGGTGGATTACATGGATATCTTTCCTGCGGCGGCCATCTTGATCATTGGGCTGGGCCCAGTCCTCTGTTTTGGCGCACTTGCGATAACGCACGATCTGAAACGCCCACCGCAGCGACAATTCAGCGTTCGCGATGCCCTGGTCTACATTGCACTCTCGGCCGTATGCTTCAGTCCCTTCGGAGTATCACCAATGGATAGGAGCTGTTTTGCGTTGGAGAAAGACTGGGTTGTCCTGTCGTCATGGTTGTTGCTCGCGACTTTCTATCTGCGGGGTGGCCATCTGACGTCGCCGGTGGCGCACGGGGTGAGCGTTTGGTTCACAGGCTTGCTCATCGGCTCTGTTGCCCTCTTCACGGTTATCCTTCCCTTCGACATGAACTGGGACATTGTGGGCATGCGGATTTCCCAGGCAATGTTTCTGGGCTCCTTCTTTGGGCTCGCGATCTTCTCAGTAATGGCTGTTGCAGGGCTACTTCGCAACGAGCCATCATAGCAATAGGAGTTCCCCATGACCCAAGGCAAGACCCCCGGCCGGAAGACGCAGCGGATTGTTCGGACGCCAGCCACGAAGTGCGCGCACCTGCGAAAGCGGATGGAGAAACAACAGTTGGAACGAAATAGGATGCCCCGTGGACGCGGATAATCCATGAAACGTCTCGCCAACTGGGTGGCACGCCCTGAAAGGGCGTGGCCGCTTTGGCAGACAACCCAACCACGCCCTTTCAGGGCGTGCCACCCTTTACCAACTTTCGCACCACCGCTTTCCATGTACCGCAACCTTCGCCAATGCGTCGCCGATCTGGAAGCCGCCGGGCAACTGCGGCGGATCGACGCGCCGGTGGACCCGAACCTGGAAGTGGCGGAGATTCAGCGCCGAGTGTTCCGGGCCGCCGGGCCCGCGCTGCTGTTCACCAACGTCGTCGGCTGCCGCTTCCCGATGCTCGGAAACCTCTTCGGCACGATGGACCGCATCCGGTATCTGTTTCGCGATTCGCTCGACCGGCTGCGGCAACTCGTGGCCTTGCAGGTCGATCCGGCCGACCTGATGCGGCGGCCGCGACTCTATCTCAAAGCCCCCTGGTCCGCCTTGCTCACTCGGCCGCGACGAGTCCGCTCCGGCCCGGTGCTGGAATGCGAAACGACGATCGGCCAACTGCCGCAACTCAAGTCGTGGCCGGACGACGGCGGGGCGTACATCACGCTGCCGCAAGTCTATACGGAAGACCCCGACTCGCCCGGCCTTTACCACGGCAACCTGGGCATGTACCGCGTGCAGCTTTCCGGCGGCCGCTATGACGCAGACCGCGAGGTCGGGCTGCACTATCAGATTCAGCGCGGCATAGCCGCCCATCATGCGGCGGCCCTGCGTCGCAACGAGCCGCTCCGCGTGAATGTCTTCGTGGGCGGCCCGCCCGCCATGACCGTCGCCGCCGTGATGCCGCTGCCAGAAGGGATGAGCGAGCTGACGCTGGCCGGCGTGCTCGGCCGGCGGCGCGTGCCGATGATCTGCCGCCCTGGCCAACTGCCGATCCACGCCGAGGCCGATTTCTGCATCACCGGTTCGCTCGATCCGAAGCAACTCAAGCCCGAAGGCCCGTTCGGCGATCACTTGGGCTATTACAGCCTCGCCCACGAGTTCCCGGTGATGCGGGTCGAGCATGTCTACCATCGCCGCGACGCCATCTGGCCGTTTACGGTCGTCGGCCGCCCACCGCAGGAAGACTCAATGCTCGGCCAACTGATCCACGAGCTGGTCGGCCCGGTCGTTCCGCGGCAATTTCCTGGCGTCAAGGCGGTCGAGGCCGTCGACGCGGCTGGCGTGCACCCGCTCCTGCTGGCCATCGGCAGCGAGCGCTACGTGCCGTATGACCCGCCGCGCCGCCCGCGGGAACTGATGACGCTGGCCAATGCCTTGCTGGGCCAGGGGCAACTATCGCTGGCCAAGTATCTCTGGATCGTCGCCGCGGAGGACGCCCCCGGCCTCAGCATTCACGACGTCCCGGCGTTCTTCCGCCATGCGCTCGAGCGCGTCGATTGGCGCCGCGACCTCCACTTCCAGACTTGCACGACGCTCGACACGCTCGACTACACCAGCGGCCGGCTCAACGAAGGCTCGAAGCTGGCCGTCTGCGCCGCCGGCCCGGCCATCCGCCGGCTGCCGACGGAGCTGGAAAAGGGGACGGTCCTCGCACTGCCAGAGGAGCTGGGTTTCCGCCACCCGCGGGTCGTCCTGCCGGGAGTCCTCGTCCTCGAAGGGCCGCCGTACAAGACCGCCGTACCGGCGGCCGCTAAACATGCCGTGGCTGGCGTGCCGGCGGCCGCTAAACATGCCGTGGCCGATGGGTCGTCGTCCGCTAAACGGGAAGCGGTTTTCGGCGATTCGTCCTCGGACCGTTTAGCGGTCGCCGGTACGGCGTCCCAAGTCAACGACCGTTCAGCGGTCGGCGACTCGGCGAGGACCCGTTTAGCGGTCGCCGGCACGGCGCCCCGGGACGTCGCCGTCGGCCGGTTCTGCGATCGCTTCCGCCGGCAGGACGCAATCAACGCTTTCCCATTGATTGTGATTGTGGACCGGAGCGATTTCGCCGCCGCGACGTTGGAGAACTTCCTCTGGACGACGTTCACGCGAAGCGACCCGGCGACGGACGTTTATGGGATCGAGTCGTTCACGGCCGACAAGCACTGGGGTTGCCACGGCTCGCTGGTGATCGACGCCCGGACGAAGCCGCACCATGCCCCGCCACTGGTCGAAGACCCGGCCGTCACGCGCCGCGTCGACGCCCTGGCCGCGCCCGGCGGCCCGCTGCACGGCATCATCTAGCCAGATCGGGGCGTGCGCGTAGGTTATGCTTCAGCATAACATCGCATCGCCGATCAACCATGACCGCGTTATGCTAAAGCATAACCTACAAGCTTCGTGGCGCAGCCCTCACCCCCAACCCTCTCCCAAAGGGAGAGGGGACCATCGGGATAGGGTCTTACATCAAGCCGACGGCGAGCAACTCGTCCAACGAGGCGACTTGTTCGGAGGTGGCATCGGGCGCGGCGGCCGCGTCGCCCGCCGAGAACGGCCGCATCGCCGTCAGGCTGTCCGAAGCGTCGTAGCTGGCAAACACCGCGTCGGCGGCGAATGTCCTCGTCCGGGCCAGGGCCGGCGTCTCGGCTGTGGCGGCGACCGATGGCTGCACCGCCGCGGCCGTCTCGCTCGGCGTCTGGATCGGCGCGACGACGTGCGGCGCGACGACCGCCTTGCGCACACCGCTGACGGCGGCCGCTGACGCGTCGCCGATCGCAAAGCCGTCGCAGTTCGCGACCAGTTGGCTCCACGTCAGCTTGGCCGGCTGATTGCTGCCCCACGGGTTGTAGAGCGTGAATAGTCCGGTCGCGCTGTCGTAGCTCAGCACGTTGTAGGCGTGATTGCCGTAGAGGCCCGTGCCGGAGGCCGGAGAGGTGACGGTGCCGATCGTCGCCGCCTTGCCAGCGCTCAGGGCGCTGATGAGCGTTTGCTTGGCGCTGGCGGTCCTTAGGCTGTAGGCCGTGTCGGCGCAGTTGAGCGTCTGGGCGTAGACGTCGCCCATCCAGCCGCCTTCGATGGCCGCGTAGCTGTTGGTCGCCGAGTCGCGTCCCGTCTTGCCCGTCTCGTTCCATTGGGCGTAGGCCTTTTCGATTAACTCGAGCCAGAGCACGTTGCTCGCGCTCGAGGCGCTCGTGCCGTAGCCGTCGAAGACGAGCGTGCCCTTCGAGCTGACCGGCAGTTGGGTGTTCACCGTCACGTAATCGGCCACGCCGTTCGAGTAGAAGCGAACGGTGTAGGTGCCGTCCCCGTTGTCGATCAGCATGTTCTTGATCGCGGCCTGCGAGCTGTCGGCGATCGAGCCGAGGCTCGAAATCAGGTAGCAGTCGCCCAGGTCGCCCTGCTTCTCATCGGTGTGCGACGCGCCGTTGGCGCCGTAGAGCGTGCCAGCGGTCGCCGTGTCGTAGCTGTAGCCGCCGGTGGTGGGCAGGTCGGTCCCGTAGAACCACTTGTTGATGAGCTTTTCCAAAACGGCGTTCGAGCTGCCGGCCGTCAGATTGCCGAGCGTCTGCCCGAGATAGTGGGCGTTCGCCACGCTGCCATTGATCACGTCGTTGGCCAAAACGCCGACGTAGCTGACGATGTTCAGCGTCGCGGAGTTCTTGAGGATCGTCTTGAGGTCGCTCAGGTCGGCGGCGCTGACGATGCCGTCCGTCTCGCTCTCGACGTAATCGAGAATCTTGATCATGTCCGCTCGGTTGATCGAGCCATCCACGTCGAGGCTCTGCGTCAGGGCGGCCAACTGGGCGTCCGTCAATCCGAGGAAGTTCGCCTTGACGACGGTCATGGTCACGCTGGCCGAGAACGATCCGGATGCGGCAGTCACGGTGTCGGTGGTCGCCGTGCTCGGGGCGACGTAGGTGACCGTGCTTCCGGTCGCGTCTCCGCTAAATGTCCCCTGGGCCGCCGTCCAGGTGACGCTTCCGGCGGCCAGGGCCATCTTCAGCCCGAACTGGTCGACGCCCGACGCGGTCAATTGCTGCGTCGCCCCCAGGGCCACCGTAGCGCTTGACGGGCTGACCAGGATGCCGCTTAAGGTCTGCGTCACGGTGACGGTCACGGTGTTCGTCGTGACCGAAAGCCCATCCGTCTTGTCGGTGATCTTCACCGTGAAGACGTACGTGCCGGCCTGATGGAAGGTGACGGTCGTCTTCTGGGCGTCGTTCGTCCCGTTGACGCTGAAGGTCGGTGCGATGGCGGCCGTCGACGAGGCTACCGACCAGGTGTAGGCGAGGCTCGACTGGCCGTCGGTCGCGTCGTCGCCCAAGACGGACAAGACGGCCGATGTGCTGGTCTGGCTTTCGATCGTCGGCTGCTGGACGACCGTAGGCGGCGGATCGGTCGTCGCCGTCGTGATGGACAGAGTCGGCCGGACGGCCGTGTTGGCGTTGTCGCGCGAGGCGAAATCGACGGACCAGAAGGCGTTCCTCGACGGGCCGAACGACGGACCGTACGGCGTCGACGAGATGACGCCGATCACGAAGCTCGACATGCCGTTCGCGTTGAACTTCTGGTTGATCAACTGCGTCACGTCGATCGAGATGGGCGTCGACGCGCTCAGTTGCGAGGCCGAGAGGGTGACGATCTGGCCATAGCCGTTGGGCGAACTCATCCAGGTGATTCCAGCGGTCGTGCTGCGACTGCTTCCCCCGACGCCCTCGACCCAACTGTCGCTGCCGTCCTTGAGGAGTTGCACGCCGATCGTGACCGACGACGTGCCGGCGGCGACGGCCAGGGGCGTCAAGTTCAGAACGGCCTTGGTCACCGAACTGCTGATGCTGCTCAGGTCGAACTTCAGGTAGGCGTCGGCCTCGCTCCCGCCGCGGCCTGAACTGCTCTGCACCAGCAGGTCGCCCGCCGTGCCGTAGTTGGTCGTCGGTTTGGCGCTGTTGACGTAGGCGTCCGCGCTGGGACTGAGCGTCAAGACCGTCGCGGCGCTGGCCGCCGCGGCCGACTTCGCGGCGTTGGCTGCCTGCGGCATCACGCTGGCGCTCAATAGCATCCGCGATTCGAGGTGCTCCATCCTCAGACTGCGTCTGCGCAAGAGCGAAGCGTCCGAATCGTGCCGCGATGAGTGGTGTCTCATGGACCTCTTCTCCGTTCCGAAAGCCCGTTTAGCCCAAAGGTTCAATTGGCCCGTCTGGCCGCGGCAGCAATCGCGCCCGCTGGCGGCAAACCCGTCCTTCTAACTACGGCAACGCTCTTTTTATTGCAAGTCGGCTTTGCGCGAGGGACGTTTTCCCGGCGTCATTCTTCCGCACCGGGGATGGGTATGGGGGCTGCCAGGGGGAAGCACGGCGCCGAGCCGGCCGCCGCCCAGGACTCCCATCTCTCCCAGCCTCGTCTCTTCGGGCCATACGAGCGACAGAAACCATACAGTTTCCCGACTTTCCGGCCGATCCTAAGAACACCATGTGGTGTCGACAGTGCCGCCAGGATGTGCCTGCGCTCGCATCGGCCGACAAGCAGACGTACTGCTGTCCTCGATGCGGCGAGACCGTATGCGCGCAGCCGCGAGTCGCGGCGATCCAGTCGGACGAGATGACGCCACGCGACTTTGAGCCTGTGGCCGACGATCCGGGCTGCTCGCCCGAGCCGGCGCCGGCCTACGACGGCTGGGAACTCGGCGAGCAACTGCGAGACATCGAACGGGCCCTGAAGACCGCCAAGTCGCCGGGCCGGAAGTCTGAATCGCCCGCCAACGCCAGGCCGATCCGGCTCGACTCACCGCATGGGGTGATGCCTCCGCACGTCCCACTGGCCAAGCCATCGCCAAGAAGGCCCAGAGTGGTCGCCCCGAGCCGCGGCAAGGCTACGGTTGCAGCGACGTGGCTCGCCGTGGCCCTCGGCACCATAGGCTTCGTCTGCGGCGGCATCCTACTGAGTTGGTCGCTCGTCGCCGGTCGCCATGAGCTTTGGACCATCGGCCTGCCCACGGCGCTGGGCGGGCAAATCCTGCTGCTCGTTGGGCTGGTGTTCCAACTCGATCGACTCTGGCGTGAGAACCGCGAAGCCGCCGCCAAGCTCGACAATGTCGACGAACAACTGCATGACCTCAAGGCCACGACGACCCTGCTGGGCACGGCTCAAGGCCCCGCGGCCACGACCTTCTATTCCCACTTCGCCGGCGGCGCGAATCCTCAACTGTTGCTGACCGACCTGAAGAGCCAGATCGATCTGCTGGCCATCAAAATCGCCCAGGAACGGTCCTAGGTCTTCGGCCTTGGGTCTTAGGGCTTAGGGCTTAGGGCTTAGGTCTTGGGGCTTCGGGCTTGCCGTCATATCTTCCGGCTGTCATACGCCCAATGCAGCAGGGCCTGCCGCTGCTTGCGGCGGCAATCGAGGTCGCCTCTGCGACAGTGCTTCTTGACCTGGACGATATGCCGCTGCATGGCCTTCCAGCGGCGGATCTGCCGTGGGTCGTCCGGCGAGCGCCGGCCCATGTAGTAGCGGCAATACCACTGAAACCAGCCGCGGGGATCGTCCGGATGCAGCCAGCCCTTCGCCTGCCAGTACCAGAGCGGCTTCGAGGCATTGACGCCGAAAAAGTTCAACTCCGGGTCGTGCCGCGTGTGACAGAGCTTTGCGTCGCGGAACCACCCCTCGGGGAACTCGTCGGTGCAGTCCGTCATGTACTTCCCGCCGAAGACGCCCAAGGCCAGCATCTCGGCCGGCGTCAGTTCCGGCCGAAACTCGGGATCGAAGTTCTCGCCCACCGGCTCCGTCAAGTAATAGACGTAGCCGTGCTGCATCAGGTCGTTGACGACGACTTTCTTCCGCATAGCGATTGTCCGCGTCTGAGACACAACCGCTGCTCAGTGAGCCTGAGACGAAGTCCGCACGGCAATTCAGGGCGACGACTGCTGCCGCACTTTACTGTTGGACCCCTTCAGGCGATTTCACCAGGAATACACCGGCTAAAGCCGGAACTACGAACAACGTTACCGTGCTCCTAAGTTGACGCCCGGCCCGCACGCTTCTTGGCGGTCTCGGACGCCGTCACGGGATGCGGGATGCCGGCGGGGTCGATCTTGAAGGAGAACTTCTCGAGGCCGACGTCGCCCGCCTGAGTGAATGATAGGCGCACGAGCCAGCCGGTCCAGACGGCCGGATCGTTCGGGAAGTAATCGAAGACGAAGTTGCCCAGGCTGTAGACGATCGGCCGTCCGCCGTACGTCTCGATTGTCTGGGTCACGTGCGGATGGGCGCCGATGACGGCCGAGGCGCCGCCGTCAATGAGTCGATGGGCCAAGTCCCGCTGCCAATCGGCCGGCCGCGACCGGAGTTCGCGGCCCCAATGCAGATACGGAATCACCACGTCGGCATGATGCTTCTCCCGGGCCGCCGCGATGTCTTCGAGCATCTCGCTCTCGTTCATCCAGGCGACGCCGGGCGTGCTCTTGCCGGCGGCGAACGCGCGGGGTGGGAAACCGCAGTAGGCCAGAATCGCAATGCGCAGACCGTTGCGTTCGAGGATCAATGGCTGCCGGGCCTCGGCCACGCTCCGCCCGCCGCCAACGCAACCGATCCCCGCGTCCGAGAGTGCGTCCAACTGCCGCGAGAACGCCTCAGGGCCCCAATCGCCTGTGTGATTGTTCGCCACCGAGACGGCCGTGAAATGCTGGCCGAGCAATGGAACTGCCTGCGTGGGACCGCGAAACGTAAACGCCTTGTCAGGCACCTGCCGGCCGCCGCGGGCGAGAACGCATTCGAGATTGCAGACGGCGATGTCCGCGCTGCGCAGGATGGGGGCGAACTCGGCGAACGGATCGGCGCCGTGCATGACGGCATGGCCCGGCCCGCCGTCGAACATCACGTCGCCGGCGAAGACGAGGGTGACCTCGTCATCGCGATGCTGACGATTGTATGGCCGCGACGCTCCGGTTGTCTCGCCACGCGCCGCCGGCTGCTTGGCTTCGCTGGCCGGCGTGCTCCGGGCGACGCGGAAGCCGAGGTTCACGCAGCGGCTCTTCGGTGTGTTCCAGTTCCGCATGGCCGCGCGGGCCCAGAGCGGGAAGCTGTTCCAGCCGCCGCCGCGCCGGATACGGACGGTGCCCGACGGCGGTCCTTTCGGATCGTCCACTGGCGAATGGGCGTAATAATCTTCGCCATGCCAGTCGGAACACCACTCCCAAACGTTGCCGTGGACATCGCACAGCCCGAATCCGTTTGCCGGATACCCGCCCACCGGGACCGTGAACCGCGGATGGCTGCCCGGCGGAATGTCCAACTCCTGGACGTGCGGGAACGTCGTCCGGCCGGTCGAATCGTAGACGTTGGCGATCTTGGCCAACGCGTCCGGGTTGTCGCCGTTGGCATATCGCGTCGTCGCGCCGCCACGAGCGGCATACTCCCACTCGGCCTCGGTCGGCAGCCGGTAGTCCTGCTTTTCCTTGCGCGAAAGCCACTGGCAGAACGCCACTGCGTCGTTCCAGGTGACGTTGAGGACCGGATGTTCGTCGGTCTGCGGAAAGCCCGGATCGCGCCAGTTGTATTTCAGATCGCGGCCCTCGCACTTGGCCGTCTTGGGATTGTAGCCCCAGCCGCCGGTGCCGTCTCGCTCGGCCTCGGTCTTGTAGCCGGTCTCGTCGACAAATCGGCGGAACTCGCCGACGGTGACCTCGTATTTGCCGAGGTAGAAGGGCCGCGTGATGCGGACGCGGTGCCGCGGATATTCATCGCTGAAGAAGTCCGGCTGCCGATGATAGGCGGCGAAGGCCTTCACCAAGTCCTCGGCCGCTTCGGCGCCGCCCATCATGAACTCGCCGGCCGGGATCCGTTCGAGCTTCATGCCGATCGAGTTCTTGATCTCGCTGGACTGCTTCGGCTCTTCCGCCCGCGCCGGCGCCACGGCCAGGACGCACAACAGCAGAAGCAGCCGAATCGAACCATGCCGCAAGGATGATTTCATCATCGTGTCCTGTCTTTTGTCCGGTTTTGACGCGCGTATCGCGTCCACCATGATGCGCTCCGGCTCGCGCGGTGTCCAGGTCAAGAAACGCTGCAAGCATTGAAATCGATCGTGGCAATTCACCGTGCTTGCACGCGCGGGGAAAGGAGCCGGCCGCGCCGGCGGGGTGCGCCGCTACAGATCGCCCGGCTTGGCGGTCGCGGTGCGCGCGATGCGCCACTCGGCCGTGCCGTCGGGGAAGTTCGTGCGGATCATCAGCAGACTCACGTGGAGCGACTTCCGCTCACCGCCCTCTTCGTAGGTCACGGTGAAGATCTGCTCGACCGTGTCTTCACGTGCGGACTGCGTCTGGCTGGCCGTTTCATCGAAGGTGACTTGGGCCTTTGGGCCAACGTCGAGGAGCGTTCGCACCACCGAAGTCTCGCCGAAACGGCCGCCGCCCAGATAGGCATCCAGTTCCTGACGCATTCGCTGATCGTTGCGATAGACCGCCTTCAGGTTGTCGTCGAGCGGCTGCCGGCGGGCGGTGGGAAGGGTCAACTGAAAGGCCTTCTCCGGCTCGTCATCGCTAATGTAGCGCCGCCACTGCGCGGCCAATCGCGTCGCCTCGCCGCGAACGCGGATGCGGTGAACCAGCCAGTTCGTCGGCGCGGCAATGCCGAACAAGAGGGCGAAGGCGAGGCCCACCAACGCAAGCCGCCGGCCCACCATCGCCGGCTCGTTCCGCCGGATCCGACGCAGGGCGCCGAGGCTGATTAAGACACCAATCGCGGGCACGGCCCAGAGCGCGCGCCCCAGAAAGGCCGCCGGGGCCAAGAGCCCAAAAATCAGGGCAACCACCGCCTGGCCGGAGACGGAACGGTACACCGACAACTCGTCGTCTTGCGAATCCGTGATACGGACGTCGGGAACACTAGGACGCATGAGAGTTCAGAACTGTTGATTGACGATTCGCTTTTTGGCGCTGTGGAGCCTGGACGTGCGCGCTCAACCAGGGTTGCTCGGCGATCTTCGATCCATCATCACCCGATCAATCATCGCCGTCATTTCACGAGCAACGATTCGCGGGTCTTCACGTACTCTTCCAGATTCTCGCGACGCTGTTGGTATTTCGGCAAATAGTCGGAGTCGGGGTCGAAGGCGTGCTCGGGCGAGCACGCGTACGTGCCCATCGACTGCTTCTGCGTGAAGGCGAGCCACATCCGGTCGGGACCGAGCCCAACAAACATGCGTTCCTCGGGCTGGAACCCTTCCCACAGGAAGTTCTTCGCCAGCGGGGCCGTGTGGAGCGTCGTCATCGTGAACATGACCATCACCCAGCCGATCCAGACGGCGAGGACGCCGCTGCCGATGCGGTCGGCCAGCTTCATGAATTTCACTTTGACGCGCGATACATAATTCGCCACGCGAAGAATGATCGAAGCGCCGACGAACAGCGCCCAGAGACTCACAAAGTCGAAAATGTACGTATACGAGTCGCCCCATTTGCCCTGGAGCCAATCGGCCAACGGCTCGTAGAAGTTCATGGCCAACAGGGCCGCTGTGATCACGTTGACCAGACGGATGGCGTTGCTCCACAACCCGTCGGTGTAGCACATGGCCACACAGGCCAACAGGATCCCGAACATCAGAATGGTTAGGAGTGAGCTCATGGTGGTTTAGCGGTCAGCTATGAGTCGTCAGTCTTCAGTGGTCAGTCGTCAGTTTTCAGTCGTCTGCTGGCAACTGTGCTTTCTTGTCCGAAAGCTGAAAACGGAAAGCTGACCGCTGATAGCTTTTTCTTTACTGTTTCAACACTCTCATCAGTTCCGGCAGGGAGGTGACGCCCTTGGCCACCAACAACACGCCTTCCTCTTGCAGACTCTTCATGCCGTCGCGGCGGGCGGCCTGACGGACGGCCTTCAGGTTCGGCGTCGACACGAGCGCGGCGCGGACGGCATCGCCGACGATCAACTGCTCGAAGATCGCGGTGCGGCCGTAGTAGCCGATGGCCCCGCAGTGCTGGCACGGCTCCTTCGGCTCCTCGGGGTTCGGTTGGAACGGCCGATAGAACGCCTGCACGCGGCCTTCCGGAATGCCCAACTGCTGCAAGATCTGCGGGGCCGGCGCATACGCTTCCTTGCACGCGTCGCACAGTTTCCGCACCAGCCGTTGGCACATCACCACGGTGACCGCCTTCGCGAACTCCTCAGCCGGAACGCCAAGGGCCAGCACGCGCAGCAACGCCTCGGCACAGTCCTTCGCCCGGACCGTCCCGATCATCAACCGGTTGTCGGCGACCTCGTCGCACATCAAACTGACCGTGTCGGCATTCACCAGGTCGCGAACAATCGCCACGTTCGGCTCGGTGCGGAAGAACTTCGGCAACACGTCGGCGGGCGTCTGCCCCTCGGCCGACTTGTAGGTCGTCACCGGAATGTTCTCGACGTCCTCGTACCGGTTCCCTTCATCTTCGACCGCCGCATACTCGCGCGTAAACCGGTCGCAGGAGCGGAGGACAACGTCGGTCGTGCTCCGCAGACCACCGCCGGGCATGCCCGACAGCAGGACGAAGCCCTGCGGCGCGTCGAGGCCCTGCCGCAGGTCTTCCTGCAGCTTGGCCCTCATGCCCAACTCGTCCATGTCCTTGAAGCGGACCTTTTTGGCCTCGAATTGCACCAGCGCCCGCTCGCCGGTCGGCGTTCCCTGAGTGGCCAACGTGGCGGAATAGCGAGCCGATTCATACTCGGCCACGAACGCCCCTTGCTGCCGGCCCTGCCGGTCCTGCGGATTCATCCCGCAAAGAACCTTGAGCGACTCGAGGGCCGGATCGGCCGTGTCGCGTCCGCGAGCCTCTCGAGGGATCCACACGCCATCGATCATCGTGCGAAGATTGGCGCCGCCGGCGGTGTAATCGAGCATGATCGCCGTGGCGCGGCCCGCCAATCCTTCGGCCAGAATCTCGCGTGCGGCCGTCAGTCCAGGGGTTTGCCGAGCCTGGACGAGCCGCGCGGCGTCCACCCGTTCGTCCGCGCCGCCGTGGCCGAACACCTTGACCGGCGGGCCCAACTCGTGCGGATCGCGACGCTCGGTCTCGATCTTCATTCCGAGTTTGTTCAGGTTCGTCGCAAAGAAGAATCGCAGATGCTCCGGCGTCATCACGCGGAGATTGTTGTCGACCTTGCCGTTCCGGTAAACGATGTACGACGTCAGCGGCGCGATGTAGGCGACCA
>JBDKUC010000241.1:0-2199 GCA_039679885.1 Thermoguttaceae bacterium | reverse complement strand
CCGACTGCCCACTGCCGACTGCCCACTTCCCACTGCCCACTTCTCCTCGCACCCCGCTGGCACAACGCCCGCCAGTCCTGTATACTATTCGATGCGCTAATTTAGCGATTGGGTTTATTCTCTCCACTTATCGAGGAGCCGCCATGTCGGGCAAGGCCATCTTGACCATCGGCGATCGTACTGTTGAATTGCCTCTGATTACCGGCTCCGAGGGGGAGTCCGCCATCGATATCTCCAAGCTCCGCGAGCAGATGGGCGTCATCACCTACGACCCCTCGCTGGGCAACACCGGTGTCTGCCAGAGCGCCATCACGTTCATTGACGGCGAAAAGGGCATCCTCCGCTATCGCGGCATCCCCATCGAGCAGTTCGTCGACAAGCCGAACTTCGTCGAGGCGGCCTGGCTGCTGATCTTCGGCCGGCTCCCCCAGCGCGAGGAACTCGTCAAGTTCAGCGGGCTTCTGACCGCCACCGAGCTTCTGCACGACAGCATGAAGCATCAGTACCAGCACATCCCGGCCGACGCCCCGCCGATGGCGATTCTTTCCGCGACGTTGAGCAATCTGGCCTGCTACCACCAAGAGTATCTGGCCCTCCAGGGCGAGGGCCCGTTCGAGGAGGCTGCCGCCCGCCTGATTAGCAAGGTCCGCACGATCGCGGCCTACGCCTACCGCCGTTCCATCGGTCTGCCGTTTATCTATCCCGACCCCAAGCTGCGGTACTGCGCCAACTTCCTGCACATGATGTTCTCGATTCCGTACCAGCAGTACATCGTGACGCCGGAGGTCGAGGACGCCCTGAATCTGTTGTTCATCCTTCACGCCGACCACGAACAGAATTGCAGCACGTCGACCGTGCGGATCGTTCAGTCGGCCCGGGCGAATCTCTTCGCCTCGTGCGCGGCAGGGGTTTGCGCCCTCTGGGGACCGCTCCACGGCGGCGCGAACGTCGAGGTGATCGAAATGCTTCAACGCATCCACGACGGCGGGATGACGGCCGAAGGGTGCGTCCGTGCGGCCAAGGACAAGACCAATCCCTTCCGGCTTTACGGCTTCGGCCACCGCATCTACCATCGCTACGATCCGCGGGCCAAGATCCTTCGGACCGAGTGCGACAAGGTCTTCGCCCAATTGAAGCGGCAAGACCCGCTCCTGGACATCGCCCGCAAACTCGAAGAACTCGCGCTGACTGATCCGTACTTCGTCGACCGCCAGCTTTATCCAAACGTCGATTTCTACAGCGGCATTCTCCTCCGCGCAATCGGCATTCCGACGAACATGTTCACGGTCTGTTTCGCCATTGGCCGGCTGCCCGGCTGGATCGCCCAATGGAAAGAGCAGCACGACGATCCGGGGACGAAAATCCAGCGCCCGCGGCAAATCTACACCGGCCCGACCGAGACGAACTACGTCCCGCTCGAAAAACGCTGATTCCGCCTCGTGGCCGCGGTCGAAGCGAAGGGGAGATGGGACGCTCTTTCGTGACGATTGCCGCACTGAAGACGAGTAGCCGGGAGCTAACGGCTCGCGGCTGTCTCTTACGCCGCGTTGCCGTCATCTTCGTAGTCTTTGCCGCATCCTCCGCTTCGGCTGAGCCGGGCGCGTGGGCCGTTTCTTCCTACCAGCCGCACCCGGCCGTCGTCCGGGTCGTGGCCCCGGAACGGGACGGCATGTCGCTGGGCTCCGGTTCGCTGGTCGCCGTCAACGAGCATTTCGGCCTCGTGCTGACCAACTGGCACGTCGTCCGGGACGCGGCCGGCCAGGTCGGCGTCCTTTTCCCAGACGGTTTCCGCTCCGCGGCCACCGTCGCCCGCGTCGATCGCGATTGGGACCTCGCCGCACTGGTCATCTGGCGACCCAAGGTCCAACCGATTTCGCTCTCCAGCCAGGCCCCGCGACCCGGCGAGATGCTTACCATCGCCGGCTACGGGAGCGGCTCCTACCGGGCGGCCTCGGGCCGATGCACCGAATATGTCTCGCCTGGCGAAAACATGCCGTACGAGATGGTCGAATTGGAAGCGCCCGCTCGGCAGGGCGACTCGGGCGGGCCAATCCTCAACAGCCGCGGCGAGTTGGCCGGCGTCCTGTTCGGCTCCGCGTTCGGCCGCACCACCGGCAGCTACTGCGGCCGCGTCCGCTGGTTCTTGGCCTTCGTCGACGCCGACTTCCGCAAGCTCTCCTCGCAGACAATGATCGCCCA
>JBDKUC010000184.1:0-6633 GCA_039679885.1 Thermoguttaceae bacterium | reverse complement strand
TGGAGCGACCGCCCGTCGTCCGGCTCGAAGAAGCATTCGACGCACCGGAGCGATTCCGGCCCGCTGAGGCGGACGATCCCGCGCGCCGCGCCGCCCGACGGCGAGGCAATCGCGGCAATCGTGTCGTCGAGAGGATACATTGTCTCTACGTGGGCGCCATGCCCACGCTTGTCGTGGGCATGGGGAAGCGGCAGACATGCTTGCTGTCTCGCTGCGCTCGCTTAGCAAGCATGCGTCCAGTAAGCCACCCTTTGTTTGAACGCTACTTTCGCTTCGTCGTGCCCGCTCGCTCGCGGGCCTTCGCCTGGGCGCGAGTTTCTCCGAAATCGCCGCTGCCGACCGGCGGAATGCTGGTTCCGCCCGGGCCCGGCGTGCCCGGCGCTGCGGCGGCCTTCGGCAGCAATCGCCGCTCGCCGATGCCCCAGAGGCTCGACGCGATGAAGTAGATGCACAAACCACTGGCGACCTTGAAGAACAACAACCCCATGAAGATCATCATGAAGTTCATCATCTTCTGCTGCATGGCGGCCTGCTCGTCGGCCGGCGGCGGCATGAACATCTTCTGTTGCCAGAGCATCAGGCCCACGGTCAGGAGCGGAAGGATGTTGAAGTACGGTCCGAGGGAAAACATGCCCTGACCGCTGTTGAACCAGGCGGGCATCCACCGGCTCCAGTCGAACAGCATGTCGGGCGCGGCCAGGTTCGAGCACCAACGGATCGCGTGCGAAATCAGCGGCGCGTCTCGCAGCTCGATGTCAACCATCAGGCACCGGTACAGCCCGATGAAGATCGGCATCTGAATGAGAACGGGGAGGCAGCCGCTTAGCGGATTGTAGTTGTGCTTCCTGAACAACTCCTGCTGGGCCTTGGCCCTGGCCTCGGCGTTGTTCTTGTACTTCTCCTGGAGCTTCTTCATCTCCGGCTGCAACTGCTGCATCTTCTGCGCGCCGGCCGCCTGCTTCAGGCTGATCGGGAACATGCAGCCGCGGACGAGAACGGTCAACAGGATGATCGCCAAGCCGTAGTTCCACGTAATGTAGTAGAAGACGTGGAGGATCTTGGTCAACGGCACGGCTACGACGCTGAAGATGGGCCAGCCGTAATAGACCAGTTCGCCGAGGCCGTAGCTCTTGTTCCCCAGCAGCGTCGGCCGCTTCGGCCCCGCAAAGAGCTTGAAGGTGTGCCGAAGCGTCTCGCCCTCTTCCAGCAGCGTCGCCGCGCTGGTCAACCGGCACGACACGTTCACCAGTCGCGTCTGTTTCGGGTCGATCTTTCCGACTCGGATCGGCGTCAGTTCATCGAACCAGACATCCGTGTGCTTGGCGCGTTCGGGCATCAGCACCGCGGAGAAGTATTGCGCATCAATGCCGACGAAGCTCAACAGCCTCTCGGGCGTATCGCGATAGACGTCCAGCGCGCCGTCCGCGGCAATGGTCGTCGTGTTGACCATGCCGGGCGTGCCGCCATCGAACGAGACGACGAAGTCGCGAAGGCCCGAGCCGCCCCAGTTGCGGCTGACCTTGCTGGCGTACCAGTCGCCCTCTTTCGGCAGGCCGTTCGGCCCGTCGAGTTGATAGGCGACTCGCCGCGACTCGCCGCCGGCGTTGCGAATCTCGATGTCGAACTCGAGATGGTAGGCCGGATAATCGGGGTCGGTCCGCGACGCCTCGGGCACCTGGACCAGACGATAGGTCTTCGTGAGTTCCAGGCCCCATTGCGGCAGCGCTCGGCGGAAGACCGCCCGGTCTTCTCCGGCGGTCACCAGCTTCCACGTTCCCCGTCGAAGATCGATGCCCGCCAACTCGGCCGCCAAGCCCGGCTGCCCCTGGCCCTGCTGCTCGTCATGCACCCGAGCGACGACCCGGCGAATGTCGTCTGCCGAGAGCCTTTTCTCCGGCTTCTGCTCGGGCAGCGTGATGAACAGCGCCTCGCCCTTGTCGCCCCGCAGGCTCTGCCATGTCCCCAAGGCCTTCGCGGCGGCCTCGGTGAGCCTGAACCATTGTTTCTCGTCTCCCGACTGCTGCCGCAAGTGGACTTTCTGCTCTTCGTCGCCATTGACGACGTCGGCCAGATCGAGTTCGGCAATCTGTTGGTCCGACGCCTTCAGATCGTTTTCCAGTTGCCAGATCGCCAGATCGCGAGCCCATTGGACCCGCAGCTTGAGCTTGTCGACCTGGGAAAGCGTCAACAGCATCGAGAGCGGATCGTTGTCCTCCGGCCGGACCACGTCGAGCGGACGGCGGCGCAGCTTGGCCGTCAGCGTCATCGTCTTCCCGTTGCGGACGATCGCAAGCTGAATGGTCTGGTTGGGTCGGGTCCGCCTCAGCATACGTTCGAGCGGCCACTCGTCGGACAACTCGCGGCGATCGACCGATCGGATCACGTCCCCCACCTTGAGCCCAGCCTCGGCCGCGGGCGTCCCCGGCCCGACCACGCGGACCACCGGGCCCTGCTTGCCATCGACGATGCCTAGATTGCCGAGATAGCCAAAACGCTCATCGACGTCGCGATACCGATCGCTGCTCAGCTCGACGCGAGCCAACGCCGCGCCCTTGGTCGTCAACGTCACCAGCATGCGGTAGGGATTCTTCGCCGGGTTCGGATCGGCCGAGCCGAGCGTGATGAGCTGTTCGGGCTGTTCCGGCTCACGGGCAGCCATGACCGTAGGGGTCGGCTTTTCACGCTTTGCGGTCTTCTCCGCGGTCTTCTCCGAGGTTTTTGCGGTTTTTCCCGCCGGCTTCTTTTCCGCCGATTTGGCCGCAGGTTTCTTCTGGCCCGCAGGCTCTTCGCGTGCCGCCTGCTGCTGATTGGCGGGCGGCCGCGCCGGCTTGCGGGGATAGAAATGCTGCACTAGCAGGATGTACCCGAAGTAGAGCACGAAGCTGACGGTCAGAAAACGGAGGAAACGACGATCCATTCGGTTGAACCTTCTGAACGCTGACTAGAAGTGTAAGGCCGCGATCCGCAGTTGCAGACAGCCGATTCGCGCACCGCGGCCGGCGCCAGCCCATGCCTAAGCATAAACTACCGGCCAAAAGCGTAATGGACAAGGCCGCGGCCAAAAGGTGGCGGCTCTGTTGGGGCAGGAACTAACGTCCGTCGCGGAGCCGGTCGCCAAGGAAGTTGTCCAGCTCGGGAATTTCATAAATCTTCGCGACCGTCTTCTCGAACGGATAGTCGACGCGGCGGAACCGCACCCGGTCGTCTTCGAGGATGACGTAGCAGGCGCGGCGGTCGCCGTCCCGAGGCTGACCGACCGACCCGACGTTGATCATGGCCTTCTCCCGGCCGAGCCGGTATTCGTAATCGATCTCATCGGGACTGAGGAAGTTGAAAGTCTCGGTGAAAACGCCCGGCACGTGGGTATGGCCTTGGAAGGCGAACTGCGGCACCAAGGCGAAAATCTTCTCCAGTTTCCGCTTGTTGTAAATATCCTCAGGAAAGACGTACTCGTTCAAAGGATTCCGCGCGGAGCCGTGGACGAACAGCAGGTTCCCTTCAAGGCGGTTCCGCGGCAGTTCGCCAAGGAAGTCCCACCGTTTCTGACGCATGGCTGTCGTCCCGGGGCCGTTTTCGAGCTGGCTCCGCGTCCAGAAGATTGCCCGTTCGGCGCCCGAGTTGAACCCCTCGGGGTCGAACAAGGCGCCTTGGTCATGGTTGCCGAGCAAGCAGAGCTGGCACTTCATGACTTCGTCGATCACTTCGCGGGGGTTTGGACCGTAGCCGACGAGATCGCCGAGGCAGTAGACCTCGGTGATGCCCTGGGCCCGAACGTCGGCCAAGACCGCCTCAAGCCCCTCGATGTTGCTGTGAATATCGCTGATCAGCGCTCGTTTCACGCTTCTGGACTTTCTTTCGGCCGCGGCGCCAAGGCACGAACCGCCTAACCATCCGCCCGAATCAATGGCCCGCCGTCTGACACCCACCAGCGCGCACGTCCATCCCGATGGACGCTCACAAACAGTCTATTGTTACCTATTTTGGTGGTCAAGTCGAGATGCCTCTTGTCGAGCGCCGCCGAATCCGACATGCTTAGACAGGTGGCAGCCGGTCCGGAGGCGGTCGAGCGGCATCGGAGACAGCGTGCCAGCCGAAATGCCGGCGTCTGGTCCCTGTGACGCCGGGCGACCGCGTTGCGATGAGCCTATGAAAATCCTGGCCCTTGAAACAACGGAGAAGATCGGCACGGTCGCGGCCGTTGCCGGCGGTAAACTGCTGGGCCAGTTGGCCTTAGAGCCGAAGCTGCGTAGTGCGCAGTCGCTAATCCCCGCGATGCACCAGCTCATGCAGACGGTCCACTGGACGCCGCAAGACGTTCAACTGGTCGCCGTTTCCGTCGGCCCCGGCTCGTTTACCGGGCTGCGGGTCGGGGTGACGGCCGCCAAGGTGTTCGCCTACTGCGTCGGGGCCGCGGTCCTGGGCGTCAGCACGCTCGAAACCATCGCGGCCGGCGCCCTGGAGCCGGAAGACGCCGCGGCCGATTCGCCGCAACACGGGCCGGCCGAGACCGCTGGCGGAAGAATCTCGGTCGTTCTCGACGCTCAGCGCGGCGATGTGGTCGCTCAATGCTTTGCTTCCGATCCGGAGCACGGCCTGCAGTCCCTCGGCCCGGAGGAACTGGTCCCGGCCGAACAGTGGCTGGCCTCGCTGACGCCTGGCCTGCTGGTCGCCGGCCCCGTGCTCGGCCGCCTGCGCGATCGGCTGCCGGCCGGCGTCCTCGCGTTGCCGCCCGAGCGCTGGCCGCCGCGGGCGGCCGTCGTTGGCCGCCTTGCCGCGCGCTATTACGATCAGGGGCGACGTGACGATCTGTGGAAGCTCGCGCCCCGCTACTTCCGTCGCAGTGCCGCAGAAGAAAAGTGGGAGGCCATGGGAAGATAGCCGGACCAACCTTCGCGTGGTTGAACCAGGCAACTAATGTAGTGTCTCGCAAATGACGGCGCACATTTTGGCAAATCAAGACAATCGGGCTCCATTCGTCTGAGACACGCCAGCAGTAATCCTCGCTTATGCATCAACACCAACCGCTCCTGCAGGCCGATCGAGAAAAACGGTTAGTGGCCACGGCGTCACTCATGGCGGCGATGCTGTTGACGGGCACGAAGCTCGTGGTCGGCTACATGACGCAGAGCTTGGGCATCCTGGCCGAGGCCGCCCATTCGGGCCTCGACCTCGTGGCGGCGGCCGTGACGCTCTGGGCCGTCCGCGTGTCCAGCCGGCCTGCCGATCCCGAACACCCGTACGGCCATGGAAAGTTCGAGAATCTTTCGGCCCTCTTCGAGACCGTCTTGCTGCTGGTCACCTGCATCTGGATCATCAACGAGGCGGCCGGCCGGTTGCTCTTCCATAAACCGTTCGAGTTGAATGTCAACGCTTGGGCATTCGGCGTCGTCATCCTCTCGATCATCGTCGACTTCGGCCGCTCCCGCTCCCTGGGACGAGCGGCGGCGAAGTACTCGAGCCAGGCGTTGGAGGCCGACGCGTTGCACTTCTCGACCGACATCTGGTCGTCGGCCGTCGTGCTGTTGGGCCTTTGCGGCGTCGTCTTGGGGGAGCGTTTCAACCTGCCTTGGCTCGCATCGGCCGACGCCGTCGCCGCGCTCGGCGTCGCCGCGATCGTGGTTTGCGTCAGCCTTCGGCTCGGGAAGAAATCGGTCGACGATCTGCTCGACAGCGTGCCCAAGGGTTTGCAGGAGCAAGTCGCCGCAGCGGCCGGCCGAGTGCCGGGCGTCGAGAGCATCAGCCGACTGCGGATGCGCCGCAGTGGGCCGGAAATCTTCGCCGACCTGACGCTGGCCGTCCGACGCGGGGCGGCGTTCGAGCGGGCGCACGATATCGCCCACGAGGTCGAGGCCGCGGTTCGCGCCGCGCTGCCCAGCGCCGACGTCGTGGTTCACGTCGAGCCGGTGGCTGGCGAAGCCGAAGACGTAACGACCGTCGTCCGGTTGCTGGCCGCCCGGCATGGACTTGGCGCGCACGGCATCCGCATCTACGAGGAAAACCGACAGCGGTGGCTCGAACTCCACCTCGAAGTCAGCGAATCGCTTCTGTTGGACGAGGCCCATCGCCAGGCGACCGAATTCGAGCGGGATCTCCGTAGCAGCCTGCCGGGCGTGACGCGAATCATTACGCACATCGAGCCGGTGGGCGACAGCGCCGCGACGCTTCGCGGCGAGCCGGCCGGCCAGGCCCAGGTGCAGAAGGCGATCGCCGACTTCCTGGCCGACTACGCCATCCCGGTCAGGCCGCACGATCTTCGCGTGCAATCGGCCGGCGGCGAGCTGGCCGTCTCGTTCCATTGCGCCCTGGCCGCCAACACGGCCATCACCGAAGCGCACCAGCTCACGGTCCAGCTCGAGGAATACCTCCGCAGCCACGTGCCCGGCCTCGGCCGCGTCGCGATTCACGTCGAGCCGGACAAGAAGTAGACATTCGTGTAGTGTCTCGCGCAGATGGTGATGGGTGGCACGCTTTGAGCCTCCGGCGAAGGGCGTGTGACTGCCAACACGCCCTTCGCAAGCTCAGGGACGTGCCACCCATCCTTCGAGCCGGATAAGAAGTAGGTAGATAGTAGCGTAGTGTCTCGCGCAGATGGTGATGGGTGGCACGCTCTGAGCCTCCGGCGAAGGGCGTGTG
>JBDKUC010000251.1:0-3875 GCA_039679885.1 Thermoguttaceae bacterium | reverse complement strand
GGTAATCGGTCACAGGGGACTGTCCCGATTTTCGCGGCGCGAAAAAGATCGCCACAAGAATATGCATCGCCGCCACGAAAATGGGACTGTCCCCCTCGGTGCTCGGCCGTTGGAACTTGCAGCCGGTTGATTTACAATCGCATTGTCAATCGGCTGGCAAATGAACACCGTGCGATGCAGGGCCCTGTTCGGCTACGGGCAGATTTGGATCGTTCAAATTCCCCAAAGGGCGTATAATGGCATGCGAATTCCAGGAAAACGGCTGACGCGAAATCGCTTTGTCCAAGGCGGCCGATTTGTCGTGGCCGTCGAGGTCGATATGGTCGTTCCGCCCGATGATCCAAGCGAGCCGTGCTACGAGGCCGAGACGGTCGAGCTGCTTCGCGACGTTGCTGAACACGCCGCGCGCGGCGACCGCGAGTGGATTCAACAGCGTGGCAAGGTCTATGAGTTGGTCGATTCGGTCTGAGCCGTTCGAGAGACACGCTTGGTCCCTTTGGGCCGCCTTAGCCGCTGCGAACGCTAAGCCTTCTGGAAGGCCCGACGATTGGCGACGCCCGCTTTTCCCATCTTCGCGACGCCGCCGGGAATCTGCGGTGACAACGCCGCGGCCGGCCTCTTGTCTAACCTGCCCACACTTCCTTCTCTCCCGCGCCGGCTGCGTTGAAAACTACCATTGACCGTCCCCCTGGTCTATTGGTATTCTCCGCCCCCTATTCCCGAGGGAGTGGCTACATCGAAATCTCATGTCTGCTGCGGTCTCGCGCATGGTGCAATCCAGCGACCCTACGGCTGTCAACGTCGACGTCGAATATCGATCCGGGGCGGAGCTTGCCCACTCGCTCCTCCGGATGGTGCTGGCGATCCGCTACCGTAGGAACCTGGTGTTCGCCGTGATGGCGGCCGCGGCGCTCTTGGGCGGGCTCTACTACGCCACCGCCACTCGCTACTACGCGGCAAAGGCCCAGGTCTTGGTGACCCAGCCGCGTTCCGACCGGCTCGACACGTCGGTGACCAACGACGAATCGGTGCGGCAGAACATCATGCCCACCTACGAGAACATTATCCGGAGCGCCAAGGTGGTCGAGGGCGCGGTCTGCAATCTGGCGCAGGCTGACCGCGTCGATTTCGTCGGCGTGTCGCAGGACCACTGGGTCAGCCGTTTGCAGGCGAACCTTGCTGCCAAGGCGATTCGCTCGACCAACGTGCTGGAAGTGTCCTATCGCTCGAAAGACCCGCAGGTGGCGGTCAACGTCGTTCAGGCGGTCGTGCAGTCGTATCTGGACTTCATGGAGCGGATGCAGCGCGGGACGGCCGGCGAAATCCGCCGCCTGCTGACCAAGGAGCGGCAGTCGCAGGCCGAGCAATTGAAACGCAAGCAGGAGGAGTTGCAGACCGCTCGCCGCCAGCTCGACGACATGGGTTTCCGCTCGGACAGCAAGACGCTCCATCCCAAGGTGCAGGCGGCCGTGGCGTTCAACGACGCCCTGATCGCCGCGCAGAAGAAGCGGGTCGAGGAGGAAGCGTTGCTGGCCGGCATCGCCGCGGCCATCGAGCGGGACGAGGACGTCGGCCAGTATCTGATGGCCGCCGGCAATGAAGTTGGCCGCGAACTGCTGCTCGGCAGCCTGGGCGTCAGCGGTCGCGACGGCTACGCGCAAGCGACGCTCGAACAAAACTTGCTTAGCGATCGGGCCGAGTTGCAAAGTCTTCAGCAGAACCTCGGCCCCAACCATCCTGAGGTCCAGGCGAAGGCCGAGAAAGTGCGTCAGACGGAGCAGTATCTGGCTTCCGCACAGCAGCGGTTGTCTCAGCGTGTGGCGGAATTGGGCCGGAGCAAGCTGGGGCCCTGGTTGTCGCAGATGATTCGGCAAAAGCTCGACCAGTCGCGGCGCGAAGAGCAGAGCTTGACTGCCCGCTTCGAGCAGGCGCGCGCCGAAGCCATTAACGTCACCGGCCAACTCGCGCAGATCGAGATGCTCGAGCGCGACGTGAAACGTCTTAGCGACATGGACGATGTGCTCTTCAATCAGATCGCCGCAATCGAGCTGAAGCAGAATGGCCCCGAGGTGCGGGTGGCCGTGATTGAAGAGCCGGCCATTGTGACGAGACCCGTCTCACCCCGATTGAGCGTCGTCGTTGCGTTGGTCCTGTTTGGCGGTCTTGGCACGGCCCTGGCGCTCGTGACGCTGTTGGATGCGTTGGACGACCGCTTCCGTTCCGTCGAGGAGATGCAAAGCCGGCTGGGGCTGCCATTGCTGAGCATGATCCAGCAGTTGCAGCCGCCGGAAAGCACCGGTCCGAGGGCGCTGGTGACGCATGCGGCGCCGACGTCGGTGGCCAGCGAGAGCTTCCGCACCCTGCGAACGGCGTTGTCTCTGACCCATCCCGACGCCCGGCAACTCGTTGTCACCAGTGCCGAGCCGGGCGATGGCAAGACGACGACCCTGGCGAATTTGGCGGTTTGCTATGCCCAGGCGAGCAAGCGGACGCTCTTGATCGACGCCGACCTGCGGCGGCCGGGGTTGACCGGACTGGTCAACATGCGCGGCCCGCAAGGCTTGAGCGAGGTGCTCCGCTCGGACGAAGAGATCGGACGTTCCGCGCGGCGGCATCTTCGCAATTCGGGCATCGAGGGGCTCGACGTCCTGCCTTCCGGCCCGCGGCCGACCGACCCGGCCGAATTGCTGGGCAGCCCGCGGTTCTCACAGCTTTTGGCGTGGGCCGAAACGGTCTACGACATGATCCTGATCGACAGCCCGCCCACGTTGGCCACGACGGACACGGCCATCGTCGGCCGGCTCGTCGACGGCGTGATCCTGGTCGTGCAACCCGCGAAGAACCGCCGCCGGCTCGTGACGCGCGTCGTCGAACGGCTGTTGCTGATGAAGATCCCGACACTCGGCCTGGTGATCAACCGCACCGGCTCGCAGGACGATCAGAGCTACTACGGCTACAACAACTACGGATACGGTTACGGGTACGGATACGGCAGCGGCGAGTATGGGCACGATGAGGCTTCGTCCGAAGGGCCGAAGAGCCAGTCGGGCGATGCAGGCATCGAGTTCAACCCGCCGTCGTCCGACCGTGGCGACGACACCGCGGCGGCGCTTCGCATACCGCGGCGGGCAGCCTGAGCGGCCCGGCGACCATTGCGTCGCTGATGTGTTTGTGTGGATACGGGCCGAGTGAAGCTCGGGCACGCGGACGCATGGCCGCGTGGCGATGACGCGGGTTGCCGGCGACGGCAGCCCATTTGATCCAAGAATGACTGGAGAAGGCGTTGTGATTGGGTGTTTACCACCCACGGGAACGGAGTGTGCGCCGACCGGAGCCTCGCTTGCCACGGCACAGGAGGTTCCGCTCGCCCGAAAGAGCGCTCGCGCCGCTGCCGCCAGCGCGTGCAGTCTGTTTGGCCGCTTGGGCGTCCAGGTCGTGCTCGCCCGTCTGCTCGGCTCCGAAGGTCTTGGCCTAATCGCGTATTTTTTGTGGCTCATCGAGACTGGCGTCTTGTTGGCCGGATTGGGGTTGCCCAACAGCCTTACCCGTTATCTAGCGGAGCTGTTAGGCAGAGGCGAGTCCGAACAGGCGGCTGCGCTGGCGCGATGGATTCATCTCCGCTATCTCTCGATCACTGCCGTCGGTGCGGCAATGTTGGGTGTGCTCTATTATCGTTCGGCGTCGTATGCCGAGTGGCCATCGGCGTTGCCAATCCTAGTCTTGCTGTTCCTGCTTCGCAGCCTCGAGAACTTGAATTTGGCCCACCTTGCCGGACGGCAGCGGTTCGATTTGTTGGCCCGCATCTATCTGATATCGAGCGTGTTGCAGTTTGCGGGCGTGGTGGTTGGCGTTCTGTGCTTCGGCATGATCGGCGC
>JBDKUC010000417.1:0-5733 GCA_039679885.1 Thermoguttaceae bacterium | reverse complement strand
ACCCGGCTTGGCAGCGATGCGGATGCCCTGCGGTGCGCCCGCAACGCCCTGGAGCGTGACTCGGGCAATTACGAGATTCGGCGGCAGCTCGGTCTATGCCTTCTGAAACAGGGGCTCTGCGCGGAGGCGGAGGCGCACTTGCGATGGTGTTTGACTCGCACGCCGGGCAACGCGGCGATTGCTGCGGCGCTGCGCGATGCGCTCCGGGGGCGGCTCGACGCCGAAGCCCGCGCCGCGAACGACAAAGGACGACTGCAATGAACGTGTCGGAGCCATTCGTTGACATCCACTGCCATCTGCTGCCGGGGTTGGACGACGGCGCGGCCACGCTGGACGATTCGCTGGCGATGGCCGAACTTGCCGTGGCCGATGGTTTCCGCACGATCGTGGCCACGCCTCATCAGTTGGGCAACCATGCTGGAAACGGCGCGGCAGCGATTCGCATGGCCCGCGATCGCGTTGAGCAGGTGCTTGACCGTCGGGGTCTGCCGCTAAGGGTGCTGCCGGGCGCCGACGTGCGGATCGAGCCGGACCTGATCGCCAAGATTCATCGCGACGAGGTGATGACGCTGGCAGATCGTCGCCGCCACGTGCTTCTCGAGTTACCGCACGAGGTCTACGTTCCGCTGGATCGCCTGCTGTCGGAGCTGGCCGCGGCCCGCCTGGTTGGCATTCTGTCGCACCCGGAGCGGAACACAGGCATTCTCGGTCAGCCCGGCGTTTTGCGTCCTCTGGTTCAACGGGGTTGCTTGCTCCAAATCACGGCGGGCAGTCTGATCGGGACGTTCGGCGCCCGGATCCAACAGTTCGCCGAGTCGCTGGTCGAACAGGGGCTGGTTCATTTCGTCGCCACCGATGCGCACGGAACCCGAAGCCGGCCGCCGCTGATGAGCGCGGCATTCGAGCGGCTAGTCAAGATAGGCGGCCGAGAGACGGCCTTGGAACTCTGCTGTCGGAATCCTGCGCGGGTGGCCTCGGGCGGTGATGTGCGGCCCGAGCGCGCGGCGAATCGCGCCCGCCGCTGGTTGGAACGGGTTTGTTGCAGATCGGCGCACGTCTAGGACGATAAAGAAGATTGTCCGATGTCTGCCTTTCGGCGGCTGCGGCATGGCCTGAACATGGATGTTCGGGCGGTTTAGGGGACATTTCGAGCTTCTTAGGAGACGGGCAATGAGGACGTCAAGAGTCGTTCGGGCAGTGGCGGCTTCACTCGCGGTCGTGGGGATGTGCCTGCCGCAGGCCGCGTTTGCATCCGCTCCTCCGGCGACGCCGGCCGTGGTCGACATCGCTCTGGCCGACGGCGGCGTGCTGCGTGGCCAGGTCGTTGATCTGCAAGGAAAGGGCGCTGTTGGAAACGTCCCCGTCACGGTGAAGGCTCAGAATCGGGAGGTCGCCAAGGCGGTGACGACGGCCGATGGAAAGTTCGCCGTTGAGGGCCTGCGTGGCGGCGTCTACCACGTCTCGGCCGGCGAGGGCCAAGGCATCTACCGCCTGTGGTCCGTCAACACGGCTCCGCCTTCCGCGCAGAATAACGCCGTTGTGTACACCCAGAACGCACAGCCGCGGAGCACGGCCAAGATGCTCCTAGCCAATCCGATCGTGATTGCCGGCGTCGTGGCCACGGCCATTGCGGTGCCGGTCGCATTGGCCAACTCTCATTCCAGCAGCCCCTGAGCGGGCCGGCTGACAAGTAAGCGATACAACAAAGCCCGCGGGCGACAACCCGTGGGCTTTTCGCTTGCGCTCAACCCTTGCCCTCGATCGTCTCGTTCATCTCTTGCGGCAACTGGGCGGGCAGTTCGAGGGTGAAGCGGCAGCCTTGGCCCGGATCGCTGTCGACGATGATTTTGCCGCCGTGTTCGACGAGGATCTTTTGGCTCACCGGCAGGCCCAGGCCCGTGCCACGGCTTTTCTTCGTCGAGACGAAGGGACTGAAGAGATCGGCCATCTGCTCTTCCGGAATGCCGGGCCCGTTGTCCGAGACGACGACGCGGGCGACGCCTTCAGCGGGCGAGTACTGCGACGCGACCTTAACCCGGCGCGGCAGGTCGCGTTCGGCCACCGCGTCGATGGCGTTCGTGACGACATTCAGCACCGCGCGGTGAATCCCCTCGGGGTCGAAGACGAGCGTCGGCATTGGCTGCGCCGGCAGCCAGCTGAGTTCGACCTGCTCCTCTTCGGCGCGGACGCGCATCAATTCGACCACGTCAGCCACCACCTCGTTGAGGTTCGAGGGCACCAGGTCGGGCTCGCGGTCCTTGCTGAAGGTAAGCATGTCGAGAACGAGCGCGGAGATGCGATTCTGATTCCGCTCGACGATGTTCCAGCCCTTGCGCGTCACGTCCTCGTCATGGTCCTTCAGACCCATCTCGATCAGGTAGCTGCCGCCGCGGATGCCCTGCAGGATGTTCTTGATGTGATGCGAGAGCGTGGCGATGGTCTGGCCGATGGCCGCCAATCGCTCGGCCTGGACCATGGCCGAGTAGTATCGCGTGTCTTCGACGGCCAAGGCCGCCTGATGGCCGATGGCGATCATCAGCTTCAGATGGTCCTCGGTGAAGCGGTTGCCGCCCTTCTGGATCAACTGCTGGGCGGAGGTCGAGGTGTCGATGTAGATGACGCCGACGACGTCGTAGCGCCCCTGCATCGGCACGCAGATGGCTTCGCGGACGCCCATCTGCATGATGCTTCCGCCTGGATCCCATCGCTGATCCTGCCGGGCGTCGCTGGTCAGAACGCCTTCGTTTCGCTCGACAACATAGTCAAGAATCGTCTTGCTGATCGTAATGCGGTCTTCGGCGTGGACGCCCTTGCGCGTGTGCCGCACCTTTGGTTTGAGCGTCTTGCTGGTCGGGTCGAGAAGCATGATGCAGCCTCGATCGGCCTCGACCCACTCGAAGATCAACTCCATGATCCGCTGAAGGAGCTGGTCGATGTCGAGCGTATGGCTCACCGCCAGCGCGGTGCGGTACATGATCTGGAGGTTGCTCCGCGCTCGGGCAAGCCAAGAGTTCTGTGGCAGATCGGCCCGAAGGTCGAAGATGCGGCTCCCCTCCTGCTGGGTTACGGAGCGGATGATGTGCGAGTGGTCGTCCGGCTCGGCGGGCGGTCCGATGCTCACCGCGGCGGCCAGGTCCTCCTGCGGCTCTTCGGCCGGGCCGGTGTAAAGCATCAACGTGCGGCCGACCTGGAGTTGATCGCCGGTTTGGAGCCGGTGGTGGCGCACCCGTTGGCCGTTGACGAAGGTGCCGTTGCTGCTGCCGAGATCCGAGATGGCGTAGTCGTTGTCGACGCGGCGGATTTCGGCGTGTTGACGCGACACCTCGGTGTCGTGAACCTGGATGGTGCTCGACGGGTCGCGCCCGAGACGGATCGTCGGCTCGGTCAGTTCGAAGCGGCTCCCTTGGTCGGCGCCGCGGATGACGAATAACGTCGACACGTTCCTTGGCCCCGCGAGGGGGATCGAGAAGTCTCAGTCTGAGCTTGCCCGGCCAGTAATTCTTCGATTCTACGAATCAACGGGCCGTAATGATAGGGCTTGGCGACGAATTCCCCGCCCGGAAGCCGCCGGTTCCATCCACGCACGCTCCCCAGCAACACCAAGCGGGGTTCGTAGGCCGGCTCGGTCGTGGTTGCGTTGGGCAGGCTGGGCAATCTGCGAGTCTCATCCGTCGCCGAGATGTCGCTTGCCTCTTCCAAGTCAGGCACGAGGCCGGCTCGACATAACGGTGCGACGCCGTCATCGAGCGATTCGAGATCGAGCACGATGAGTTCGGGATGATGCTGACGGGCCAGTTCCACGCCGGCCTCGGCGCGGCCGGCCGTCAGCGTATGCACGCCGCGCCGCTCGAGGACGGTTTGTAAAACCTCCCGGCTCTCGTCCGACCGGTCGACAATCAGAACGCTGCGCTGCCCTTTCAAGGCGCTGCCCTCCGTGGCGGGGTTCCGCAAGACATCCTTGTCCCGCAGGAAGGTGCAGAGAATAGCGTGCGCATGGCAATCTGTCAAAGCCAGATTTTTTTGAGTGCAAGTGCGGTCTGGGTGGCACGCCGGGAGGAACGAAGGGCGTGGCAGACGGCCGAATCACGCCCTTCGCTCCGCTCAGGGCCGTGCCACCCTGCCCGTAAGTTGTTGCGTTTTCGCAGGCCACGCAGAGCGATAGACGATTGTGCGTTCTCCTGGCCCATCAGGACGACTGCAAAGTTGTTCGTAGTTCCGGCTTTAGCCGGTCGTTTGCCGCCTAAAGGCGGAACTACGAACGCCTGCAACGGACTTTGCAGTCCGCCTGCTGGGCTCATTGGCCAGCTTGCCAGTTCGCCCTGTTCTGGTAGACTTCCTTGCTGTGGGCAATCTCCAGAGTGGTCTGGCCGACCGGAGGCCATCATGCGACGAGCGGTTTCCTGGGCGTTTCTCTCCGTCCTGGCGCTGATTGCGCTGGGATGCTCTTCCCGAGATCCTCGGCCGACCGGCCGTCCGAGTACGCCGCCTCCGGCAGCGGTGCCAACGGCGGCGAAGCCTGCGCCCGCGACGACGCCGACCGTAGAAGGTTCCGGCTCGAAACCCGTCGAGCCATCGTCGGCCGCGGCGGCGCCATCGTCGGCCGCTCAACAGACGCCGCCTGCTTTGGCGCCAGCTCCGGCCGCGCCGGCCGTGGCCCCGCCCCAGCCTGCGTCAACGGCCGCATCGTCCGTCGCCCTCTCGACCGCCGTCGCCTTGCCGCAAACGGGACCGGACGGGACGATGATGATGTTCAGTGTTGACTACGAGGTTTCTGGCCAGCCTGCGGCCGAGGGCTACGTTTGGGTCATCGAGCGTGCGCACGGCGAAGCGGCCAAGGTGCGGGTCGCGCTGAAGAACAAGGGGAACCTGGTGGCCCCGCCGATGACCAAGGGCTGGCGGCCCGAGGACGCGCCGTTCCACTGCCACCTGGAAGATCTCCGCGGCAACCGCGTCTCCGAGTCGATCGAAATGCCCGTGACCGGCGGGTGAACGCCGATGTCGAACCGTAGGACGGGTTTCGTAACCAATCACGATTGTAGGACGGGTTTCCTAACGGGACGGACTAGGAAGTCCATCCTACATGTAGGACGGGTTTCCTAACCCGTCGCGAGCGATGGGCGGACCACGAGAGGCGGGACGGACTGGGAAGTCCATTCTACGTGAAAGCTCCCTACGCGGAATCGCTCGCTACGCCAGCCAGCGGGCGGCGTCTTTGGCCCAGTAGGTCAGGATGATGCTGGCGCCGGCGCGGCGGATCGCGGTGAGGCATTCGAGGGCGATTCGCTGCTCGTCGAGCCATCCCCGCTCGGCGGCCGCCTTGACCATGCTGTACTCGCCCGACACGTTGTAGGCCGCCAACGGCACGCCGGGAAACCGCTCGTGCGCGTCACGGATGACGTCGAGATAGGGCAGCGCCGGCTTGACCATCACCAGGTCGGCCCCTTCGGCCAGGTCCTGTTCGATCTCGCGCATCGCCTGTCCCGCGCCGGCGGCCGGGTCCATCTGGTAGCTGCGCCGGTCGCCGAACTTCGGTGCGCTCTCGGCCGCTTCGCGATAGGGGCCATAGAAGCCGCTGGCATATTTCGCCGAGTAGATCATGATGGGCTCGTGGAGGAAGCCGCCGCCGTCGAGCGCCTCGCGGATCGCCCCGACCATGCCGTCCATCATGCCGCTGGGGGCGACCATGTCGGCGCCTGCCCGGGCGTGGACCAGGGCCTGCCGCTGGAGCAGTTC
>JBDKUC010000264.1:0-6078 GCA_039679885.1 Thermoguttaceae bacterium | reverse complement strand
CCGGCCAAAAGCCGACCCCTGCACCCCACCACGCGGAGCTGATCCGTGGAATCCCATTGAACCGCCGCGCCGAGCTGCCGCAACGCGTCGACCATCACCTCGGTGTCCTCGCTGCGGAGGGCGCCGCCGAGAAAAGACTCGCCCTCGGCCAAGGCGGCGCAGACGAGGGCGCGGTTCGTGATGCTCTTCGACCCCGGAGGGCGAACGTGCCCCCGAACGGGGAGGACCGGCTCGATTCGGATGGTTTCTTGGCCCATGCTGGCCGCCATTGTACAAGTTCCACTGAATTCGGCCAACCAACGTGCCGATGAAGTAGATTAGGCAAATTTTGTCGATTTTGCCGATTGTATCACACACTATCTGCACCGTTTCGGAGACCTAGGCGGGCCGAATGCCCGCAGGGAATCCCGGCGGGGCCGCTGTCCGAAGAATGGCCACGTCTGACTCGTTCATCGCCGCGGACGCACCAGGGCTTGGGTCCCAAGGCCGTCACTCGCACGTTGCCTTAACGCCCACCGCCCGAGTCGATCCGCCTCATGAGTTGGCTCTCGAGGGAGCAGGCTCGGAGCGTGCTCTGGACGACGCCGGCGACGCTGGCAGCTTGCTCGGCGCCGGGCCGGTTGACAGCCTGCCCCGCGATCGAGACCTGCTCCACGATGACCTGCCCGACGAGTCGGCGGCGGAACAAGTCCGCCTCGAAGCGGCCCAACTGGCCGAGCACTTCCGGAACCGGCAGCAGGACCTGGATGCTCGCGAGGCCACGCTGAACGCCCAACTCGCCCGGCTCGAATCGGAGCATAGGGCGTCGCGGCTTTCGCTCGAAGAACAGGAGGCCGACCTGGCCACTCGGGCGGAGGCGTTGGCCATTCAGGAACGTGAGCTCGGAGCGCAACGGGTCGCACTCGATGCCGCCCAGCGGGAGGTTGATGAACGCCAGCGGGAATTGGCCGCCGCGGAGGCGCGGATCTCGGCCGAGGCGGCGCGCGTCGCGGAACGTGACCGGGAAGCGGTCAAGGCGTTGGCGCGGTTGGCCAAGACCGAGGCAGCCCACGAACAACGCGAGCGGGAGATGGCCCAGCGGCTAGCCGCGGCCGAGCAGTCCGCCGCCCTGGGGCAGCGGCTGGCGGCCGCCGATGCGCAAGCCGTCGCCGAGTTGGAGGAGAAACGTCGGGCCATCGAGCGGCGGGCGGAACATGTCGACCAGTGCCGCGCGGGGCTCGAGCAACTCCGCGACGAGTTGGGCCGCATGCACCGCGAAACGCTCGAAATCCGCTTGGCGACCGAGGAACTCTGGGCGCAGCTCTCGGGCGCGGCGCCACCGGCCGCGTTGGTCCAGTCGCTGGGGCAAATTCGCAACCGCTTGGCCCAACAGTACGCCCAAGCCGATGCCGAGCTGGCCCAACAGCGCCAAGAGCTCGAAACGATCCGCTCGCAACTCATTGCCCAGCACCAGAAACTGGTCGAGCAAAAGCAGCGGGTGGACCAGTGGGTCGCCGACCGGCAGCAAGACGCGGAACAACAAGCGTCTCGCCTCATTGCCCGCGAGCGGCAGCTTCAACAGGACGAGGCGTGGCTGGGAGAGCAATCGCGACGTTGGCACGCCGAGCGGCTACGAACCCAACGACGTCTGCTCCATCAGCGGTGCCGAGACTCGGCGGCCGTCTAGCGTCCTTGCAATGGCGTTCGCAGTTCCGCCTTTATTGACAGGCAACTTGTTCCGCCTGAAGGCGGTACTACGAACGCTTCAAGCGTATCTGGCCGCGCACAGAAAAAGCCCACAGGTTTCGCCCGTGGGCTTTTGTAGATGTTGTAGATCCTGACGGACGCAGCGATCACTTAGCCTTCGGAACGACGGGCGTCTTGCCGCTGGCAGAAACGTCGGCGTTCGAATCGTTGGTTTTCCGCGACTCGTCGCGTTCCCTGGCGGTGCGGACCGCGACAGCGGCCGCCTGCATGCCGGCCCGGAACTCGACGGGGCTGTAGAAGGGTTCGGTCCGACCGCCGGTGTGATGGATCGTCTTTGCGGCCAGTTGCTGCCAGGTCATGTCGTTGTTCAGATGCCATGCCGCGGCCTGGGCCACGCGTCGGTCGACCTTGCCGTTTCCGAGCAGCTCACACAGCTCGCGAACGCCCGGCTTGGTCGTGTAGTTTTCGACCGGCTTGATCTCGTAGGGGACGGAGGGTCGAGGCTCGGCCTTGCCGTGATCGAGGCAGACGGTCGGGACGACCAGCTTGCGGCACTTCTCGGCGGGGACATTGAACATGCCGCCGCCCATCATGCCACCCATGCCGCCGCCCATTCCCTGGTTCCCCTGGTTGCGGTTGTTGTTGCTATTGCTGCGGCCGCTGCCCCGGGCCGGGCCAACCCCCGGACCCATGGCCTGGGCCAACACCGGCACGCCCGCGAACGCGTCGGGCAATTTCACATTCAGCGGCTTGTCGGTCTTGTTCTCAATCCGCACGGTGCATTGGGTCGAGTCCTTCGGAATCAGCTTGACGGCGATGTCGCCCTTCTCGATGGCGGCGAACATTTCCACCGTTTGCGCCGACGGGTTTTGCGTGCCCGGCTTCGTCGGCTTCGCCGCAAAAACGGCCCCCACCGCCAGCAGAACGATCAACGCACCCGCACACCTTCCCCAGTTCCATATTTGAGCAGTCATGTTCCGTACTCCGCAATCTTGGTCTTTTGGTATACGACGGGCGCGCAAAGACTCCCCGCTTTTCCAGTATACAGCGTAGTCTCTCGGTGCGAAAAAGCCAAGCAAAAAGTGCCGATTGTAGGGGCGTGGCGAGCTGGCGTCTGGCCCATGCGAGGGGCGGTTCGGCGAAGTGCCGCTCACAGCCCAATGCCGTTGAATTAGGCAAGCAAGCGACGACTTCGTTCCCACGGTCCGCGTGGGAACGCGCCGCTTAGACGCTCCGGCGCCCTTGACATAACACATTGGCTTGAAACTGCTTATGGATCCCGGCGACGCAGGAGCCTCGCCGCGAGTGTGTTTCCACGCCGGAGCATCGGGGTAATCGCCGCCTAAAGGCGGAACTACGAACAGCCTCGCCACTCGCTGTTTCCACGAAAGCACGGTAGAATGATGTTTGGCACGAAAGAATCGATTTCGCGGATCTTGGAGGTCTCTCCTTAATGGATGCAAGCCCAGCCCGAGCCAAAGTGGCCGGAACAACGGAACCGGCCCTCCCTAGGGCCCTGCTGGCGGCGCAAACTGCCGAAGACAACCGCGGCACGGACATCGTCGTCCTCGATACCCGAGGCTTGACCTCGATGTTCGACTACTTTGTCATCGCCACGGGCACAAGCCGCCGGCAGCTTCACGCGATGAGCGAGGAGATCGACCACGCCCTGGAAGACCGCCTCGGCGATCGGCGGCTGGGCATCGAAGGCTACGAGGAGAGCCGCTGGATTCTCCTGGACTATGGCGACGTCGTCGTCCACTTATTCGAGTCCGAGACCCGCGCCTACTACGCCCTCGAAGAGCTTTGGGGACAGGCCAAGCGGGTTTCCCGATAGCTGCTCGTCACGCTCCGCCATGCCCACACATGCTTGCTGTCTCGCTGCGCCGCTTAGCAGGCATGGCGCCCACTTGACCAACGGAGCCGCAAAGACGACCCGTCGGGGTGGCAGCCCAACGGCTTGACTGCCACCCCGTCTCCCGACAGCAAGACGTCGCTTTGGGCTATCTTCCAGCGCCAACCGGCTGTGCGATCAGCGGCACGATCACCTCGCGGGCGAACTCCGCTAGCGTGGTGGGCGTGGTCGTCTCCGGCGTGCGCGGCTGAGTCGTGCGGATCTGGCCGCTCTCCATGGCGCCGTACATTTCCAGGAGCGAATCGGCGACGTTTTCGCTGAGCCCCTTCTTGACCAACTCCTCCCGGAAGTCTCGCGGATCAGCCTTGACGTAAACGATCTTCCGATCCAGGACCTGCGAGAGGACATCCGCCATCTCGCGGAAGCTGAGATCGACCGGTCCGTGGAGTTCCTGGACGACGCGGCCCTTCCAGTTCGTGTTGATCAAGCGGCCGGCGGCCACACGGCCGATGTCGCGGGTGGCGATCATCGGATATGCGAAAGAACCGGTGATTGGCAAGGAGACGCGGCCCCAGGTGCGGATCGTGTCGATCTGCATCAACAGGTTCTCGAAGAAGAAGCCGGGCCGCAGATGCGTAACGTGGCAACCGACTTGGTTGATCAATTCCTCCACGTCATGCAACCCGCTAATCGGTCCTGCGCCCGATTCCAGGTCGGCCCCGATCGACGAGACGTTGACGACTCGCGGGATCTTGTTGGCGCGAATGGCGGTGGCCGCCGCTTGCCCCAGGCGATGTTGGAACGATCGCACGTTGTCCGAGCCGAAGGCCGGCGGGGTGGTCCAAAACAACGCGTCGACCCCTTGGGTGGCGCTGACGAGGTAGTCGGCGTCCTCCTGGACGCCAACGGCCATCTCCGCCCCGCGGCGGACGAAATCCTGCAGTTTCTCCGGCCGGCGGCCGAGCAGCTTCACTTGCACATCACGGCCAAAGTCGAGCAGAAAGTCGGCCACGCTGCTGCCGACGTGACCGCTGGGCGTGGTAACGGCAATTTTCATCGCTCTCTCCTTTCGTCGAGAGGGAGTTAACATCCAAATTGTACGGCCGCCATGCAGGGGCGAGATCAGCCGAGTGCTGGCTATCCGGTCGGACAAGTGCAGGCTTGCTAGGTTCCGGCGGGCGCGGCACAATGGGCTTTGCCCAGTGTTTTTCCCAGCGAGACGCCATCTTCGTCAGGTATATGAGCAATCGAGCGGATCCCCAGGCCCAGGATGGCAACCCGTCTCAGCGCGTTCGCTGGCAAGTCCTCGCCGCTTGCGGTCTCCTGTTGGCCGCCATCGGAATCGTGTTTGGCCAGGCGGTGACGTTCGAGTTCGTCAATTTCGACGACAACGTCTGCGTGTATGAAAATCCGGCCGTTACTGGAGGACTGAGCGCGGAACACGTCGGCTGGGCATTCGCTCACCGGTACGCCGGCGTTTGGGCGCCCCTGGTCTGGACGTCGCACATGCTCGATTGGACGCTCTATGGCCGCGAGGCCGGCGGCCATCACCTCACCAATGTGCTGCTGCACGCCGCGACCACATTGCTCCTGTTTTTCGCCCTGCGACGAATGACCGGCCGCATTTGGCCAAGCGCGCTGGCAGCCGCGCTGTTCGCCGTCCATCCGTTGCGGGTCGAGTCGGTCGCCTGGGTGACGGAGCGAAAGGACGTGCTCAGCGGCCTGTTCTTCGTCCTGACACTTTGGGCCTACGCAGGCTACGCGCGCCGGGGGCGCAAAACACCTCAACTCGTCGCCGGTGCCTTTCACGCACGCTGCGACTACGCCTCGGTGATGATCCTCTTCGCGTTCGCGTTGATGTCCAAACCGGTCGTCGTGACGCTCCCATTCGTGCTGCTGGTGCTGGATTACTGGCCACTCGGACGCATGACGTCCGAAGGGTCGAACACGTTTTCAGCGTGCAGCAGCCGCAAGCTAGACGCAGGCGGACGCGGCCGTCGGTCAAAGTCCGGCGGGACGGCCGCACGATCCGCCGCATCGCCGAAGCCCGATCGCCCAATCGTGCGGCTGGTCGTCGAGAAGCTTCCCCTGTTCGCCCTGGCTGCGATCTTTTGCGTCGTAACGGTTTGGGCGCAAGGCGAAACGCTGCAGGTCAACAACCGCTATGGCCTCGGATGGCGGCTGTGCCATGTCCCGGTCGCCTATGTCGGCTACCTTGTCCAGCTCGTCTGTCCGGTGAATCTGGCGGTTCCTTATCCAAGGCCCGGCCACTTAATCTGGTGGCAAGTCGTCGGCTCGCTGTTGCTTCTGGCGATCCTGACTGCAGGAGCCGTGGCCAGCAGACGCCGCTTTCCCTATCTACTTGTCGGCTGGCTCTGGTATCTGGGCATGTTGCTGCCAGCCGTCGGGCTAGTTCAGTTCGGCGTTCAGGCCACGGCGGATCGTTTCACCTACTTGCCGCAGATCGGCCTGTGCATTGCCCTGGCTTGGGGCGCGGCCGATCTGTTCGGACAGCCCGGCCCGTGGACGGTGTATGC
>JBDKUC010000479.1:0-25291 GCA_039679885.1 Thermoguttaceae bacterium | reverse complement strand
TAGTGGCAGACGCCGCGCGACCGGGCCAACTCGTCGATCGCCGCCGGAGGTTTCGCAAGACTTGGCCCAGTCCAGCAGCGTCTCGAACTGTCGGTCGAAACATTGTTCGGCGACGCCGTAGGGACTCTTAAAAAAGCTGGCGAGAAACGGCGTTTGACCGGCGTGACCGCGGCGATGCGCCAACTCGGTGAACCGCACCAGGTCCAGCACCAGCGGCGCGGCCAGGAGCGAATCGCATCCTTGCCAGATGAATTGTAACGTCATCGGCACGCCCAAGAAGCCGGCGAAATGGATGTGGTCCCAGGCCGTCTTCCAATCGCCCAGGTCGGGCAGGTACTCGATCGACACGAGCGTGCTCGGCTTGTAGCCGAGGATGTCGCCGACAAGGTGGTCCTTGCTGGCGAGTTTCGCTCGCTTATTCTCGGGGTCGTCGAGCACGCGACCATCCATGTTGCCGAAGATGTTGTGGCCGACCCAACTGAGCACCTGGAGGTTGCGCCGGGCGAACATCGGAGCCAAGACGCTCTTCATCAGCGTCTCGCCCGTCTTGCCGTCGCAGCCGTAGTGGCAGACGCCGCGCGACCGGGCCAACTCGTCGATCGCCGCCGGCGATGCCCCGAGCGACGGCGTGAAGTTCACGTGCGAATACCCACGCTCGAACGCGGCAATGGCGTAGAGCGAACTGGCGGGCAAGCCGATCGCCGTCTCGTTCGAGCCCAGCAGTCGTTCGAGCTCTTTCCAACTGGCTGGCAACTTCGAGGCGTCGATCGGCGGCTCGGTCGAGGCCACGTTGACGACAATCAGGTCATCGAGCTTCTCCGCCTGGACAAAGCGGTCCATGTCCGCGCCGAGCCGATCGATGGCCTGCCGCGGCGTTTCGGCCCCGCGGCCTCCGACGCCGTCCCAGTCGGCCAGCGCGGCAATGGTCTTGCCGGAACCGAGGATGGCGCCTGGCCGGATGCGGGCGTCGATCTCGTCCAGTTCCGCCCGGCACTGCTCGACGATCGCCGGCAGCGCGGGGTGGCGGCTTTCGACGGCCATGCGCATGGCCTCATCGGCCAGCGGAGTTCGGCGGATTTCGTGGCCGGAGACCACGAACTGGTCCCAGTCCACCAGCCCGATCCGTTGAAAGGGCGGAAGCTGGCTCACCAGTCCCGCCGAGCCGACGAGACCCTTCTTGAGAGCTAGGAGGCCCAGAATGGCGGTCGACGCCACGCCTCCCTTGGCGCCAATAAGCCACAGACCGACCCGCGATTTTGCCATAATCATCCATTGTCGGGCACGGCGGCCGTGCCGTCAACGCCATATGCGGCACCGAGCCGGCCGATCTGGCATACCCCTACGGCAGCCGAATGTCCTTCAGCTCGTACGGAAACTCGCTGAGAACGATCGTGCCGGGCGTCTTGTAGACGAACGTGAACTGGTCGATCGGCTTGTCGACGCTGAACAGGTAGGCGATGCCTAGCTCGTTCTTCTCCTGGGCCGTGGTCTCAAACGTGTCGTAGTTGATCGGCTTGCCGTCGGGGCCCTCCAGCGTGGCAGGGTTGGTAAAGATCCAGTTGCGGTGCGAGGCCAAGGCGTCGCCGGCCTCGTCGAAGCGGACCCTGACGCGGACCTCCCACGCATCGTTATTCTTGCGAACGTCTTCGAGCGTCACCGTGACCCCGGCCACGCGCTTTTCGACGTTCTTCGCCTCGGCCAGCTTGGCGAAGCGGAATGTCTCGGTCCGGCCGGGAATCGTAGCGATCAGCTTGCCTTTCAGGGTGGCGATCCGCTCGGCACTGCGAGGGGGCAGCTTCAAGGGCAGTTCCAACTTCACCGCCGGGGCATCGCCGCTCATGGGCGACTCGATTTGCCCTTGCGGCTCGGCAACGGCCAGCGGTCGGCCTCGGTCGTCGGTCGCCGTCACGTCGGCCATTCGCTGGGCCAGGCTGATCATGCGGAGCCGCGGCTCCCAGGCGACCTCGACGCCGACCATCAGCGATTGCGCGGCAGGCGAGCGGAGGTCGCGCCGGGCGATCACGTCCACCGGCTCGATGCGGAAGGGGCCGGCATAGCACGCCCGGCCGGTTCGCGACGTCGCTTGGCCGCGTGTCACCACGCTCAGGCCTGCCTGCTCGGCGAACGGATAGAGCGTCAGACCGGCCTGGTCCAACACTTGATCCAGCGCTGGCCAGAAAGGCTTCTTGTCGAAATTGGCTTTCAGCGTCGGGTCGGCGGCCGGCTGGCCCATCCGCTGTCGGCTATCGGTGATTGGGTTGCCCGATTGGCGGCCGAAGGCCTCGAGCACTTTCGACAGCGGCATGGCGTCGTCGTGCAGCGTGATCGTCGAGGGCCGAATCGCCGCGTCGGCCGCCTGTCGCTGCAGCTTCTGTCGAACTCGGGCGAGCCGTTGCGCGACCTCGGCCGACATCCGCTCGGTCTTCGTCGGCAGGAGGTCGAGAATGGCTGGGCCCAGCTTGAGCAGACTCGCCTCGGCCGCGTCGCGCTGGCTGAGCTGCGAGGCATCGAGCTGGCGGACCAGCCGTTGGACCTCGGCCCGCGAGTCTGCATCGCTGGCAGCCTCGGCGGGCGCCGCGAACAGGGAGAGCGTCAGCAGAGCGCAATGGATCATCATGGCGTCACCTCCGTCGCCGGTATTGTACTGTGTGGGTTCGTCCGTCGCCAATAGCGGGGGCCGCGTTCTGTGCTCTTCACGCTCTGTGCGAAGCCGGGGTCGTCGCGGCCGCTTATCGAGACGACGCCCAAGGCGGAACGACCAACCCGGCTGGCAAACCCTGCCGCAGGGCGGTATAACGTGTGTTTGTGGCCCAACCGCGTCCCCGAGACGACATTGTCATGGTCCAATCTGCTCTGAGCGTTGCTCCGCGGCAGGACGATCCACCCTACCGGCCGGGCGAGCCGGTGGCGCTGTTCATCCCCTGCTACATCGATCAGTTCTATCCGAAGATCGCCCAGGCGACGGCCAGGCTGCTGAAGCGGTATGGCGTGCCGGTCGTTTATCCCTCGTCCCAGACGTGTTGCGGCCAGCCGGCGTTCAACTCGGGCTACTGGGACGAGGCACGCCGGGTGATCCATCATTTCTGCGACGTCTTCGAGCCGCATCGCTGGATCGTCTGCCCCTCGGGCTCCTGCACGGCCATGTGCCGCGTGTTCTTCGGCCATGCCGATCCCGACCCGCGGATCGTCGGCATCGGCCGCCGGGTGTTCGAGCTCACCGAGTTCCTGCACGACATGCTCGGCGTGACCGACACCGAAGCCACGTTCCCGCACAAGGCAGCGCTGCATATCGGCTGTCACGGCCGACGGGAGTTGGGCGTCTTCGAGCCGCCGCTGACGTTGCTGAAGAATGTCCGGGGGCTGGAGTACTGCGAACTGCCGAACGTCGAGGAGTGCTGCGGCTTTGGCGGCACCTTCAGCGTCAAGATGCCCGGCACGTCGCTGGCGATGGGGAACACCAAGGTTGACAACATCGTTCGCAGCGGGGCTGAGGTCGTCGTGTCGAATGATATTAGCTGCCTGATGCATATCGGCGGCATCATGCAACGCAGGCCTGACGCAAAGCATATCCAGACGATCCATATCGCCGAGGTGCTTGTCGCGGGCTGGCCGGAGGGCGATTGAAGATTGCAAAATGAAGAAATAATCTCGTTCCCACGCTCCCGCGTGGGAACGCACTGAATGCGACGCTCTGCGTCGCCAGAGATCGACGCAGGAGCGTCGGGAGAGCGGGTTCCAACGCAGGAGCGTTGGAACCAGAAATTTGGCACATTATCCAGCCATGCTGAACTTCACTTACCACAATCCAACCAAGATCGTCTTCGGCCGCGGTTCGATCGGCCAGTTGAAGAAGCTCGTGCCGGCCGACGCGAAGGTGCTGATGATCTATGGCGGCGGATCGATCCGCCGCAACGGCGTCTACGATCAGGTCGTCCAGTCGCTGCGAAAGCAATCGCTGACGGAGTTCAGCGGCATCGAGCCGAACCCTCGCTACGAAACGTGCCTGAAGGCGGTCGAGCAGGTCCGGGCCGAGAATATCGACTTCTTGCTGGCCGTCGGCGGCGGATCGGTGTTGGACGCGACGAAGTTCATCGCGGCCGCAGCAAAGTACTCCGGCGACGAGCCGTGGGATATGTTCAGCAACTGGGCCCTCGTGCCGAAAGACCCGCTGCCGGTCGGCTGCGTGCTCACACTTCCCGCTACTGGCTCCGAGAGCAACGGCGGCGCCGTGATCAGTCGCGAGGCCACTCACGAAAAGCTCTATTTCACCTCGCCGCAGAGCTTCCCGCGGTTCTCGATTCTCGATCCCGAGGCGACCTATACGCTGCCGCCGCGTCAGACGGCCAACGGCATCGTCGACGCGTTCATCCACACGACCGAGCAATACCTGACGTATCCGGCCGACGCGCCGTTGCAGGACCGGCAGGCCGAGGCGGTTCTCCGAACGCTCGTCGAGGAAGGCCCGAAGGCGCTCGGCGATCCGCGGAACTACGCGGTCCGGGCGAACCTGATGTGGTGCGCCACGCAGGCCCTCAACGGGCTGATCGCCTGCGGCGTGCCGCAAGATTGGGCGACGCACGACATTGGCCACGAGTTGACCGCCCTGTACGGCATCGACCACGCCCGATCGTTGGCCATCGTGCATCCCGGCGTGTTGCGGCACGAGCGGGACCGCAAGCGGGCGAAGCTCGTCCAGTTCGCCGAGCGGGTCTGGGGCATTCGCAACGGCGACGATGACGCCCGGGCGGAAGAAGCGATCGACCGAATGGAGAAGTTTTTCCATTTGCTGGGCGTCGGCACGCGTCTGTCCGACTACAACATTCCGCCCGACGCGGCCGAAACCGTCGCCGCGCGGTTGGCCAAGTATGGCAAGCGGCTCGGTGAACACGGCGACCTGGGCCATAAGGAGATCCGTGAGATCCTTGCGATGCGGACATGAGCATGAACACAACGACCAAGCCTGATTCCGCGGACATCAACCTGAATCTCCCCGCCATGCTCAAGCACCTTGACGGCGCGGAGTTTCTGACGGAAAAGACCGAAGGGCTGTTCGAGCCGGCGGCCCCGAAGGCGCTAGGCGATACGACCGAGCGGTCGAGCAAGCACAATCGCTCGGTGGCCGAAAGCGTGCCGCAGTTCCAGGACTGGCGCAATGCGGCGCATGAGCTGAAACGCTACGCCGTGGCCAACCTGGACAAGCTGCTCGTTCAGTTCGAGCAGAACCTGACCGCCCGGGGCGTCACGGTCCTTTGGGCTAACGACGCCGCGGAGGCCAACGGCCACGTGTTGAAGATCGCCGTCGAGCATGGCGCCAAAACGGTCGTCAAATCGAAGTCGATGGTCAGCGAGGAGATGGAGTTGAACCGCGTGCTGGGGGCGGCGGGCATTCGGGCCGTCGAAACCGACTTGGGCGAATGGATCGTCCAACTCGCCGGGCAGCGGCCGGTGCATATCGTCACGCCGGCCATCCACCTCTCGGCCGCCGACGTGGGCCATCTCTTCGCCGATAAGCTCGGCGAGCCGTTCACGGCCGATCACGTGAGACTGGCCGACGTCGCCCGGCGGCATCTCCGGGAAGAATATCTCCGCGCCGAAATGGGCATCTCCGGCTGCAATTTCGCCGTAGCCGAGACCGGCACGGTGGTCGTCATCGAGAACGAAGGAAACGCGGGCCTGTCGACCTCCGTGCCGCCGGTCCACGTCGTGCTGGTCGGCATCGAGAAGATGCTGCCGCGGCTGGCCGACCTGCCGCTGATGCTCAACCTGCTCCCGCGGAGCGGCACGGGCCAGAAACTCACGAGCTACACGCACATGATCGACGGCCCCGCGCCCGGCCGCAAGATGTACGTCATCATCCTGGACAACGGGCGGAGCAATGTGCTGAAGGACCCGGCATGCTGGTCCACGCTCGGCTGCATCCGGTGCGGGGCGTGCCTGAACAACTGCCCGGTCTATCGCCGCGTCGGCGGCTGGGCCTACGGCTGGGTCTACCCCGGCCCGATCGGCTCGGTCCTGACGCCGCACTTGCTCGGCCTGAAACAGGCGGGCGAGCTGCCGTTCGCGTCGTCGCTGTGCGGGGCTTGCGCTCAGTTCTGTCCCGTGAAAGTCGATCTGCCGCACCAACTGGTCCATCTCCGCCATCGGGCGGTCAACGAGCCGTCGCCGATGCGGTCGTGGACCGAACGGCTCACCTGGGCCGGCTGGGCCTTCATGATGGGCGGGCCGCTCCGCTATCGGTTGACGATGGCCGGCGTGCGGATGGGTGTTCGGCTGGCCAAGTTCCTGCCGTGGCATCCGAGTAAGCTCGGCGCCTGGACCCGCGGTCGCGAGCTGCCCAAGGTCCCCGGTCCCGCGTTCCGACGTTGGTGGCGGAAGAACGGAAAGAAGTACGAACCGAAAACGTAGAACGTCCCCGCGACCGCTTCCGGTTCCCGTGCAGGAGCGTGGGAACCGTGGGCGGGGAGTGAGAGAATCATGACAAGCCGCGATGCAATCTTGCAGCGAGTGAGAACGGAACTGTCGAAGGGGCCGCAAGTCCCGTTGCCCCCGGTGGCCGAGGTGTGGCCGCGGGAGAACCTGACCCCGGCCGCGTTGGCCGAGCGGTTCACGCAGGAGTTGACCGCCGTTCACGGCGAGGTGATCCGCTGCGGCACGATGGCCGACGCCAAGCAGAAGTTGGCGGGTCTGGTTCGCGAAGCCGGATGGACGGCCATTGGCGCGATGGATCGGCCGGCCGTGCGCGAGGCCGCCGCCGATTTGCCGCAAACGGCCGTTCGCTGGGCGGCCGCAAATTGGCAGCCCCGGCAGGTCGCCGAATTCTCGGCGAGCGTGATTGCCGCGGAGGCGTTGGTGGCGGATACGGGCTCGTGCGTTGTTGCTTGCCCGACGGCGCCGGATCGGCTGCTCTGCTACCTCCCGCCGGCGTGCGTGGTAATCGCCAGCGTCGATCAGTTGGCCGAGAACCTGCCGGCGGTGTGGCCTGGGGTTTCCGTCCGTGTGGCGGATGGGGCGACGCGCGGCGAAGTGGTCATCCTGACCGGTCCCAGCCGAACGTCCGACATCGAGAAAATCCTGACCCTCGGCGTGCATGGTCCGAAACGGCTGGTTGTGATTCTGATCGATTAGGCGTCGCATCAGAATAACTTGATCAGCCTTTTCAGGAACACTAATCTTCGCTGATTTACGCTAATGGGTGACGATTAGCGAAGATCAGTGGTGATCAGTGTTCCGTGAATGTCTGTGTATTACTGGAATTCGATCACGTTATTTTGACGCGGTTCCTTAGCAACCGATGTGTGTTCCCACTCTTACTTTTCCGTACTTCCTCTGTGCCTTCGCGCCTTTACGTGAGACCTGCGGTTCGTCAAAAGCTCACGCGGAGGCGCGAAGGCGCAAAGCAGGCTGGTTTGTTCTGTTGGCCGCGTTGTGGTTCCTTGCGTCTGCCTGTTGTGGCTACAGCCAGCAACTCGATGCGCTTCGCAAGATGCCGGCCGACTTGCTCCAGCACACCGGCGGGTCGCGGCCGGACGCCGAGGGCTTGGCCAGCTATAACCGCGGCGGCTTCAAGAGCCCCGAGTTCCAGGGCCGGGCGATGCACTACATGCTCTTGGCCATCGTCCGAGGCGACCGGCCCGCGATCGACGAAGGGTGGCGGGCGATCGACGCGACGTTCGAGCAACAGACCGAGGCGGGCAACTTCGGCCGCCAGGGCCAGCCACACGGCGGACCTTCGGCCGTGTCCATCTGGCTCGCCCAGCTTGACCAGGCGATCCTCGTGCTTCGCGAAAGCCAGTTCGGCCCGGAGTACAAAGAGCGGATCGGCCGGCTCACGCCGAAAATCCACCGCGCGGCCGAGTGGCTGGCCGAGCCGCGGCGTCAGGAGCGTCTGAAACGCGAGGATGCTGACGCCCCGAACCGGCTGCTGTTCGACGCCCTGGCCTACGGGCTCTCCGGCGTTCTGACTGACGACGCCCGGTTGCGGCAAGCGGGCCGTCGCTTCGTCGACTTGGCGATGCAGCGGCATCGGGCCGATGGCGTCTTTCTCGAAAAGGGCGGCCACGACTCGAGCTATCAGGCCGTCGCCGCGCTCAATCTTCAGGTCTGGCTCCTCTACTTTCCCGACAAGAAGCTCGCCGAGCCGGCGTCGGCGGCCGTCGCCTGGGAGCTGGGCCGCGTCGGTTCCGATGGGCAGATCGACGTGACCGGGAACACGCGGACCGGTCTTGGCCAGGAGCAATGGATGGGCCATGCCAAAGCGGTTAACCTGAGCGAAGTGACACTTTGCCTCTTGTACGACTACGCCAGGACCGGCAGCCGGCAATCGCTCGACGCCGCCGGTCGGATCGTCGAACGTCGCCGGCGTTCGGCTCCGGGCTTGTAAGTCTCAGGAAGCCTCTTCCCATGCGCGACACCCCTAGCTGCCCCTCAGCCAACGAGCAAGGCAAAACCGTTTTGCTGGCCGCCGCCGCAATCGTCCTGGCCGGTGTGCTGGCCTATAGCAACTCGTTCAGCGTGCCGTTGCTGTTCGACGATCTCTCGTCGGTTGGCAACCCGACCGTCCAGCGGCTCTGGCCGATCTGGCGGCCGCTTTGCCCACCGAACCATGGCGAGCCAGTGAGCGGCCGTCCGGTGGTGAACCTCTCGCTGGCGATCAACTACGTGATCAGCGGCATGGACGTCTGGAGTTACCACGCGGCGAACCTGGCAATTCACCTTGCGGCCGCCCTGACGCTGTTCGGCCTGATTCGGCGAACGCTCCTCTTGCCGTCGATGCACGCTCGCTTCGGCGCGGCGGCCACGCCGTTGGCCCTCGGCATCGCCCTGCTCTGGGCCGTCCATCCGCTCCAGACCGAGTCGGTGACCTACATCATCCAGCGGGCCGAGTCGCTGGCCGCACTTTTCTATCTGCTCACGCTCTATTGCTTCGTTCGCGGTAGGAGGACAGATGCTCCTGTCGGTCGTTTCCAACGTCCCAGGAGGACAGACATTCCTGTCTGTCAGGGGAGTCGTGACGAAATGACAGGCAAGAATGCCTGTCCTTCTGCGGAACTCGTGACAGGCAAGAATTCCGGTCCTCCTGACGGGCGGACGGCGATCGCGTGGGACGTCGCGACGGTCATCGCCTGCCTGTTCGGCATGGCCACCAAGGAGACGATGGTCTCGGCCCCGTTGATGCTGCTGTTGTACGATCGGGCGTTTGTGGCCGGCTCGTTCGCCGAGGCGTGGCGTCGTCGCCGGTGGCTCTACGCGGCGTTGGCCGCCACCTGGTGCTTGCTGGCTTGGCTCGTCGTCTCGACTGGCAACCGGGGCGGGACGGCCGGCCTCGGCGCCGGCGTTGGCCCCTGGCAGTATCTTTGCACCCAGTTTGTTGCGATCGTCCATTATCTGCGGCTCTGCTTCTGGCCGCAGCCGCTAGTCTTCGATTATGGTCATCTGACGATCGACGACGCCCGCGCCATTGTTCCGTGCGCCATCGTGGTCGTCCTGCTCGGCGGGGCCACGCTGGTCGCGCTGTGGCGTTGGCCGAAAGCCGGTTTTCTCGGGGCCGCATTCCTCGCCCTACTGGCCCCAACGTCGAGCATTGTGCCTGTGGCCACGCAGACCATCGCGGAACACCGCATGTACTTGCCTCTCGCCGCCGTGGCGACAGCCGTGCTGGCAGCCGTCTATCTGGTCGGACGCTGTTTTCAACGGGGCACGGCGTTGTTGCGAGGCGTGGCGGCGCTCTTGGTCGCGCTCACCGTGGCGGGGCTTGGGACGCTGACCTATCATCGCAACGCCGATTATCGCACCGGACTGGCGATCTGGCAGGACACGGCCGAAAAGGCGTCTGGAAACTGGCGGGCGCACAACAATTTCGGCTTGGCGTTGGCCGCCTCTGGACGGACGGAGGAGGCCGCGGCCCAGTACGACGAGGCCCTGCGGCTTTGGCCCGACGCCGCTGAGGCGCACATCAACCTCAGCGTGATTCTTGCCAATTGCGGGCGATCGGACGACGCCCTGGCGCATTGCCGCGCGGCGCTGCGGGCCCAGCCCAACAATGCGGCGGCCCACAACAACTACGGCAGTCTTTTGGGCCGTCTCGGCCGGCTTGACGAAGCAGCCGCCGAGTTCCGAAGGTCGCTGGAAATCGACCCCACAAACAGCGTCGCCCGAGGCAATCTACGGCGCTGTGGCCCACAACTAAGCCCTAAGCCCTAAGCCCTCTTCCCCGCGGCATACAGATACGGATTCATCGTCGGGTCGTTGTACATCTTGAACTGCCGATAGACCTTGAGCCGTTTTCGGCCGGCGAAGATGTCGGTCAGCAACTCGGCCAGCGAGTTCGAGAGGTCCCGGCGCTGCTCGCGCAGGATCATGAGTCGGGCGTTGGCCTTTGCCACATGCTCGGCGGTCGCGTTGCTCCGAGCAGCCTGCTCGGCCATGTGGTAGAGCCGCAATGCGAGGATCGAGAGCCGGTCGATCGCGCTGCCCGGCGTCTCGGTGTTGAGCCGCGCGTCTGCTTGGGGCTCGATTCGCGCCGCGGCAAGCTCAGCCAAGAGGAAATCATCGAGCCGCTCGATCAGATCGTTCCGATGCTGGTTGAGCTTGTCGATCGCCCGCTTCACGCCCGCCATCTCGGCGTCGCTCACCGTTGGGCTGCGGGCGATGTCTTCTTGATGCCAAAGGCGGAAGTTTTGCTGATGTTGATCGCAAACCAGCCGCAGAAAGCCTTCGTAGGGGTTGTCGATTTCACGCTCGTGCCATCGCGCGACGGTCGTTTCGTGCAGATCAGGGATCGCGGCAACATCGATCATCAGGGACTCCGTTTCCCGGTTTTGGCTGGAGCAGGATTGTTGGCTGTGCGTAGACTTCCGTTATTTCATCGGTGCGGCGCCTGACGTCGGGTTCACCAGCAGTTCATCGGCGAATAGCCAGCCGCCGGCGTTTACGGCATGAACGCGGACGTAGCGGGCGGTTTCTTTCACTCCGTCGGCCACGGCCATGTCAATCCAGTAGTCGTAGCGATCGTGGGGCCAGGCGTCCATGGCGACGCCGCCGGCCGGGCGAAACGTCTGGCCATCGTCGGAAATGGAAAACTCCACCCGCTTCGGCACGCGGATCCCGGCTCTCGCATATTGCAGAAACCGCGCGGCTAGCGTCTTGATCGGCGTCGGACGGCCAAGATCAATCGTCGCGTCGAGGTCGGACTGATCGAAGCCGAGCCACTGCCGAGAACCGTACTCCTCGTCGCCGAAGCGACCATCGGTCAGGTTGCCATGGTTGTATTGTGTTGCCGGCGGCGTGGCCAGCTTGACCGCCCGACCGATGGCCTCGTGCGTCAGACGGTTCTCGAACGAGGCAGCCAGCAACGGCCAGCGGCCCCGGCCGACCCGATAGTCCAGATAGTCCTGCGCAAGCCGAGCTGACCAGACCGGCTCGCCCACCGGCAGCGGCGAACCCGGCTTATCCATCATTCCTTGCACGGTGTAGCTGATCGTCTCGTCCACGTAGGGGCTCGCACCCGTCATCTGTGAGAGGATTCGCGGAAAGGCCCCGGGGATTAGCGGCGAGTAATCGGGGTAATAGCAGCCGCCCGGCCAAGTGAATGTCTCGACGTTTCCCCAGAGTGCGATCCGCGGCACCTGATCGTGCGCCCAGCGGAGCTTGGCGAATTGTCGCTTGATCTCCGGCTGGGTGGTGAAAACGCATCCGACGCTGTCCTGGTAGGCAATGATGTCGACGTCGAGCTTCTTCAGTTGTGCGACGTATTTGTCGTCCGCCACCGCCTTGTGGGCGAAAAACGGCGAAATGAGAATCTTGGCCTTCGGAGTGAGCCGCCGCGCCTCGGCCGAGAACCGGTTCACCCACTCGATCGATGGGTCGGAAATGTTTGGCGCAGCCGAGAACTCGCAGGGGAAATACCAGCCGAAGAACGATTTGTGACCGCTGAACCGCTTGGCGGTCTCCCGCATGATCTTCAATTGCAGGTCCTGAATGTCGGGCTTGGTCGGGTCGGCGGCCTGCGTGGTCCCCCATCCGCAACTCATGAAAACGTCCATGCCGTGCCGGTCGGCGGCGTTCATGATGGCCGAAACGGGGCTTTCCTGCCCGTCGTGAAAGACTCGCGGCAGGAAATCCGACTCGTACCACGCTTTGCCATCGTTGACCACGGCCAGAAGAATCAGCCGCTTGACGCCCAATTCCGACAACTCGCGAATCTTGATCGGCCAGGCCTCCGGCCGAATCAGATCGATCTGCTTCGGATTGGTGTACGTATAACGCACATCTTCGTAGAACAGGTTAAGCCAGGTGCCGGTGATTGGGCGGATGGGCCGCGACGGTGAAGCGGGAGCGGCCCAGACTCGCGATGCGGCCACGAGCACGCTGCCGAGCAGAATGGCCAGAAGCACCACGTGGTGACTGCGGCGGACGGCAATGCCTGAATATCGCGAACCAAGCACGGCAGATGTTCCTTGGAAAAAAGCAAACGTTAGCCGACCTTGCCGGCCGCGACCAGCCGGGCGAAGTGCTCGAACGAACGGTCGTACGTCCGCTCGGCCTCCGGCGGGAAGAAACAGCCGGGCAGCTCGCCCGACTGCAAGTGATAACTGACGCATTGGCAGCAAAGGCCCTTGCGAGGGCACGACCCATAGCTGCACGTGCACTTCTTGGCGTTCTTGTTCTGGCTACATTCCATAGACGTGAACCAGCATGGGGCAGGTTGTTCAGTCGTTCGTAGTTCCGCCTTTAGGGGCGATTTCACTACGAATGCCGCGGGCAGGTTGTTAACCTGCCATCGTGGCTTTCGGGCACGCGGCGCACCGACCTTTTCGCCCCATTATCCCCGCACCGGTCGCGACCGACAATAGCCCGCCGCTCGGCCCGGGACGACTCCAAAGTCGTTATTGTACTCTTCACGCTCCGCGTGAAGCCGAGTCACATGCAGGCCGCATCGTGCCCATTTCCTCACGCGGAGCGTGAGGAGTACATTCCGGAACGTTTACCTCCCCGGACTTTGCAGTTCCCTGCCGCTCGCCCGCAAGGCTGGGGTATAATTTACCAATTGCACGGAACTCGACGGCATGGGATGCGGAGCAATAACGTGGCGACAAAAGTGATCATCGCGGGAGCGGCGGGGCGGGATTTCCACAATTTCAACGTCCATTTCCGGGATAACCCGGCCTACGAGGTCGTCGCGTTCACCGCGACCCAGATTCCGGACATCGAGGGCCGCACCTACCCCCCGTCGTTGGCCGGCAAGCTCTATCCCCGCGGCATCCCGATCGTCGCCGAAGCCGACATGGCCGAGCTGATCCAAAGGCATGACGCCGACGAGGTGGTCTTCGCCTACAGCGACGTCCCCTACGCACGCGTGATGTCGATGTCCGCTCTGGCCAATGCCGAAGGCGCCGATTTCGTGCTGATGGGCGGCAAAGCCACGATGCTCAAGTCGCCCAAGCCGCTGATCTCGGTCTGCGCCGTGCGGACCGGCTGCGGCAAGTCGCAAACCACCCGCTACATCTACGACATCCTGCGGCGGATGAACAAGCGGGCCGTAGCCATCCGCCATCCGATGCCCTACGGCGATCTCGAAGCGCAGAAGGTTCAGCGGTTCGCCACGATCGAGGACCTTGCGCGGCACCACTGCACGATCGAAGAGATGGAGGAGCACGAGCCGCACATCGCCGCCGGCAACGTCAGCTATGGCGGCGTGGACTACGAGGCGATCCTCTGCGCGGCGATCGAAACCGACCGGCCCGACGTCGTCCTCTTCGACGGTGGCAACAACGACATGCCGTTCTACAAGCCCGACCTGCACGTCGTGGTGGTCGATCCGCTCCGGGCAGGCCATGAGGTGGCCTATTATCCGGGCGAGGCCAACCTGCGGATGGCCGACGTCGTGGTGATTAACAAGATGGACTCCGCGAGCCCCGAGCAGTTGGGAATCGTTCGAGCGAACATCGCCAGGCTGGCCCCGAAGGCCGTTGTGGTCGAGGCCGATTCGGAACTGACCCTGGACAGGGACATCCGTGGCCGCCGCGTGCTGGTGATCGAGGATGGCCCCACGCTGACGCACGGCGAGATGCAGTTCGGCGCGGCGATGGTCGCCGCGCGGCGATTTGGAGCCGCCGAGATCGTCGATCCGCGACCGCACGCCGTCGGCCGAATCGCGGAGACCTACGAGAAGTATCCCAAGATCGGCCAGGGGATTCTGCCGGCGATGGGCTATTCCGACCAGCAGACGCGCGATCTCCAGGCCACGATCAACGCGATCGACGCCGATTTGGTCCTGAGCGGTACGCCGATTGACCTCACGCGGATCGTCTCGGTCAATAAGCCCGTGATCCGGGTCCGCTACGATCTGAAACCGCGGCCCGGCAGCGTCGGGCTGCTCGAGAAGGCCGTGGAACGAGTGCTGCAATCGGTTCCCTCTCCTTCCGGGAGAGGGCTAGGGTGAGGGCTTGAGCGATACGGCTGGTTCGCGAATCAATGGGTGTCGTTGGACGCATTTGATATGTCGCGGGTTGCTACGCAGAAAATGGTAGAAGGAACGCCTGACGCGGTTGGAGCGTCCGCAGGCAACGGGGCCGCTGACGCCTTGGCCCGCTCGCGCACGGCCGACGCCGCGGTGATGGTCCGCCCCCGCGATTTCGGGTTCAACCCCGAGACGGCCATCGACAACGAGTTCCTTGCGTCGTCTGGTTCTTCTTCGTCCGAACAGATCGCCCACCGCGCGAATGTCGAGTTCCAGACCATGCTCGACCGGCTCCGGGCCGAGGAGATCGAAATCCTCGTCCTCGAACCCAATCCGACTGATTTGACCCGCGTGCCGGACGCCGTCTTTCCGAACAACTGGTTCTCGACCGAGCACGACGGCACGCTCCTGGTCTATCCGATGATGGCGCCGAACCGCCGGGCGGAACGCCGCATCGACGACCTCGTGCAACTGCTGCGAGACGCCGGACGGTTGGTCCGCGAGGTCGTGCTCGTGGCCCCGCTCGACGAGAACGAACGGTTCTTGGAAGGAACCGGCGCGTTGGTGATCGACCATGCGACGCGAACCGTCTACGCCAGCCGCTCGCAGCGTTGCCACCCCGAGCAGTTCCAGCACTTCATCCGCTCGCGCGGCTACCGCGAAGGCATTCTCTTCAACACGGCCGGCTCGTCGGGCCATCCGATCTATCACACGAACGTGATGATGAACCTCGGCCAGGAGTACGCCGTCGTCTGCCCCGAGGCGATCCGCGATCCGGCGGACCGCGACCGCGTCATGCAGTCGTTGCGGCGGTCGTTCGACGTGATCGATATCTCGATGCCGCAGATGGAGAAGCATTTCTGCGGCAATGTGCTCGAACTCCGCAACCGGCGAAACGAGCCGCGGATCATCCTGTCGGCCCGGGCCGAACAGGGCTTCACGCCCGAGCAGCGCCGGCGGCTTTCGGCCCACGGCAAGCTTGTCTCGATCGACCTCGACACGATCGAGCAAATCGGCGGCGGCAGCGCCCGCTGCATGTTGGCCGAGGTCTTCTGCCCGCGTGCGTGCTAACGCCCTCGCTCCCTCGCGGGTGGTCCGAAAGCGGCTCCCTCGGACATTTGAACGGCACTAGCGAAGCCAGTGGCACACCGCTGAGGTTGCCGGCCTCGTTCATCACCGCTCCGCGGTGGCGGTCTCGACCGTGAGCGTCAGACCCATAGCTTTTGTCACGGCAAAGAGGGTTGAAAGCCGCGGGTTGCCGCGTGGCGAGAGAGCGCGGTAGAGGCTCTCTCGCTCAATGCCGGCCGCCTTGGCGATCTTGGCAATTCCACCCCGGGCGTCGGCCAGATGCCGCAGGGCGATCAACAGGACCTTGGGCTCCTCGGCGTCTTCGATCGCCGCCCTCAAGTACTCCGCCGCAAAGGCACGATCGCGACGCAGCCGTCGGGCCATCATCTCGTCGTGGGAAACGCTTGTCTTCATCTTCATCGCTTCTCGCCTCTTCGCTGGTAGTCGCGCCAGCAACGGACGGCGCGCTCGATGTCCGCCGATTGCCTCCGCTTGTCGCCGCCGCCCAACAGCAACACGCAGGTCCGGCCGATCATCGTGAAATAGACCCTGTAGCCAGGTCCCCAATCGATTCGTAACTCGCTGACACCCTCCTGCAGGTGCTTGCAGTCGCCAAAGTTCCCTGCGGCGAGGCGGTTGAGCCGCGCGGCGATTCTCGCCTCGGCCTTGGCATCCCGTAACGAATCCAGCCACTCCTCGAACAGGTCCTTTCCTGATGCGGTCAGATAGTGCCGAAGGTCAATCATCTATTGTAACTTATAGATTACACCTTGGCAACAGAGCGGCGTTAGACAGGAAAGGTTCTGCGATACGGGGTCTGAACGTCCATCACGCGCAGCGTGATGATGAGTGCTATGAGGCTGTCGCCGCCGCGCGGCCGAGTTCGAGCCCCTTGTCGAAGATCCGCTGGTTCACTTCGAGCATGGCGGGGTTCTTCTTGCCGAGCGTTTCGTCGAGGAGCGTCCTGGCGTGGTCGCTCAGGCCGAGCATGCCGGCGCAGAGGCCGAAGACGAGCATGTTGGCCGAACGCAGGCTGCCCATGTCGTCGGCGATCTTCGTCAATTCGAGCGCGACGACGTTCACGCCGGGATGCTTGCCGAGGGTCGGGACCAGCGAGGTGTTGACGACCAGCGTCGAGCCCTTCCGCAGCAGCGGCGAGAACGCCCGATACGACGGCTCGTTCATGACGACCAGCACCGTGGCGTCCTCGACGATCGGCGAGCCGATCGGCCGATGGCCGACCTTGACGTGGCAATGGGCGGTGCCGCCGCGAACCTCGGCGCCGTACGCGGGGATGTAGGTGGCGTTGTAGCCGTCCGCCACGGCGGCCTTGGCCACCAGCTTGCCGACGAGGATGACGCCCTGCCCTCCGCTGCCGGCCAGGAGGATTTCTTTGGTCCGTTCGGCGGGTTTTGCCGCGCCGTTGGTGCGCTTTGATTTCATGGCAGTCTTCTTGGAATTCCGTCCGGCGCGAGCGCCGGGGCTAAGCTGTCGAGCGGCTTTAAGCGACTTTGCCATCGGCCGCCTCCTTGTCCTTATACACGCCCAGCGGGAACGTCTTGGTCATCCAGCTCTCGACGGCCTCGGCCGCCTTGCGCGGCGGCAGTCGCCAGTACGTCGGGCAGGGCGACAGCACTTCGACGAGGCTGAACCCTTTGCCCTCAATTTGCCGGTTGAACGCGGTGAAGATCGCCTGCCGGGCCTTGCGGATGTTGGCCGGGTTGTTCACGGTGACTCGAGCGACGTAGCTGGGCCCATCGAGCGTGGCCAGCATTTCGCAGACGCGGATCGGCGGCCCTTCGAGCTTGTCGCTGCGGCCCGCCGGTGTCGTGACCGTCTTTTGGCCCAAGAGCGTCGTCGGCGCCATTTGGCCGCCCGTCATGCCATACACGGCGTTATTGACGAAGATCACCGAAAGGTTCTCGCCGCGGTTTGCCGCGTGGACAATCTCGGCCGTGCCGATGGCAGCCAGATCGCCGTCGCCCTGATAGGTCATGACGAACAGGTCCGGCCGCGCCCGCTTGATGCCGGTGGCGACCGCCGGGGCGCGACCGTGGGCGGCCTCGGACATGTCGACGTCGATGTACTTATACGCCAGCACCGCGCAACCGACCGGCGCCACGCAGATCATCCGCTCACGAAGCTCGTAATGCTCGATCGCTTCGGCGACGAGGCGATGGACAATGCCGTGGCCGCAGCCGGGGCAATAATGAGTAATCGTCGGCCTCAGCACGGGGGTGCGGGCGAACACCTTCTTCTCAGTCGCATTCATCAGCGTTATCCTTGCTACACGGTCTGGGTGGCACGCTCTGAGGCGCGCCACACGAACCGCCTACTTGGTATCAGCGTTTTTCCTTCGCCATGCTCTTCTTCGCAGGCTTCTTGAGCAGTTTGCGGCCGAACGCCACGAGGCCCTTCACCGAAGGGGCCTCGCCGCCGGCGTAACCGAGAAACTCGATCGGCAATCGGTCGCTCGTGGCCAAGCGGACGTCCTGAAGCATCTGGCCGGCGGCGCTCAGCTCGGCAACCGCAAGCGTGCGGGCCTTGGGCAGCGACGCCGCGAGCTTCTTGCTCGGGAATGGCCAAAGGGTGATCGGGCGGAAGAGGCCGGCCTTCAGCCCCTCGTCGCGGAGCAGATCGACGGCCTCGCGGCAAAGCCGAGCGCAAGTGCCGTAACCGACGAAGACCAACGCGGCATCGGCCGTCTGATAGGCCTCGCCACGCGGCTCGCGGCGCTCGATCTCGCGATAGACCTTCTGCAAGCGGCGATTGTGCTCGGCCAGCTCGGGCACGGGGAGCAGCAGCGAGCAGGTGTAGTGACCTGGACGGCCCTTGGCGCCGGTCAACGCCCAGGGCTTCTCGACGCGTTTCTTGGCGGGCGGATCGCGGAGCTCGACCGGTTCCATCATTTGGCCCAGCCGTCCATCGGCCAGAACGATCACCGGCGTACGGTACTGGTCGGCCAGATCGAACGCCTGGAAGGTGTAGTCAAGCATTTCCTGGGCGCTTTGCGGGGCGAGCACGATGCAATGGTAGTCGCCGTTTCCGCCGCCGCGCGTGGCCTGGAAGTAGTCGCCTTGAGCGGGGGAGATGTTGCCCAGGCCCGGGCCGCCGCGCTGGACGTTGACGATCACGGCCGGCAACTGCGTGCCCGCGATGTAGCTGATGCCCTCCTGCATCAGCGAGATGCCCGGGCTCGACGAAGTGGTCATCGCGCGACGGCCGGCCGCGGCGGCGCCGTGAACCATGCTGATCGCGGCCAGCTCGCTTTCGGATTGGAGGAAGACCCGGCCCAGGCCGGGCAGCCGGGCGGCCATGCCGGCGATGACCTCGTTCTGCGGCGTGATCGGATAGCCGAAATAGCATTCGAGACCGGCTCGGATTGCACCCTCGACAACCGCGTCGTTCCCGCTCATCAATACCTTGGTCACAATCAGTCTCCTCGTGCGATGCGTGGAACGCACCGTCGTATCCAAAAGGGGTGGCACACCCTGAAAGGGCATGGCGCAGATCGCGCTGAGACCATTCTCCGATTCCACGCCCTATCAGGGCGTGCCACCCCGAAATAGGCGATTCCTCAGGTGTTGTGCAGAGGCACTTCCGAGCCGGCTCCAGCCGCGATCGGCGAGCTTTTCGACGCGTCGCTGGCCGCCTTCTCGACGACTGTGCGATAGACTTCGATGGCCGTGTCGGGGCACATCGTCGCGCAAAGCGTGCAGCCGGTGCATTCGGCGTCGGCTCGCATCCGCATCGGGTACACGCCGTAACGATTCAGCGTATCGCTCTGCTCGATGCAGTTCTTGGGACATACCGCGATGCAAAGCTCGCAGGCCTTGCACAGTTCCGCGGCGATTTCAATGCGAGACATCTAGCGATACTCCTGAATCTTGACTTTTCCCGCCATCGCGGCGTTGATGGCGCTCGCCATCGCGCTGACCTCCTCGATGTCGGGATAGACGTGAAACGGGGCAACGAAACCGGCGTACTTGCGGATCGTCCGCACCAAGATGCGCGATCGCGCCATGGCGCCGGTGAGCACGACGGCGTTGACCTGCCCGGACAAGACCGCTGCCGTTCCGCCGATCGACTTGGCGATCTGATAGGCCATCGCCTCGTAGACTTCCTCGGCCTTCGCGTCGCCGCGCTTGATGCGGGCTTCAACCTCGCGGCAGTCGTTCGTGCCCAGGTAGGCGTAGAGCCCGCCGTGGGTCGTGAGCATCGTCCACACGTCGGTGAACGAGCTTCCATTGAAGCAGGTCTTCACCAATGGTCCGGTGGGCACCGTGCCGGTGCGTTCGGGCGAAAACGGCCCGTCGCCGGCCAGGGCGTTGTTGGCGTCGACGATGCGGCCCTTGCGATGAGCGGCGATCGAAATGCCGCTGCCCATGTGGACGACCACGAAGTTGGCCTTCTCGTAGGCGACGCCGAGTTCGCCCGCGGCGCGCCGGGCCGCCGCGCGATGCGAGATCGCATGCAAACAGCTCTTTCGCTCGAAGGCCGGATGGCCGCCATAACGAGAGAACGGCCAGAACTCATCGACCGTGACGGGGTCGGATACGAACGCCGGCGCGCCGCACCGCTTGGCGATGTTGTAGGCCAGCGGGGCGCCCAGGTTGCACGCATGTTCGCCGTAGCGTGTGCTTTCCAAGTCTCGAAGCATGCGCTTGTTGATCAGATACACGCCGCCAATGAGCGGCTTCATCAGGCCGCCCCGTCCCACCACGGCCATGCAGCGGTCGTAGTCGATGCTGTGGTCGGCAAGGAACTTCAGCACCATGTCGAGTCGGTACTCGTACTGGTCGAGGATCCGCGCGAATTGGGTCAGCTCCGACTTCGGATGGTTGATCGTCGCCTGGCTAAAGCATTTCTCCCCGCAAAACACCGCAAGCTTGGTCGTGATGCCGCCGGGATTGACGACGATGACCTGCTCGCGTTTCTTCTCGTTTGCCGAGCCCGCCGACTGGGCGCGCTTGGCGACTTTCTTTTTTACAGGCAAGTCAATAACCACCTTCTCGGTCCTTCGGCTCATTCGCGATCACCTCCAGCCAGTACGACGCTAAGCGACATGGTATACAACTTCGTGAGCGAGCTATCGGAACGGGAACTCATCACGAGCGGCGTCTTGACGCCGACGATTGCGTTGGCGATTTCGCGCCCGGCGAAATAAACCAACGCCTTGTAGAAGATATTGGCCGACTGAATCTCAGGACACAGCAGAATGTCGGCGCATCCGGCGACCGGGCCGGTAACGTGCTTGGTGGCCGCGGCCTTTTTCGAGATCGCGATGTCCAGGGCGTAGGGCCCCGCGATGTCCGCGTCGCCGAATTGACCCGAAGCGCCCATCTGCGCGAGCACCGCGGCGTCGGCCGTGGCGGGCATGTCCTTCGGATTGACCTTCTCGACCGCGGCCAGCGCGGCGATCTTCGGCCGCGCGAAGCCCAGACGCTTCGCCACCCAAATCGCATTGCGAACCATGTCCACCTTGCGGGCGACATCGGGATTGATGTTCACGGCCGGGTCCGACATGAACATCAGCCGTTTCTGCATCGGCGACTCGAACACCGTGACGTTGCTCAGCAGGCCGCCACGCCCGAGACCGTGATCGCGGTCGAGAATCGCCCGGAGTATCACATCCGTGCCGACGGCGCCTTTCATCAGGATGTCGGCGTTCCCCTCGCGGCACATGGCGACGCCCTTGATCGCGGCCTGCTTTGGATCGGGCTCGTGGATGATCTCGACGCCGGTCAGCGAGATTTTCAACGCGCGGCAACGCCGCGTGACGGCCTGCCGGTCGCCGATCAGGATCGGCTTGATCAGACCATGCTGGCGGCCCGTGTTGACGCACTTCAGGCCCTCTTCCTGATCGGCGCTGGCCAGCACGAGACGGTTGTTGCCCGCCTTGGCGGCGGCAAGCTTCTTCGCGAGGACAAAGATGTCCTTCAACGAGCGGATTTTCGGTATACGGGGCATCTCAGACCTCATCACCCCGTTTCAAGGCCACGCGACCGCTGCGGGCCAGCGCGCGAATGCCAAAGGAATTGAGGGCGTTGATGAATCCGTCAACGCGTTCTTCTTCCCCGGAAATCTCGAACGTGATCGTCTGCCGGCCCATGGCGATCACCTGGGCGCTGAAGACTTCGGCCGTTTGCGTAAGCTGGTTAAGCTCCTCCGGCCGGAAGTTGACCTTGACCAACGCCATTTCCCGATCGAGAAATTCCTGCCGCGAAAGGTCGTCGATCTCAAGCACGTCACGAAGCTTTTTGATCTGCGTCGCAATGGCTTTCAGATCTTTGTCAGACCCGTCGACCACCATCGTCAGCCGAGAGGTGTCGAACAGGTCCGTCTCACTGACGGCCACGCTTCGGATGTTGACCGCGAACTTTTTGAACAGTCCAACGACCTGCGCGAGGACGCCCGCGCGGTTTCGGACCAAGCCGGAAATCGTGTGCTTCAAGGTGCTTTGCTCCGCCCAGAATACAGCTTTTCGCTAAATCGTCCAGCCGTTAGAATAGGGAATTGTTCGCTAGCCTGTCAAGAAGCATTGGGGAATCATTTTCATCTATTAATTCCGGCAGCGCCAGCTTTTGTCGTTCTTATAACTCGGGCGGGACGGCGTCGCAGGCGGCCCCAGCAAAGGAAACCTGATGGATTGGCTTTGGGCTGTAAAGGACCTGGTCGCTCAGTTGGTCGATCCGGACAAGCTGGCCCTCTTCGTCCAAGCCCATCAGCACGCCATTTACCTGATCCTCTTCGCGATTGTCTTCTGCGAAACGGGGCTGGTCGTCACCCCATTCCTGCCAGGCGATTCGATGCTGTTCGCCGCCGGGGCCGTCGCCGGGGCCGTTGACGGGCCGGGCACGCTGAATCTTTGGTGGTTGCTGGGCGTCCTGGCTGCCGCAGCCATCGCGGGCGACACGGTGAACTACTGGATCGGGGCGTTCATTGGGCCCCGAGCGTTTTCGGGCAACGTTCGCTTCCTGAAGAAGGAACACCTGGACCGCACCCACGCGTTCTATGAAAAGTATGGCGGCGCGACGATCATCATCGCGCGATTCGTCCCCATCGTCCGAACGTTTGCCCCGTTCGTGGCCGGCATCGGTGCGATGAACTACGCCAAGTTCATCGTCTACAACGTCGTTGGCGGCGTGGCGTGGGTCGCCGTCTTCGTGATGGGTGGATACACCTTGGGACGCATCGAGTTCATCCGCAGCCACCTTCACTACGTCCTCGTGGCGATCGTTCTGATCTCGGTGATGCCGATCGTCGTCGAGTACCTTCGGACGCGCCGGCAGGCAGCAAGATCCACGCGATGAAGGTCGAGCTGCACAACGGCGAACCTCTCCCGGGTGGCACGCCCTGAAAGGGCGTGGGGCGTATGGTGCGGCAGTTTGCCGATCACCACATGCCCACAGGGCATGCAACCCTCCGAGATAATTCTTTGACGGCCACTTACATCGGCCCAAACAGCGGCACGCTCGCCGGGGGCGTCGGAAGTTCGACGATTGGTAGTGGCGGCCGAGGTTTCGCGGCTCGGTGCGTCGGCGTTGTGGGCTTACCGCCCGGCGCGGTCAGCTTCGGTGGCTTGGCGCCCAGCAGGCACTGCAAGTCAGCATGCATTTGCATGCAGGTCACGTAGATTTGCCGTGCCTCTTGATTTTCGAGGAGCAACTCCTCGAGCCGGCGAACCTGCTCGTCGGTCGCCGCATCGTCGACCAGTGCCCAGACTAGCTCTTGCACTTCGTCGGAGAGATCCATGCGGAAAGTCCCTGGGAAGGTTGAAAACGGTTCGCCGTCACAAATGTCGGTTTCCGAACGGCGGAAATCAAGGAAAAGTTGACCTAATCGCGTTATTTTCGCGCGGAGGTGGGGCGCGGAGCCCGAATACTCGTGTTGTTCCACGGCAGCCATGCCGCCGCCCCTCGGTTCGGGAGTCGTCGCGGCAACGGCCGCCTGTGGCGTCCGGCCTGGCCGGAAATGTGGACAGTCGCCCCCCCTGTTTTGCGAGTTTGCTATCTGTGACGTAACCTTTTGTAGGTTTACTGCCCTGATTGTGGAACTCCGCATTGCCGGGAGGGCGCACGTCATGCTGATTGCCGATGAGGTGGCGGCACAGGGTCAATTGCCTCTTGCCACCGCGCCGCAGCCAGACGCTTGTGATGGATCGGCCTCGCTCTTGGAACGAGCGTTTGGGACGCCGTTCTTGATTGTCGAGGGAGCCAGCGGAGAGACGCTTGCACCGCTGCCGGGCGAGCCGGCGCGCAACTGGCCGCCGCTCGGCGAACTCTGCCGGGAAGTGGCTCGTCGGGGCAAACCCGAGTTCATTCGCGATGACGAGCCGCTGCTGACGCTGGCTCTCCCCTGGACCACCCCTCAGCAGAACGACAGGGTCGCCGTCGCCACGTTCATCACGCGGTCGCTCAACGAGAGTGACGACGTGTATGACATGGCGGAGCAACTCGGCATCAAGCCGCGGGAACTGGAAGCCTGGGCTCAGCGACAGACGCCCCGGACGCCCGAGGCGCTCATCCGAGCGAGCGACGTGGTGTTGGACGACCTTCGCACGCGAGCGGCACTGGCCGCGGCGCGGCGCGAGGCTGAAAGCCTTTCAGCGAACTTGGCGTCGACGTACGAGGAAATCAGCCTCCTGTACCGGCTGACCCAGAACCTGAAGATTTCACAGAGCGACGAGGATCTGGCCCGCGTCGCGCTCGAGTGGCTCCAAGAAGTGGTGCCGGCCGCGGGGTTGGCCATCGGTCTGACGCCGATCGCCGTCGCTGGGAAGCCATCGGTCCGAAATACTCGTTCCGAGCCCGCGCTGTTGACGTCCGGCGATTGCCAACTCGATGTCGAGCAGTTTACTGCCTTGATGCACCATCTCGGCGTCGACAACGATCATCGGCCCGTCGTCGTCAATCGTCCAGCGAGCTGCCGGCCGGATTGGCCCTGCGCGGGCGTTCGCCAAGTCATTGCGGTTTCGTTGGCCGAAGGCGAGAACACGTTCGGCTGGCTGGCCGCGCTCAATCATGCCGACGACGGGGAATTCGGCACGGTCGAGGCCACCCTGCTGAGTTCGGTCGCCGCGATCCTTGGCATCCACGGCGGCAACATCGAGCTGTACCGGCAGCAATCCGCGCTGCTGGCCGGCATCGTCCGGGCGCTCAGTTCGGCAATTGATGCGAAGGACCCTTACACTTGCGGTCACAGCGACCGGGTCGCCCGCGTAGCGGTCCGGTTGGCCGAAGAGATGGGCTGCGACGCCGAGACAGCGAACACGCTCTACCTGGCGGGCCTGTTGCACGACATCGGTAAGATTGGGATCGACGACGGCGTGCTCCGAAAGACGGATCGGCTCTCTCCGGAAGAGTATGAGCACATCAAGCGGCATGTGGAGATCGGGCATCACATTCTCGAGGACCTCTCGAAGCTCGAAGAAGTGCTGCCGGTCGTGCTCCACCATCATGAATCGTGGAGCGGCGACGGCTATCCCGATCGGCTTAGCTCCGAGGAAATCCCGCTGTCCGCACGCATTGTCGCGGTGGCCGACGCCTTTGACGCGATGAGCAGCAACCGTCCCTACCGGAAAGCGATGCCTGCCGCGCAAGTCGACGAGATTCTCCGTGCGGGGGCAGGCCGCCAATGGGACCCGCAGGTAGTCAATGCCTACTTCCGCAGCTGCGATGAAATCCGGCGGATGTACGAGACGTGAGCCGACCGCCAACCCGCGATTCTCACCGTAGGGTGGGTCGACGTCGCAAGTACATGGTG
>JBDKUC010000012.1:0-5700 GCA_039679885.1 Thermoguttaceae bacterium | reverse complement strand
GCCGGTCAGGTCGAACGCGACGATGGCTTCGTCCTTGTTCAGGGCGATGCGTTTTTTGACATCGCGGAGCTTGCTGCTGCCGTAGTTCGTGGCCACCTCGACGCTGACCTTGTCGGCGGTGATGTTGCCCCAAACGCGGCGGACCATGACCCGATACTTGCCGTTGAAACCCTTCGGGCAAGCATAGGCTTGGCTGTGGCCGCCAACCGACTGGCTGCCGGTCTGACGGACGTCGTCGCCCAGCAGGATGCCGCCGCTGGTGGTTCGCGGGCTGCGAAGCGAGCAGATCGTGCCGCCGGGCTCCTCGACCAGCAGATCGATTTCGCCTTCGCCGGTGTAGTCGACGCGGACGATGCAATCGCGGCGGACGGCTTCATCCAACGCGGCCTCGAACGCCGCGGCCTCTTTCATTTTCTTCTCGGCCTTCAAGCGATCGAGCACCTCGCGGGCGACGCCGACGCCAGCCCGCCAAACGTCGGCCTGATCCTTGGGCCATGCCTGGCTCAAGATGCCGACGCTCGCCCACTTCAGCCCTTCGAGATCGTTCGCCGCTCGCGCGGCTTTCAATCCGAGCATGTACGGCTCAGGCCGAATCGGATCGAGGGAGGCCGCTTGGCGATAGACCTCGACCGCCCGCTGGTAGAGACCCAGCCGGCCCAGATACGCGCCGATATACATCAGGTCGGGCGTTGTCGTGGCGAAATCGACGGCCGACATGACCGCCCGCTCGACCTCCGCCTTCGGGCGTCCGGCGGCGTCGAGGGCCAAGGCTAAGGCCTCGTACATCCACGGCTGGGCTTGCCCGTGCCGCAAGGCGGCGCCGATCAGGGCGATCACGTGATCGAACTTCTTCTGGCTCACGAGTTGGCGGACTTCCGCCCGGACCGCCTTCGGCTGCGGCTGTTGCTTCGCGAAGTATTGCTCCCAAAGGGTCTCCGGATTGGCGTCCTTCGGGATGTCGATGTCGATGGTGGCGGGCCGAGTGTCTGCGGCGGCCTTTTCGGCCGGGCGATCTTTGGCCGGCTTGCTGGTGGCGGCCGCCTTGTCCAAGGCGTTGACATCATCCTTGACGGAGAAGGCCTGGAAGGCGCCGGCGGCGGCTTTGGCGCCGACGGCCTTGCGGAGCAACTCAGGCGGGACGTTCCACATGCCGCCGCCCATGCCGCCGCCCATGCCCATGCCGCCGCCCATGCCGCCCATGCCGCCCATCATGCCGCCGCCCATGCCGCCCATCATGCCGCCGCCCATGCCACCCATCATGCCGCCCATGCCACCCATGCCGCCCATCGAACCGGGGGGCGGAATCGGAATCACGAGGTCGGCGACCGGGTAGACCTTCGTCACAAGCTGCGCGTCGGCGAACGTGGGCGTGGTGACCAACAGCACCTCGTCCTTAATGATGTAAGTCAGCCCCTTTTCGCCCAACATCAACTTCAGGGCCGAGCGGAGGCTGATCCCCTTGAGCGTCTTGGTGACCGGGACGTTGGTCTCGATGTTTTCCTCGCCCATGGCCCTGGCGTCCAGTTGGATCTCGATCTTGTGCAAGTCCTTCAGGTAGTCGATCACGTCGGACAGCGGCGTGTCGACGAACTCGACTTGCGTCGGCGACTTCAGGGCTTCGGTGATCCGCTTCTCGGCGTTTCCGACATGCGCCAGGTCGACGGCGCCCCACTTGTCCTTGCGGCGGATCGACATCTGCTGCCACCACTCGGGGTCCGGGTAGACGATCGGCGGATTGTCGGGGAACGGGACCTGCGACAGCTCGCATTGATAGAGCGTGTCAACCACGCCCTTCTGCCGGGCCTCGCGGACCTGCATGATGTCGCGGTAATAGCCAACGGTGCGGGCGAAGAGCGTCGCTTGCAGCGGCACCGCCGTGTTGGCCGGCACCTGCTGCGCTTGGACCGCAACGTCTTCCGCCGTGTGGTACTTCGCATCGCTCAGCAGCGCGTCGTACCGCTCCATCAACTGCTTGAGCTTGTCTTGATTGCGGACCAGGTTGTCGAGCGCCATGAGGCGTTCGCGGCCGGCCGCGGCAATTTCCATCTGCTCATGCCGGGTCTGCTCGACCTCATGGCTGCGGCGAGCCGTTTCGCTCAACGCCGTCTGAATCAGCGAGACGTACTGGTCGCGGGCGTCGGGGTTCAGCTCAGGCGTCTGGCGGACCCGCTCGAGCAACTGCCGCAGTTCCTGCGCGGCCCCGTTCGGATCCGTGCCCATCCGCCGGCGGGCCTCGTTCATGACGTTCTGAACTTCGATCTGGACCTGTTGCCGGATCGCCGCCTGCTCGCGCTCGAAACTCTCGGTGAGCGTGCCCGGGGGCGGCTCATCGGCCGGACCCTGGAGGTTCAGGTCGCCGGGCTGGCCGGCCGCAGCGGCTGCCTTCGGCGCCGGCGGCGGCGGGATCACCTCGGCGGTGGGCGGATCGGCCGGGCGACCTGCCGTCTTGGCGCCGCCGGCCAAACGCTTGTTCACAGCGTCTTGCAACGCCAAGGCGTCGGAGTCGTTCGGATCGCGGCGAAGCGATTCAGCGATCAGTTGCTTGGCCCCGGCGACGTTGCCGGCCACGAGGGCCTCGCGGGCTAAACGATTAAGCCCCTGCAAGTCCGCCTCGACCATCTTCCGCGCGTCGTTCAGGCTCGACAAGCCGACCAACGGCAGCGTCATGCCGTCGTCAGTCCGGGCCAGATCGACCAGGGAGCTCAAGTAGGCGTTGGCGTCGGCCGAGGCGGGCGCCGGCGCGGCGAAGTCCAACTTCTGCTGGCCGCCAGCGCCGTCCGCGACGACCTGGAACGCCAGCGGCGTCTTTCCTTTGAATGTTCCGATGACGATCGTCTCGCGATCGGCCCGCAACGGCGGCAACCGCTTCGGGAAGACCTCGGTCAACTGGGCGGGCCAGGTGACCGATGCGGGCCACAAGACGGGCGTCTCGATCGCGGCCACGAGGCGTTTTCCCGCCTCTTGGCCCGACAGGGCGTCGGTATCGGCAATCAGCGCGCCGCCGCTCTGCGCGGCCAGGGCGCCGAGCAACCGGGCGTCGGTGCTCATGCCGATCGCGTAGCTGCTGACTGGGATTCGCGCGGCGGCCAACTGAGCGGCCAGCGCTTTGAACTGATCGGTTCCGATCAGGCTCGCGCGGCTGCGGCCGTCGCCGATGTAGATCGCCGCTTTCGCGCGATCGGAGTTACTGGCAAAGCTCTCGACCGTGCTGGCGACCGCCTTTCCCATATCGGTGGCGCCGAGCGGGGTGCGAAGCTCGAGTGCGGCGATCGCATCGTTCATTTCTTTGCTATTCGGCGCGACGAAGGTGGCCGTCAGCGGGGTCGCGCTGATGTCGACCGCGAGCAGCCGTACGCGGTCGCCGGCCGGGAGACTGGCCAGCAGGCCTTTGAGCGCTTCAAGAGCCTTGGTGCGATAGTCGCCGGCCTGGGTCGCCGAGGTGTTGAACAGGACGACGATGTCGCGTGGGGCCGCAGCCTTCGCTGTTTCCTGCGGCTTGAGGCTCAGGGCGAAATAGCCGGCGCCATTCGGGGCGACGAAGGCATCCATTCGGGCCGCAGTGGCCCCCGCGTCGGCCGCCATCAGAAGGCCGCCCAGCATGGCGCTGGCCGCAACCGCCGCCGCCGACGAGACGATCCATCGGACAAAAGTTCTCTTGCACATGGCTACACGGCTCCCCGCTTATCGGAATCTGGTTAGACGCACGCACCGTGGGCCTGTTCCGACGCAGCCACAGGCGCGCTAGGTTCTTGATTCTCCCTCCGCGTCACGCTCCCAGTGACGCGCCCTCGATCGTTCGCGGCCCCGGCCGGAACGCTGCGATGTCAATGCGCAGGCCCGCTAGGGTATGACGATAGCTAAAGGTATTCTAGCCAACCCTACAGCGGTTTGCCAATCAAAAACGCCTCAACCGCACCAAATTGCCTACTTGTCCGAGAGCAACGCCGGCGCAATCCACTGTGGCGAGTCGCATAACACCCAAACGTAGGGTCTTTGCTTCGCGGGATGGCTGAAAGCTTGTTCGTTGTTCCGCCTTTAGGCGGCCATTTCACCACGAATGCCGGCTGAAGGCGGAATATTGGTGCAAACCCGTTCGTAGCTCTCGCTTTAGCCGGTCATATTCCGCCTAAAGGCGGGACTACGAACGACTTTGCAGTCACGCAATGCTGGGTTCGCTGACGACTCGAAATCTGCCCGCAATCCGGCTATACTGCGCGTTTCACGGGGCTACGTCGATCCTTGGGATGCAACTGCCATGAAAAGAATGTGGATGCTGTGTCTGTTGTCGGCCGTGTTGGGTGGGCTAGCCGCCTTGGGGTGGCGGGCCACGCCGCTGGCCGCGACGGCGTCCTCGGCCCAAGAGAACCCGGTCTGGCCGGGCCCGACCGCCGCGCCCGCCGCCCCGGCGCCTGCCGCCGTCGCGGCCGCCCCCGGGGCGTTCGACTCGCTGACGCCCGACGAGCAAGTCAACGTCTTCGTCTATCAGCAAGCCAACCGGAGCGTGGTCAACATCAACACGAAGGCGGACTCCGTCGACCGCTTGCTGATGTTCGAGATCGTCGCGGCGACCGAGGGAGAAGGCAGCGGCATGGTCATCGACAAGCTGGGCCACGTCTTGACCAACTTCCACGTCATCGAGGGCGCGCGGGAAATCCGCGTCACGCTGTATGATGGGAAAACGTATGACGCCCGACTCGTCGGCGGCGACCCGGACACCGACGTCGCCGTCCTGCGAATCGTCGAGGCCCCGCCCGAATCGCTCTATCCGGTGACTTTCGGCACTTCGTCGAATTTGCTGGTGGGCCAGCGGGTGTTCGCGATCGGCAATCCGTTCGGCCTCGAGCGGACGTTGACGACCGGGATCGTCGCGAGCCTGGACCGCTCGCTGCCGCCGAAGCACGGCCGGCGGAGCCTCAAGTCGATCATCCAGATCGACGCCGCGATCAATCCAGGGAACTCGGGCGGCCCGCTCTTGGACACGCACGCGCGACTGATCGGCATGAACACGGCAATCGCGAGCAAGACCGGCGAGAGCGCCGGCGTGGGGTTCGCCATCCCGGTGAACACCATCGCGCGGATCGTACCGCAACTGGTTCAGAATGGGCGGGTCCGCCGGCCCGAAACCGGCATCGCTCGCATCGCCAAGACGGATCGGGGACTGCTCGTGTTGGCGCTGACGCCGGGCGGGCCAGCCGAGCGGGCGGGGCTGCAAGGCCCGAAAATCGAAAAGCGCGAGCGGCGTCAAGGCCCCTTCGTCACCACCTATCAGACGCTCAACGTCAGTGCGGCCGACATGATCGTCGCCGTCGACGGCCGGCCGGTGAAAACCGCCGACGATTTTCTCGACGCCATCGAGTCGAAGCAATCCGGCGATCAGGTGACGATCACCGTCGTCCGCGCCGGCCAGCAGCGGCAAGTGCCGCTCAAGCTTGAAACGGCCCAGTAGAAGCGGCGCGATCAAGACATTTTCCCAAGGGAGGGTTAAAATGGATTATGACTGGGACCAAGTCGCGCGCTGGGTTTGGGAGAACAAGGGCTGGATACATGCGCGACTTTCTGAACTCCGCCGTTGGCTGTTTCCGCCGGCAGAGGAGAAAAAGTCCGGCATACTCATCATCGGTCCTGGTGGTGTGGGCAAGTCCACCTTTGCGCAGACCTTCTCTGGCAGGTTCAACGGATTGTTGGATATTCCAGGAGCTT
>JBDKUC010000400.1:0-22527 GCA_039679885.1 Thermoguttaceae bacterium | reverse complement strand
GCGGGAGCATATGCCTGGCCGGGCACGTCGACGACGCGACCGGCCGAGAACGGCGGCGGAAGCTCGACGGGAATTCGGGCCGGCTCCAGGATCGGCTCGCCCATGTTGACCGTCCCGCGACGGGCCTTGCCGTCGACGATTTCCAGCTTGATGCCGAGCACGCCGCGGCCCGTCTCGATCTGCAAGTTCGGCCGCCGGCAGATGTGGTCGTGGACGTACTTGGCCACGCACCGGACGCCGTTGCCGCACATTTCGGCCTCGGACCCGTCGGCGTTGAACATCCGCATCCGTGCATCGGCGACCTTGCTTGGGCAGATCAGGATCATGCCGTCGCCGCCGACGCCGAAGTGCCGATCGGCGATCTTGATGGCCAGTTCGCCCGGTTGCTCGGGCATCGGTTCCTCGAAACAGTCAACGTACACGTAGTCGTTGCCGGCTCCGTGCATCTTGGTGAATCGCATGGCAGGAATAGTGGTAGTGGGTAGTGGGTAGTCGGCAGTCGGCAGCTGGGCAGTGGGTAGTCGGCAGTCGGCAGTGGGCAGTCGGCAGTGGGCAGTGGGCAGTGGGCAGTGGGCAGTGGGCAGTGGGCAGGAGCTGGGGCGGTGGCCTTTTTTGGTTTGCTAGCCGGTTAGGTCTAATAAATTGCCGCTTTTCCGCGACGGGTCTTTTGGTCGCCGGGCGGGGGGCGAAACGGCATTCTGTTCGGCGGCTGCGTCGGGCGGCTCCTCCCAGGGACGTCGGCCGTCGGCATCGCGCTCGCCTGCCTGGTGGTCATCGCCGTCGGGCTCGCCAACGCCCGCGGCGGCGGCCGCCTTTTGCTCATGGTACACCTGCCGCCGGTGCGCGCCGATGGCCTGACGCGTGCGATCCGTCTCCGAGCCGGTCGTTTGGGCCAAAGGCAAGCCGGCGACGCTAACCGGGATTCCGCTGGGTCCGATGCTCATGGGTAGTGAATAGTGGATAGTTGGCAGTCGGCAGTAGGCAGTCGGCAGTGGATAGTCGGCAGTCGGCAGTGGGCAGTGGATAGTGGGCAGTGAGCAGCATCCGACTCGCGACTCTCCCCTCTCCACTCTCCACTATCCACTGTCCACTACTACTACCGCCTGCTCTGCAACTCATCCCGCAACTGCTGTAATGCCTGGCTTAGGGCGGGCAAGGCCTCTTGCCGTGTCCGCGGTTCCTGCAACGTGCCGTCGACGTGGATCAGGACCAACTGCTGGCTTGCACCGCGGAGGACCTGCTTGATCACCGGCAAATCGAGTTCCCCACGGCCGACCAGCGTGTAGAACGTCAATCGGATCGCCGATTGGGAATCCATCTCCCCTTTTCCGCGGAGACTGACCGCGTCGCCGCGGAAGTCGATCCGGTCGAAGTAGATGTGTTCGCCCTCGACGCGATAGTTGACCATCGCGTCGCTGAAGGCGCTTTGGTCGGCCGGGCGGATGCTCAGGAGCTTCAAGAGCGAGATCATCACCGGCAGTTCGTAGACGTTGCCTTCGGAAAGACGGACCTTGCCGCCGCCCGACATGGCGTTGCGGCTCCAGCCCGTGCCGCTTAAGTCGGCCGTGGCGAACACCTTTCCGCGGAGCCGATGCCGGCCGGCAAGCTCCTGCGCGCATCGGGCCAGGTCGGCGTCCTGCAAGGTCGCTTCTAGGCGGTATCGCGGCTCGGGGCCAAGCATCACCCAGCCGTCGCCGTAGAAGGTTCCACCGAAGAGGCCGGCCGTGACGGGCCGCGGCGTGCGCCGAGGCAACGCCCCCATCGTCGCGCCGCCGTCGGGTCGATCGACCCAGACGCCGAACAGCACCCGGCTATCGTCGATCCAGATTGGCCCGCGAATCTGCGTGAGCTGACAATCACGGTAGGTGAGCGAATCGATGGCCAGTTCGCCTCGGGACTGCGCCTGCTCGCGGTCAAACCGGCCGGTGAGCGTCACCGCGCCACAGACGTTGTCGAACGACAGTCCACCGCAGCGGAGACCCGCCTGCTGAAGTCCGACGTTCAGGTTCCATTGCCAGCGCGCCGGGTCGGTGGGCGGCCCGTCGTGCTCGATGTCGATGCTCCCGCGGAGATTCAGGAGTCCGTTCGCGTTGAGGACGTCGGCCGTGCGTTTCAACCGGTCGGGCAGTGCGCGGATCAACTCGCGGTCGGCTCGGAGACGATCGACCGTAAGGTTCTCGAGATGAACGTGCCATTGGCCGTCGTTCGTCAGGTCGCAGTAGCCGTCGGTGGCCAGCTTCACCGGCCCGTGCTCGGCCTTGCAGTGTTCAAACGTCAGACGCCCGTCGCGATAGAACAAGGCGCCATCGAGCCGGTCGAGCCGATAGGGGAAATGGATCGGCTCGATCGAGGTGGTTTGCGGTTGCGGCAGGGCACGGACGCCAACGCCGAACTTCTTTTGCTCGACCAGATACCGGACATCGACCGTCAGGTCGACGACGCCCCGCGGCTGAATGGTCTGCCAAACCTGCTGGACGTTGGTCGCCAAGGCGTCGCGGAGTTGCTCGTCGAGCGGCACATTGAGGGCGTCGAAGTTCAGCGCCAATTCGTGGCCCTGCGGCGCAGGGGTCATGCTTCCATTGCAGGTGACGCGGGCCGTGTTGTTGACCCCCACGAGATTCTGGAGCGTCCAGGCCCCGTCGATGACGTCGACACCGCCGCGGACATTGCTCAACGGGTACGGAAACTTGGCGTAGCGTACCCAGCAACCGTTCAGGTCGATGTGCAGGTGTTGATGGACCGGCTCATCGGGCCGGTCGCGCCACACGCGAAGCCCGAAATTCACGGTCCCGCGGATGTCGAGCGCGTGGGCCAACGCTCGCGACTGCTCGGGCAAGGCCGCCAAGAGCGTCTCGTCGAGCAGAATCTCGTCGCCTTTCGCCTCGAACCACCCGCTCGGCGCGGAAAGCGCATGGTCGATTTCGGCCGTCAGATGCGTCGGCCGCGTTCCAATGTAGGCGGTCAGGTCGAGCGTCAACCGATCGTCTTTCAGATCGACGATGCCGCGAGCGCGCTCCATGCGGTAGGGAAACTTGTGGTGGGCGAACGACACGTTCAGGCAGGTGACGGTGACCCGCGGCCGCCATGTTCGCCCGTCGTAATCGAGCCGCAGGTCGGCGTCGACCGATCCGGCGGGCAGATACTTTTGCCACTGCTCCTGCAATCGCGGGGAGAGCACGTCCCACAGCCCGCGATCGAGCTGCAACTGGCGGAAGTTCGCGACAATGAATCGCGGGGCATTGAGGTCGAAGCCCGTTTGGCGATAGGCGAGCTGCAGGGTTCCCTGGCCGGCCCGTGCAGTCAGATCTTCGATGCTTGCGCCGCCGTTGTCGGCGCGGAAGGTGGCGTGAATTTCGGTCAGGGCGTGCGGAAGCTGCGGCGTATCGACTCGGCCGCGCTCGAGTTGTCCGACGACGTTGTACCGCACGGCTGGCGTGGCGCCCGGGTCATAAGCGACATTGAAGGCGAGTTCCGCTTGGCCGCGCAGCTCGAATGGCCCGACGGGCGCGAGTTTCCGGCAGACTTCGTCCGGAAGCGCCGCACGGAGTTCTGGCGAAACGTCGATCCCTTGCGCCCGGCCGTGAACTGAGAACGCACGCGTCCTGAGGTTGGCCGTACCTTCCAATTCGGCATGCCGGAGGCCATCACCCGCAAACGTGCCTTTGATCTGACGGAGCGCGGTGCGGGGCGGGCTGGCGACCCGTCCCGGATTCATCGCCGGATTTGCCGGGCCGACGACTTGCCCCACGGCCGCGGCTGGCAGGATCGTCAGATTCACGTCGCGGAGCGTGAGTCTGCTGGCGGGCGTTCTGCGCGGGTCGGAGATCTCGACGACGCCGTTCTCGATCGTCACCGGCGGCGTCGGGCCGCCGCCGTCGACCGATTGCAGCAGCTTGGCGACGCTCCAGGTGTCGTCTGCTCGCCGCGTAACGCCTAGCACAGGTCGGCGAATCGTCACGTGGCTGATCGGCAAGTCCCCCTGGACGAGTCGCTGCCAGTCGGTCGGACACTCGAGCATCATTTCTTCGATGCGAAGCAACTCGAGCGGCGGGCCACCGGCGCGCGGCTCGGCAATCACCACGTCGAACACCCGAACGCCCTTCCCTTCGACGCGCTGCGCCGAGCCGACCGAGACCCTTAGCCCCGGATAGTGCTTGGCGATTTGGGCGACGGCTTGACGGCGGATTTCCTCGTCGATATGGCGGTAGAACAAGAAGGCCGCCGCGGCGCCGCCGATCAGCAGCAACGCCACGGTCCACTTGAAACCGAACCAGCAGCAGTTGATCGCCCGGGCGAGAATAGGAGGAACCTTCCGTGGTTGTCTCGATGGGATCCGCAACTCGGGATTCGGGGCTAAACGCGGAGACGCCTTCTTGCCCACCAACCCCTAATTCCCGATCCCCAATCCGTCATTTCCCCCGCCGCCAGCACCAGCAGTGCTAGCATTGCCGGCTCGCGGTAGCGGAGCGAGCTGACGAACACTAGGTGCAGCGACGTCAGGTACACTGCGGGGAGCCAGCAGAGTATATACGGCCAGCCCCGGTCGAGCGTTCGCCAGACGCCCATTATGGCAAGAATCAGCAACGGAGTATACGTGAAAACGACGGCCCAGCGGGCAGCCCAGTTCCGGGCCAGTTGCGGCTCGTTGGGCCAGAGGTTCCACATCCGCAGGAACTTGACGCCGGCCAGTTGCAGGACGCGGTCGGGGTGCGATTTCGCCCAGTCCAAGGCGGCGTCTCGCATCTGCCGATCGAGCCGTTGCTCCAAGGCGACCCAGGATTCGCCGGCTCGCCGCGGCTTGGCTTGCCCGCCGCTCAGGAAGACGAGTTCCCGGTTCTTAAGCTTGTCCGCGAATTCCAGGTTGCTTGCCCCCGTGGCGTTGGGGCTAAGCCCATCGTAGAGGCTCGCGCCGACCTGGAGCGTGGTCGGCACGAAGCGGCCGGTCACCCGCGCGTTGCGAACCCACCAGGGCGTCATGGCGACGACGAGCCCCAGGAGCATTGCGGCCGCGACTGCGACGGCGTGCCGTTTAGCGGTCGACGGCACGTCGGCCCCGGGATCGTTCTGAACCGCCGTGCCGGCGGCCGCTGAACGGTTTGATGCACCACATTGCGATAGTACAAACGCCACGGCTGCCAGCGGCGTGAAGAGGAGCCAACTGGGCCGCATCAGCGTGGCCGCGCCGGCGGTCAGCCCCGCGGCAAAGCCCCAGCCGGCCCTCGGCCAAGGTTTTTTCGCCCTCGCTGCCAGGACCCAAAGCCCGATTTGCAGCAGCATGAGCGGGCAAAACGGCGCCTCGCTGAGGATCAGGACGCTCAGCGCGACCGCGCCAGGGTAGAACGTCGCCAGAATGGCCGCGATCGAGGCGGCGCGATCGTCGAACAGCAGCCGGGCCAACCACCAAATGGCGAGCACGGCCAACGTGCCGAACAGGGCTGCCTCGGCCCGGCCCAACAATAGGCCCGCCCAACCGTCGCCGGCAAGTCGAAGGATCGGGGCCAGCAGCAGCGGATAGCCGGGCGTGCGGAATATGCGGGCGTGTTCCGGGCCGTACTCGTACGGCTTGCCCTCGGCGATTGCTCGGCCAAGCTGCCAGTAGCTCTCGCTGTCGCCGAGGCCGAACCGGCCGGAAAGCCGTGTTTGCCACGCCAAGCCCACGGCCAGACGGATGGCGAAGGCGACGATCAGCAGCAGAACGAGCCATCGGCGTCGGGAGGGTCTCATACAGGCGGCATAGTACGGCGGGGGGGCTTTTTCGTCAAGACAATTGATAGCCGCGGCATGTGCGGCACGGATGCCATTCCTGCGAGATTTGGCATCGTCGCCAGACCCCGCACGAGCTGACCGGCCCTGTCACGGGTTCGGCCAGTTTGCATCGGATCGCTTCACGCGACTGCCATCGGGCCCCGATAGAAAACGGTGATGGCGGATCCGGCGGTGAAAGTTGCTGTTGCGTTGTGCGTCCTGCTTGGTGGCGTTTGCGCCAGTGTCTTGTTTCGACACGACTCGCCGCGGCCTGCGACGGCCGTCGAGCCGCTTGCGATTCCCTGCCACGGCAGGGGGGGCGAGCCGGCCGGGCGTGAACCGGCCCAGCCGCACGTGGCCCGGCTGCTGGCGCCAAGCGTGCAGGCGGCGCCGCCGTCTTCTGTCGAGCGGCCGCAGCCGATCGGAATGCCCGACGCCCAGCGTGGTCGTTTCAGGGAGTCGATGCTTCCTCCGTTGAACTCGCCGATCCGTGTCAATCGCACCCACCGGATCGTGGATGGCGATACGCTGGCCGGCTTGGCCGAACGGTACCTTGGCTCGGCCGCCCGTGCAAACGAAATCTTCGCGGCCAATCGGGACGTGCTTCTCGATCCCAAATTGTTGCCGATCGGCGTGACGCTCAGAATTCCGCCCAGCGAGCCGTAAAGTCCTCCTCACGCTCCGCGTGAGGCATTCGAGAGAGGACATCACGCGGAGCGTGATGAGTACTTTACGTGGTGAGTACTTTGCGTGACATCACGCGGAGCGTGATGAGTACTTTACGATGGCGGCGGCCAAGCCAGCCAACGTGTATTCGGCCGCCTCGGCCGCCGGCTCGTAACCAAGTTCGCGGAGGACGCCGCTCGTCAGCGGGCTGATGCTGGCCAGCCTCGCCCGGCGGAGACGGCCCCCGAAGAGTCGGGCGAGCGATCGTGCGATGGCCGAACTCGTCACCGTGATCCAGTCCACCTGTCCGGCGTCGAGCATGGCTTGGATGTCCGCGTTCGGCCGTTCCACGTCGGTGCTCGTGTAGACGACGATTTGCTCAACCGTTGCGCCGGCTGCCGTGAGACGTTCGGCCAGGACCTCGCGGCCGCGGCTGGCGCGGGCCAGCAAGAACCGCCGACCGGCAAGTGGAAAAGGGGATACGTCCAATTTTCCGGAACGGCCCTCCGGGTGCTGAGCACAAATTGGACGTATCCCCTTTTCCGCAATCAGCGCGTCGGCCAGCGATTCGGCGCGGAACTCGGCGGGCGTCAGATCGGCGCGCACACCGAACTCGCCCAACGCCGCTGCCGTGCCGGGCCCCATCGCCGCAACCCGTGGAAGGCGGGCGCCAAGCCCGCGGTCGCGCCGCCGCTCCAGCAAGAAACGCACGCCGTTGGCGCTCGAGAAAACGAGCCAGTCGAACTCGTGCAGGCGGGCCAACGCACGATCGACCGGCGCCCACGTTGGCGGCGGCGAGATGCGGATTGCCGGCTGCACGACGACTTGGGCCCCCCGCCGGCGAAGTTCGTCGGCCAAAGGATCGGCCGCTGACTCGGCCCGCGTGACCATCACGCAGAGGCCGGCAAGCGGGCGGTCGTCGATTCTCGGTTGGTTCGCGGCGGTCATGTTGCGCTATTCTAATGCCGTCGCCGTGGGCCGGGCCACCCATCGTCGCTTGAAAACATCGCGAAAAACCTTGTTACGCTTCCGCGTGGGAACATACTCGTGGCGATGCTCCTGCGTCGCCAGGATCGATAACCGATCTCAAGCAGTACAATATGCTCAGGACGCCGGAGCGTCCGAGCGGTGCATTCCCACGGGGAACCGTGGGAACGAGTTGTCGCTTGCTTGCCGAATTTCAACGGTATTGGCCTAAACGCCGAACGATGAACGACTCTGCCGTCCTTCTGGCGAGAAAAAGGGAACGCTTGCCCCCCGGGCTGCGACTATAATGAAAGAGTAGGGAACAGAACACGGGGTCCCCCATGTCGACTGGAATAGCACCCCCTGCGCAGGCGCAGGAAGGGCCGATCACCGCGCCGCCGACCGAGTTCGAGACGTTTATCGACCATCGGCTGCACCAAACGCGCCGTCGGGTGCGGAGCGTGGACTTGGCGAATGCGCTGGTGACGCTCGGCATCGGCGTCCTCGGCTATGTCTTGCTGACGGCCGTCGTCGATCACTGGCTGATTGCCGGTGGGCTCGGGTTCTGGGGACGCGCGGTCTGCTGGCTGGTGCTCGTGGCGGCGGTGGGCGTCTACACGGTCTACCACTTGCTGCCCCCCCTGCTCCGCCGCATCAATCCGGTTTATGCGGCCGAGACGATCGAGAAGAGTCAGCCGAAACTTCGCAACAGCCTGATCAACTTCTTGCTGCTCCGCGGCCACCGCGAGCAAGTCGCCATGCCGGTGTATCGAGCGCTCGAATACCGCGCCGCGGCCGATCTGTCGAAGGTCCGGCTCGATGTGGCGGTCGATCGCTCTCGGCTCGTGCGCCTGGGCGGCGCGCTGGCCGCGCTGGTGGCGATTTGTTTTCTCTATCTGGCCATCTCGCCGAAAAGTTTGCTGCTCTCGGCCGAGCGGATGCTCTGGCCGTTCTCATCGGTCGCCGCCCCGACGCGGGTGACGATCAGTGACGTGAAGCCGGACGAAGACACGGTGACGTACCACGGGGAGGCGATCACGGTTTCGGCGGAAGTGGCCGGCCTCCGCGAGGGTGAGCAACCGCTGTTGGTCTATAGCACGGCCGATGGCGAGAGCGTGGACCAGACCATCACGATGACGCTGCCCGAGGGGCATTTCCGCTATCGCTGCCAACTGCCGCCGGGCAACCTTGGGCTCCAGCAAGACTGTCAGTACTATTTGAAGGCCGGCGATGCCCGCACCCGACGCTATCGGGTGACGGTCCAGATCGCGCCGGCCATCGTGGTCGACAAAGTCTCGTATCATTACCCGGCCTACACGGGCCTGGCCGATCAGACCGTCGAGCGGCAAGGGGACCTTCGGGCGATCGAAGGGACCGAAGTGACGATCCAGGCCACGGCCAACACGGCGATCAAGCGGGGCACCGCTCGGATCAACCTGGGCTGCGCCGGCCAGCGGATGATCGAGATGTCGACCGACGGTCGGGCGGCGGTCGGTCACTTCACGCTTCGGCTTAACCCGGACGACGCGGCCCAGGCCGAGTTCGATTGCTATCAGCTCGAGTTCGCCGACCTTCAAGGGCACAAGAATCTGCGGCCGATCCGCAACCATATCGACGTCACTCGGGATCTGCCGCCCGAGGTGCAACTGGTCGAGCCGCAGACGGAAGAGGCCCAGGTGGCGGAGGACGGCCGGCTATTGATTAAGGTTCGCGCCGAGGATCCGGACTTCGCCCTGCGGCGGGTGACGCTTCGGGCCGTGCGGGATGACCGCAGTCTGCCCATCGCCCCGCTCTTGGAACGGCGGCCGCCCGAGGGTGGTTTGGCCGGCGAGTTCCAGGGCACGTATTCCTTCGAGCCCACGCGGCTGGGCCTGAAGGCCGGCGATCACGTCCAATACTGGGCCGAAGCCGACGACAACAAAGAGCCAACGGCCAACCACGCGACGACCGAGAAGCGGTGGATTACCGTCGTCGGCCCCGAGGCTCAGCGGCCGCAAGCGAAGCCCGACGGCGCGAAGGGGAACCCTCAGCAGGGGCGGAACGGCAAGGGCGAGCCGCAACCAAAACAGAAGGATGGAAACCAAGCCAACGCCGACCAGCAGCCGAAGGGTCAGCAACCGCCGGAGAAGCCCGCGGAGAATCAGCCGTCCAAGCCGGGCGAGTCCAAGCAGCCGAAGCCCGACCAGCAGCCGAAATCGCCCGACCAGCAAGACAATGGAAAGCCTGGCGAGGGAAAGGACAGCGGCAAGCAGGACGCTGGACAGGGCGACAACAGCGCCGACGGCAAACAGCCGAACGGGAAGCCGCAAGACGACAACCAGCCGGGCAAAGACCAGTCGCGCAAAGACCAGTCGGGTAAGCAGCCGCAGGAGGGCAACCAGCCGGGCGGCGGTGACCAGAACCAGGGAAAGGACAACGGAGACAAGCAAGGCAAGAGCCCGCAGCAGGGCAATCAGCCGGGCGCTGGACAACAGCCTGGCCAATCGGCCGAGAACGCCGACCAGCGGACTTCTCCTGACGCCGCGCCCGGCGATGCGATGCAAAAGATTCTCGACGACATCGAGCAGCAGCAGAAGAAACAAGGCGGGTCGGATAGGCAGCAGCCCCCCGGCCAGACGCCCCAGCAGCCCGGTGAAGGTCAGCAGCCTGGTGAGCCGAAGCAGCCCGGAAACGAGAGCCCTAGCGGCGATCAACCGGCAAACCAGCAGCAGCCTAGCGGCGATCAGCAGCAGCCTAGCGGCGATCAGCCAAAGGGTGGCCAGCCGAAGGGCGATCAGCAGCAGCCGGCCGGTCAAGACGGTGGCAAGGACAGCGGTCCCAAGCAGCCCGGCGGCGGGAACGACGCGAACAGTCCAAACCAAGGGAATGAAAATCAGCCGGGCGGCGGTGGCCAGGGCACCGAGGCGAAGCCGGGAACCCAGAACAACCCGGGCGCCGACAACGCGCCGGCCGGTCAAGGCGGCAACCAGAACAACCAGAAGGCGGGCGAAAAGTCGCCCAGCGGCAAGCCCGGCACGGACAACGCGGTCGAGGGAAAGACCGACGGCAAGGGCGAAGTGAGCAAGCCCTCGGGCGGCGAGAAGCCGACGGGCCAGGCCGACGAGAAGACGCCCGGCGGATTGGGTACCCCCGATCAAGGCAAAAACACCCCTGGGAAAGGCGCACAGGACGCGAACGCGAAGAGCGGAGCAAAGGACGGCAGCAAGGACGGCAGCAAGGATGGCAGCAAGGATGGTGCAAAGCCCGGGCAGCCGACCGGCGAGCCGTCGCCGGGCGAAACGGCCAATGCGCAGCCGAAGGCGGCGCAAGGCAAGCAGCCGGGCCTTGGCAAGAAGGGCGAAGGCGGGGCCAGTCCCCTGCCCCAGGAAGGCAATCAGCCGCAGATGCAACAGAAGCCCGGCGAAGGCGACGCCATGCCTGGCGAGAAGAAAAATGAGAACGGCCAATCGCCCAGCAGCAGTAAGAAACAGGGCGACACGAAAGGGCAGACTTCCGGCGATCGTTCCGGCCCGGGGCAGCAAGGCGGTGGGCAGAAAGGCGAGCAGCCCGGCGTTGGCGGCGAAGGCTCGAACACGCCCAACAACGAGGGCGCCGGCGCTTCCGAGCAGCCCGGCCCCGGCGAGGCCGGCAACAAGCCGGGCAGCAAGGACGTCTCGCAGACGCCGACCGGGTCGAAAGACAGGGCCGGCGTTCCGGGCGGCGCGAAGACCGCGAACGGCAAGCCGTTGAGCCCCGATGCCACGGCCAAGCCGACCGGCGAAAGCAAGTCCGGCGAGCCCGGCACGCCATCGAAGGACAACAACCCGGCCGGCACGCCGAGCGGCACCGCAGGCGCGGGAACGGCCGGTCCGGCGAATGCCAGCGGCGGTGGGCCGGGCAATCGGCCCGATGCGAAGACGCCGCCCCCGGCCGAGGACACGGCGGCCGACGAGGCGAACATCGACTACGCCCGACGCCAGACGGCGTTGGCGCTGCAGCATCTCCGCGACCAAGTGGCCAAGGAGAAGCCGGAACTCTTGGATCGGTTGCACTGGACGAAGGAAGACGCCCGGCGATTCATCGCCCGTTGGGAGGAGATGCAGCGTGCGGCGGCCGAGCAAGGGGCGGCCGGCGACCTCGCCCGGCAGCAACTCAAGGATGCCTTGAAGAGCCTCGGGCTGCGACCGCGAGGCACGCAACTTCGCCGCGGCGGCACGACGCTCGATCAACCGCAACAGCTTCGCGACGCCGGTCGCTTCGCCGCGCCGTCGGATTGGGCCGAGCAGTTCAACGCCTACACGAAGGGCGTGGCCAACGGCAATCGGCGGGAGAACGGGAAGTAGTCCATGTTGGGGCGCACCGACGCGGGAGCGCCGGGCGAGTGGGTTTTCCACGCAGGAGCGTGGGAACCAGCGTACAACGGGCGCCATGTCCCACGCTTGCGTGGGCATGATTCGACGGCGAACATTCGGTTTCTCGTTCCCACGGTCCTCCGTGGGAACGCCTCGGCGTTGACGCTCCTGCGTCGCCGGTGCCGAACAGTAGTCGCCGCGGCATCGACGCGGGAGCGTCGGGTGAGTGGGTCCCACGCAGGAGCGTGGGAACCAGGGTACTGGGCGTTCTTCGGCGGCGGACTTTCGCCCTTGCTTTTCCCCTCGCTGGAACCTACAATCCCGGTCGCTGGACGTAACTTCTCTGGGGCAGCGATGATACGAGGATGACATGGCCCGAAAGGTGATTCTCGACGTCGATCCGGGCATTGACGACGCGATGGCCATCTGCTTGGCGCTGACGAATCCGGATCTCGAGGTCGTGGCCGTCACGGCCGTGGGCGGCAACGTTTCGCCTGCTCAGGCAACGCGAAACGTTCAGGCGATCATTGAGCAGCTCGACCCGCCGCGTTGGCCTCGGCTCGGCGCGGCCTCCGAGCCGGACAATCGCTTGGCCGTCGATCGTCGCGGGCTGTATGGCAGCGACGGACTGGGCGAAACCAACTTCGCCGTCGCGGAGCGGCAGCATCTGCTCCCCTCCGAGAAAGTGATTTGGGATCAGGTCCGCGGCGCTCCCCACTCGGTGACGATCATCGCCCTCGGGCCGTTGACGAACATCGCCAGGGTGTTTCTCCGCGATCCGGAAGTGGCCACGTTGGTCGACCGGATCATCATTACGGGCGGAACCGTCGCGGGGCCAGGCAACGTCACGCCGGCCGCCGAGTTCAACATGTACTGCGATCCGCTTTCCGCCCAGGTCGTCTTCCGATCGCCTTCGACCAAGACGCTAATTCCGCTGGACGTGACCAATCGCGTCGAGCTCTGCTACGACGTCTTCAACAAACTGCCCGACGAGACAACCCACGTCGGCCATCTCATGCGGCTGTTGCTGCCGCACGCCTTCCGCGGCTACCGACGGGAGTTCGGGCTCGAAGGAATCCACATCCACGACACGCTCGCGCTGATGGCGGCGGTGCGGCCAGAGCTGTTCACCATGAAGCCGATGGCCGGCGACGTCGAGACCGCGGGCGAGCTGACTCTCGGCGCGACGGTGTTCGACCGCCGCCGCGTGCCGGCTTGGCGTCACAACATGGAAGTGGCCGTCGACATGCAGAAGGACGCGGTGGTCGAGGCGATCCTCGACGGCCTGAAGCGCGAGCCGCCCGAGGCCGAGTAGCGCGGCCAAAGGCGGGCGGCACGTCTACAAGGGCGTGGCCGCGTGACAGATTCTGACGCGACGCTCGCCACGCCCTTTCAGGGCGTGCCACCCACGAGGCCGTTCCGCCGGGCCTTTACGCTACGGCGCCGCCGGTACGGCGAACTCGTAGCGGCCAGCGACGACCTCGAAGAGCATCTCGCCGGCTTCGCTGCGGAGATACTTCACGCCTTGGACGTTGGCTGCCGGGTGGCCGCCTTCGGTCGCCGCGGCCGGATCGACGCCGGGCAGATGGACGATGGCCGTCGTGTTGGCCGGCACGTTGACGGCCAGCTTGAACTGGCTCCTTCCGACCGACGTGCCGTTGGCTAAACCGTCGACGCGCCACTCCGACGCGATCGGCCCGCGAATCGAGTGGTAGGAAGCCTTCACCCAATCGAGCCCCGGGGCCGGCTGCGGGCGGATGCGGATCCGCTGGAAGCCCGGCTCGATGGCGTCGATGCCGGCCACGGTTTGGAACATCCATCGCGAGACCGCGCCGAAGGAGTAATGGGCGAAGGAGTTCATGCCGGGGTTTTGGAAGCCGTTTTCCGGCGTCCAGCCGTCCCACCGCTCCCAGATGCTCGTGGCGCCATGCTTGATCGAGAAGCCCCACGACGGGAACGTGTCGTTCAGCAGCAGCTTGTAGGCCAGCGGCGTGTTGCCGGTGGCTGACAGCGTCGGCATCAGGACGCTCGTGCCGACAAAGCCGGTCGTCAGATGCGTGTCGTGCGACTTGATGTCGTCGACCAGATAGCGGACGGCGGCCGGACGTTGCTCTTCCGGCAGCAGGTCGAACGCCAGGGCCAAGACGTAGCAGGTCTGCGTGTTGCCCTTGATCCGGCCGTCGGGAGAGACGTAGGCCTTGTTGAACGCCGCTTTGATCTGCCGGAACAGCTCGTCGTACTTCTCGGCGTCGGCCGTCTTGCCCAGCGTGCGAGCGGCGTCGGCCGTCAGTCGTGTGCTGTAGGCGAAGAAGGCCGTGGCGAGCACGTCCAACGGGGTGTCGGCCTTGATCGAGAGCCAGTCGCCGAAGCCGGCCGCGGGACGCAACAGGCCCTTGCTGTGCTTTCGGCAATACTCGACCCACCGGACCATCGCGTCGTAGTGTTTCGCCAAAAGCCGCTTGTCGTTGTATGCCTGATAGACGGTCCAAGGGCAGACGGCGCCGGCGTCGGCCCAGGCCGCCACGCCGCCCGCCGGATCCACGACGCGCGGGGCAACGTTCGGAAACTCGCCGTCCGGGCGCTGGGCGTCCTCGAGATCGACCAGCCACTTCGTAAAGAACGCGGCCACGTCCGCGTTGTAGGTCGCCGCACGCATGAAGTTCACCGCATCGCCCGTCCAGCCCAGCCGCTCGTCGCGTTGCGGGCAATCGGTTGGCACCGAAATGTAGTTCGACCGCTGCGTCCGGACGATGTTCTTATACAACTGGTTGACCATGGGGCTCGAACACTCGAACGAGCCGGTCAGCGGAATGTCCGAGTTGAGAACGACGCCCGTGATCGCGTCCTTGGTCGGCTCGCCGGGATAGCCGGTCACTTCGACGTATCGGAAGCCGTGGAACGTGAATCGCGGCTGCCAAACCTCCACGCCTTCGCCGCGAAGGACGTAGGTGTCGATGACCCGAGCCTCGCGGAGATTCGACGTGTAGATCGTGCCGTCGGGATTGAGCACTTCGGCGAACCGAAGCGTGATCTTCGTTCCGGCCGGCCCTTGGGCTTTCAGCCGAGCGATGCCTGCAAAGTTCTGGCCGAGATCGAAAACGTAGACACCGGCTCTTGGCTGCGTGATCTTGACCGGCGGCAATTTCTCGGTCTCACGGACGTTGAGGCCAGGAAACGCCTGGACCTTCGCCTCAGTCCTGTCGGTCACGGCGACCGGTTTCCAGCCGCTGTCGTCCAGCCCCGGCTTGTCCCAATCCGGGATGGCTTGCCGAGCGTCATAAGTCTCGCCGGCGAGGAATTCGCCCTCGAGATACGGACCAAAGGTCGTCCGCCAAGAGTCATCGGTGACGATGGTCTGGACGGTTCCGTCGGCCAGTTCGATTTCCAATTGGGCGAACAGCCGCGGGTTCTTGCCGTAGTGCTCGCGTCCGTTTTGCCAGCCGATGCCGCCGGTGTACCAGCCCGCGCCGAGGATGCCGCCGATGGCGTTTTCACCCTTGCGGACCAAGTCCGTCACGTCGTAAGTGTTGTAGTAGACCCGCTTGTGATAATCGGTCCAGTCGGGCGTGAAATAGTCGTTGCCGACGGCCTTCCCATTGAGGTGAAGCTGATAGATGCCCAGCGCACTGCCGTAGAGCGTCGCGCGGCGGATTTCGCCACCAACCTTGAAGTCCTTGCGGAACAACGGGCAGGCGCAGTAGGTTGTCTCCCGAGCGATGCGAATCTTGTACCTCATGTCGCTGAACTTCACGTATTGTTCGGCCGCCGCCCAGCCGGAATCGTCGAAGTCGGGCTGCTGCCACTTCGGCTTTTCCGTCACCGACGCCTTCCAGCCGGCGTCGACCAACAGCACGAGCGGTTCGCCCTGCTCAAACTCGACGATCAGCTTGCCATAGAGACCGGCAGGCGAGACGCCAAGGTTGATGGCCTTGATGGCCAGGCAGTTGTCGCCGGCTTTCAGTCGCTCGGTGACGTCGTATTGCCGCGGCGCCCGGTGACCGCTGCCGCCGCCGACCTCCGTCCCGTTGACGTAGACCTGCCACTGATCGTCGGCGCCAACGCCGAACACCGCCCGGCGAACCACCCGTCCCTCCGGCAGCGAGAGCGTCTTGCGGAAATATCGGGAACCGATCGGCGCTTCCTTGAGCGGCTCGATGCCTGGTTCTTTCGTCCAAATCCAAACGCAATCGTCCAACGACATCGGCGGCGTCTTGTTCTTGTCCATGACGACCATCGGGCCGTCAACGCCGATCCACTTGGCCCGGACGTCCTCGGGCTTCAAGAGCCCCATCGTCCACAGGGCCGGCTTGCTGTAGTCGCTTGCACGGCCATCGGCGTCCCAGAGCCGCATTTTCCAGTGGCACTGTGTGCGCGAGCTGAGCGGCTTGCCGGCGTAGACGATCTGCGTCGACTGGTCGGAGGCGATCCGTCCGGTGTCCCAGAGGTCGCCTTCATCGGCGGCCAGCTTTTCCGGCGTGCTGGCCACGAGGATCTGGTAGGCCGTCTGCTTCGCACCCCGCCGGGCGTCCTGCATCTCCCAGGAGAACCGCGGCGCCGTCACGTCGATGCCGAGCGGATTGACGCGGTATTCGCACCGCAGGTAATCGGCCGTCGCCGGGCTGTCGGCCGCATAGGCCGAGACCGTTGCCAAGAGGCTGCATAGTGCGAAGGCAAACGTTCGCATGATCCGTGCTCCGAATTTGGAAGGTGGGAAGGTCGGAAGGCAGGAAACCGTTCTTGAACGACAAAACGCGCCGCCGCATGCTTCGTTCAGAAGCTCGCCGGCGTCAGGTAACCGCTAAAGGCGGAGATCGCCGCCGAGGCGACCAGCAGCACCAGCCCGAGTGCGAGCAGGGTTCGCGTGCGTCGGCTGGTGCCGCGCCATTCGCCGAGCAGGACTCCCAAGATGGTGCTGAACAGGATGCTGCTCGCCATCAGAGTCGACCAGCCGATGTACGCCTGCTTGCCCATCGCCGGCTCGCCGGTTTTCTGGCAGACGAACTGCGAGCACCAGATGGCGCCAGCCAGCCCGGCGAAAACGAGGTTGGCCAAAAGCGGCGTCGCCGACTTCACGTAATCGCCGGTCGTATGGTTCTTCACGTTGAGGAACAGGCACCAGAGGGCATTGACCACGAATCCGCCTGCCAGCACAACGACGAGGACCGGCATTCCGGCCCAAGTCGGCGAAGTTGCCGGCGTGGTGGTGAGCGCGAGATGGGTGATTTTCGGGCCGCCCTGCAGTCCGAAGTTCATGCCGGCGCTCATCAGCCCGGAGAAGATCGCGACGAATAGGCCGAGCTTGAAGTTGTACTCGGCCACCGCTTTCTTCTTCTCCTCTTCTGGCAGTTCTTTTTCTTTGCTCATGCCCGCGCCGCCGACGAGGACGATGCCGATGAGCGAGACGGCGACTCCAGCGAGAGATGCTTGCCCAGCGCTATTCGAGATGAGCTGTGAGAAGTCGCCCTTGAGCATTGGCGGGATCAACGTGCCAGTGGCGGAGCAGATGCCGCAGCCGAGGGCCAGGCCGAGCCCGACGCCCAGGTAGCGGATCATCAATCCCCAGGTGAGCCCGCCGACGCCCCACATCATGCCGCAGAGGAAGCAGTAGCCGAGTTCCTTGTGCGTCGCGGCCTTCAGGACCGAGAGCACGTTCGGCGACATGGCAAAAGCCAATGCCCAGGGCACGACGATGAGGCCGAAGACGGCGTAGACCAGCCAGTAGCTTTCCCACGCCCAGTTCTTGACCTGCTTGAACGGGAGGTAGAAGATCGCGCCGGCCAAGCCGCCGAGCATGAAGATCAGGACGCCGAGCATGGGGGCGGCGGTGGGTGAACTCGCTTCAGCGAAGAGCGACATGGCAGGGTTCCTGGTCTTAGATCTTGGGTCTTAGGTTTTGGGTCTTGGGTCCTGGGTCGTGCATTCGGCGGATATTTGGATCGAAGGCCTAAGACCGAAGCCCTAAGGCCCAAGCCCTCTCCGCACTACTTCCGCTTGTTGGTCACCTCGGCCTCGTACTGCTTGACGGCGTCGAGCCAGGCGCGGCCGACCGGGGCGCCGATCTTTTGGCAATGGTAATCCCAAACGGCCCCCGAGGGCAAGCTCTTGAGTTCTTCCAGCAGGGCGAGCCGGGAGGTGTAGTCGCCCTTCGCTTCCAAGTCGCGAAGCATGGCGGTCGGTTCGAGCAGGGCCAGCAACAGGGCCTTGAGCATCGATCGCGTGCCGATCGTCCAGGCCGCCACGCGGTTGATGCTGGCGTCGAAGAAGTCCAGCCCGATGTGGACGCGATCCAAGAAGTCGCCGCGGACAATCTCTTCGGCGGTCGCCCGCAGATCGTCGTTCAGAATGACGACGTGGTCGCTGTCCCAACGGACGCCGCGGCTTACGTGCAGCAGAAGCTCATCGAGGAAGACCAGCGACGACGAAATCTTGTCGGCGATCGTCTCGGTCGGGTGGAAGTGGCCGGCGTCGAGCGTCAGCAGCTTCTTGTTCGCCACGGCGTAGCCGAGATAGAACTCGTGCGAGCCGACGACGTAAGTCTCGGAACCGATGCCGAACAGCTTGCTTTCGACCGAGTCGAGGTTGTATTTCGGATCAATCTGCGGCGCGAAGACCTCGTCGAGCGATTTCTTGAGGATTTCCCGCGGCCCGAGGCGATCGACCGTCACGTCCTTCATGCCGTCGGGGATCCAGAGGTTCGTCACGGCTGGCGAGCCTTGGCGGCGGCCCATCGCCGCGCCGATCTTGCGGCAGGCGATGCCGTGCTCGACCCAGAAACGGCGGATGGCCGGATCGCGGTGCGAGAGGGTGAAGCCGTCGGCCGACTTGGGGTGCGAGAAGAACGTCGGGTTGAAGTCGAGCTTGATGCCGCGCTCGGCCGCCCAGTCCATCCAGCCCTGGAAATGCTCCGGTCCGATCTCATTCCGCTCGACCTTCTTGCCGCCGTTCTCCAGATAGATTGCGTGGAGGCTGAAACGGTGCCGGCCGGGGATCAGGCTCATCGCCTTCTCGGCGTCCGCCCGCAGCTCATCGGCGTTGCGGGCGCGGCCGGGGTAATTGCCGGTGGCCATGATGCCGCCGCTCAGTCCGGCCGTGCTCTCGAACCCGCCGACGTCGTCCCCCTGCCAACATTGGATCGACACGGCGATGCCCTTGAGGCGTTCCAAGGCGGCGTCGGTGTCGACGCCCCAGGCGGCATACTGTTCTTTCGCCAGGGCATAGGATTTTTCGAGCGAAGCGGGCGATGTCATAGCGAGGACCTCAAGAAAAAGAGGGAGGCAATTATCAACAATCAGCGATCATGCTAGCCGTTGCAATTTGATTTGGCGATTGCTAAAGTGTGCAGTGAGATGTGTTTTTTGAGCATGGCTCCTCGGGACGCTCCTCACGCTGCCGCCGAGGTTCCGCAGCGGGGTTAAGGTGTGCCGGTTCCCCAAGATAAACCGGAGAGCGGCGGCGCGGCGAGCCTGACGGAGGCCCGCCCGACGGCAATCCCTATAATAGGTGGGCCGATGTCTGCATTGCTCCAAGAGTTCTTCCGCTATCTGCCCGTCAGCGAGCGGGACGCCCAGTGGGACCTGTACGTCACCGGCGCCGGCTATTCGAGCGTCCCGCCCGGAAGCCGCTACCCCCGAAGCGTGCACCCGGGGCTCTATCAGTTCGCCTGGGACCGCGGCCGAGTGCTGCCCGAGTATCAGGTCCTCTATATCACGCGCGGCGAGGGAGTCTTCGAGTCGGAAGCGACCGGTCCGCGCGAGGTGAAGACGGGCGGCGTGCTGCTGTTGTTCCCGGGTGTCTGGCATCGCTATCGGCCCTTGAAAGCGACCGGTTGGGATGAGTACTGGGTGAGCTACAACGGCGACTACGTCCGGCGGCTGGTGGAACGTGGGTTCTTCTCGCCGCAGACGCCTCTGCTCGCGGCCGAATTGGATGACGCGATCTTGCAGCCGTACCTGAGCATCTTGGACCGCATTCGGCTCGAACCGGCCGGCTATCAGCAACTGATTGCGGCCAATACGATGGAGATTTTGGCGGCGACGCTGTCGGCCACGCGAACCTCTCGCACGAGCGGCCGGACGGCCGCGGCGGTTCGCGAGGCGAAGATTCTGTTGGCCCAACAGGTGGAGGGGCTGGTCGACATGGCTCGACTGGCCGCGTCGCTCGGGTTCAGCTACGCCCATTTCCGCCGGGCGTTCAAGCAGCAGACCGGCCTGTCGCCGTATCAGTACCACCTTCAGCTTCGCATCCACCGCGCCCGGGAGATGCTGCATGGCACGACCTTGCCTGTCCGCGAGGTGGCGGCCGGGCTGCGTTTCGAGAACCCCTATCACTTCTCGAAGATCTTCAAGAAGAAGACCGGCATGTCGCCTTCGCAGTACCGCCGGATGGGCGGGTGAGGACGCGGCGATTGTTCTTGGCGATGCCCCTGTGGGCCGAAGGCCCTGCCGTTCGCCCAGCCCAGGGCAACGCCCTGGGGATGCGGGTTGGATAGGAATCGTACAACCGGCCAAACGGGCCAACCGATCGGCGAACCGTTGGCCCGTTGGCACGAAAACCTTCGCATCTTTTCCCCAGGGCGCTGCCCTGGGCTTGGAGAACCTTGGGGCAACAGGGACGCCGCCAAGAACGCTTGTCACGCCCGCGGGTGAAGCTCAGCTTGCCTCAGTGCGAGAATGAGTTAGAATCCCGGTTCAGCGGCGGGCCTATCCGCCCTTCTGTAGAGCTAGTCCGAAATCGCGTTGGCGGTCGATGTTGTTATGCAGGAAATCCCCGCGGAACATCAAGCAGGACATCAGAGGGGGAAAGAGAGGTCCAATTGCGGTATCAAGGATGCGGAATCGGGCGCATGACGCATCCCTTTTCGCTCGCTCGTACAAAGCGCGCCGAAGACCATCCAAACGTATCGTTTTACCCAGAATATGGGCCTCTGCCCTTTATCTCCCCCCGGGCTACTAGCCACAGGAATCCAGCAAATGACGCGGATTGCATTTCGCGCGGTTTTGGTTTTCATCTTAACGCAGGTCTTAGCGGGCGGTGGGACCAGCCTTGCGGCCGACGCCGCAAAGAGCACCGCTTCCGCCAAGACAAAGAGCGCCCTTCGAATTGATGACATGTATCCGGTGTACGGGGTGCGCGGGTGCAGACGGCACAAGCCTTTTGTCGCAGGCGAAAGGATATTCTTCGCGGCAAAGATCTCGGGAATCCACATGACGCCTGGCAGAGATCTTAACCCCGGCTACGTGTACGGGATATCTTGTCCTTCTGGGAACGATTTAGCCGGGGCCGGGGATGGTTTCGACAACGAAGGCTCTTTTCCTCTCGGGGATGGCGACGCCGTTGTCTATTTCTCGTTCCAAACGAAAATGTCGGCTTCGAAGGGACGATATCGCGTGCATCTGTCCGTTTGTGACATTGTAAGAACTGAACTCGCGAAGAAGAGCTGCGAGGTCGAGGTGCTCGATAGGGACCACTTTTGTATATTGAATGCGGGTTTATACCGTGACGAGAATCTGCTCCATGCTTCAGGCGGCAATGTTACGGTGGGTGAACGTATCGGCGTGAGATTCGATGTTCGCGTTCCGAAGGACAAGTATAACAGCGCCGCCGTAAGATTATCCGTCACCGTATTCGACCGCCACAATCGCGCGGTCTGCGAGTTTCCACCTGTCAACAAATCAGAAAGTAACTTGAAAAACGGAATCCAGTTTGTGGACGGCGCCTACTTCGACATTGGCGAGATAGGCTCTTATCGGGTCCACATCGAGGCAAAGGACCTATCCACAAATCAAGTCGAGGTGTGCGATCTTCCGGTGGTCGTCCACCCTCTCCCTGGGATATCTCCAATCGCTGCCGAGTCTGTAGCAACAGATAGAGGCAAGAAGACGCTGTCGATCGACGCCTATCCGACCAGTGGTTGCTTCGGTGGTCCCACCGACAACGTCTTTATGCGTGGGGAAAAAGTGTCTCTTGCCGCGATATGCAGTGGGCTTGCCCGCAATGCGGATCAAAAGACGGATTGCACGCTCGCAATGTGTATGTTGGCTCCCGATTCATCCGTCTGCGTCAAGGACGAAAAGGCGAAGGAAATAAGGGCGGCGCTTTACTCCGACGCTTGCTCCGTCACCTCATCGTTAATTTGGGAGTGTCCCCGGAAAGTAACGCCTGGACGCTACACGGTGCGGTTGGTCGCGAAAGATCATATCGCGGACAGCACGGCCAGCAGGGAGGTCCCCATTACGATCACCGACGAAAATCAGTTTGGGCTGGGCTGTTTTCGGCTGTCCGCGGACAGGGAAGGTCGGGTATCGGTTGGACACAACCTAACCGTTGGCGAACCAGTCGCCGCGATCTGTCGAGCGCACGTGCCGGAGAGAGCCAACTCACACGACGTGGAGATAATACCATCGTTTCAGGACCACAATCGAAAACAGATTACCGTCTGGACGGCATCTCGATTCCGACGCAGCGTCACCATGCCGTATGGAGCTTTCATATGCCCATTTGTTCCGAACCGCGCCGGATCGTACTACCTTCACGTCGAACTGAGGGACACCGTAACTAAAGAGACCGTGACCAAGGAAATGCCCTTCAACGTCTTCTTGCCGCCCGAAAACGAAAAACGGGAAGCAAAGTAATGGGTGTCCTGGACCAGCGGGGGCATTCCGGGGCGGGGGCACAAATGGGGGAGGCGCAAAGGGGGACATTCCACGTGTGTTCGGCACGGAATTTGCGCATTGATCTAGCCATTGCCGAAAACTGTCAAGATGGCAGGGAGGCTGTATGGCAGACGAGACGCCGGGGCTCCGCGAGCGTGACATTCAGG
>JBDKUC010000070.1:0-6928 GCA_039679885.1 Thermoguttaceae bacterium | reverse complement strand
CGTGTTGTCGGTGACAAAGAACAATTGGTACGAGGTCCAGGCGGTGATTGATTTTTCCACCGCGGGCGGGGTGCTCACCTCGTATAGCCTCAAGAACCTCACGGCCGGCGAGACGGCGTTCACGGCGGACACCGGTTTGGCAAATATCTCCCTAGGGCTGACGGCCACCGACGGCGTCTACACGGCCACCACCCTTGGAATGCGATTCGACCACAACACGAGTGGAACCTCGGCCATCGACAACATCTCGATTTCGAACCAGGTTCCGGAACCGGGCACGCTGGCCCTGTTGTGCTGCGGGCTGGCTGGCCTGCTCTGCTATGCATGGAGGACCCGCAAGTAACTTTGGAGCCAACTTAAGCGCAACCTGTTGGTGAGTTGCATGCACGCTCCGGCGTCGCCCGCGGCCCTGCCGCGTGGCGACGCCCGGGCGGCGTGCAGTCTGGTCACAGCAATAGGCCGCCACTTTCGTGGCACTTGAATCGGCAGTTTTTATCAACAACGTCATCCCAAACAACAAGGAGGCACGCAGCCACAGAATCGTTCGACGGAGTTCGAGGCAGCGAGGAGCGCTGCTGGTGCATGCCCCCAAGCTTCAAGGCGGGGGGACGCAGAGCCGTGAGCACCCCAGGAGGAAATGGTTGCCGCGCGGAGACCTGTCATAAGGGCAGGAACTAGGTCGCCGATGGTCGGCGAGGTAAGACAGTTCCGTTTCAAACTTTGGAGTCACAACGATGAATCGTTTCCTTCTCACGTGTGTCTGCGCTGTCGCGGTTTCGCTGGTCGCCACGGGCACCATGGCCGACACGCTTTTCTCCTACGATTTCGATTCCCAAGGACTCACCGTCGGCTCGTCACTGGGTGGCCAAGACGGCTGGGTCAATCCGTTCGCGGGGACGAACACTCCGAAGGTCGTCAACGCCGTGGGGAACGGCGGCAATACGACCAACGCTGCGGGCACCAATTCCTCGGCAAGTGGGACGAGCTACTACGTTCAGAAGTCCATCTCGGTGGCTTTCACGAGCGCGGACACCAATGTTGCGTTTGACGCCTGGATCTGCCCGTGCACGACGACTGCAAAAGAGAGTGTTTCCACTTTCTGGGAATTCGGCAGCCTGTCGAACTCGTTCGCCATGGGTTGGGCCCAGATCGGCACCACCAACAGCAAGTCCTACCTCCGCACGGCAACGGGCGAGAACAACGGCAGCATCACGTCGCTGACGGCCAAGGATTGGTACGACTGCAAGGTCGTCGTCGATTTCTCCGTCACTGGTGGGAAGGTCGTCAGCTTTTCTCTCCAGGACATGACGACTGGCGCGGCCCCCGTGTATGATCCCGCCTTGGCTGGCATCAACCTGGGATTGACCTCCACCGGCGGCGTCTATACGGCCACGATGGTCTTGCCGCGGTTCGATCACAACACCTCGGGAGTGTCTGCCTTCGACAACCCCTCGATTTCCACGGCAGTTCCGGAGCCGGGCACCCTGGCCCTGCTGTGCTGCGGCCTGGCTGGCTTGTTGTGCTATGCCTGGAGGAATCGCAAGTAAGACGATTGATCAGAAGTATCGCGATTGGATTGACTGGCTCCGGCGGCCGCCGCCGTGAAGTGCGGCGGCGCCGGAGCCCCTTTCGTGTGTCATTTCTTTGATCTGCAATTCATACACACAGCTCGTGGAATCCGGGGATGAGGCACGGCTTGTTGCCGCCACACGCCATTTCGACATCTTGGAATTTCAACTATGCGTAAACTGACTACAACGCTCTTGATTTGCATCGTCGCTGTGGCCCTATCGGCCAACGCGACGTCCACGATCGGCGCGCCGATTCAGATCATGCCCCTGGGCGATTCGATCACCAACGGCGTCAACGTCGCGGGCGGATATCGCGCCGAACTGTATCAGCGTCTCACCAACGCCGGGGTCTCCTTCCAGTTCGTCGGCAGCGACACGGAGAGCCCCACGGCCACGCTGACCAACGCCGGCCAAGACCACCACGAAGGGCACAACGGGATCCAGGTCGACCAGCTCGAGGGCAACCTCGACGGCAACACGAATTACACCAACGGCAACGGCGGCTACTGGTTCGCCGGAACGGGCGCCCGCGCCGCTGTCTACCCGAATGTGATTCTGCTCATGTGCGGGATCAACGACATCGACTCCGCTCCGTACCCTACGGTATCCACGGTGACGGCGCGGATGAACTCGCTACTGAACCACATTTTCCAAGACCGCCCGAATGTGGCCGTGATTCTCGCCAGCCTGACGCCTCTCGCCGGCAACAATTACACCGCTTGGAACAGCAAGGTGACCGCATACAACGCGTCGCTTCCCGGGCTTGTTTCCACGTATGCCAGTCAGGGGCACAAGGCCTATTTCCTCGATATGCACTCGAAGCTGAACAACAGCCCCTCGATCAGCTCCAACCCCGACCTCTGGAACGCCGACGGCCTTCATCCCAGCCAAAGCGGCTACAACAAGATGGGAGACGCCTGGTTCGACGCCATGCAGTCCAATGGGCTCCTCGTTTCCACGCCCGAGCCCTCCTCGCTGACCTTGTTGGCCTGCGGGTGTGCCGGGCTGCTCTGGTATGCACGCAGAAAGCGACGTGGGATGTAGACGATTATAGTTTTCGTTTCGGCGTCGCCGCGGGCAAGTCCCACGACGAGGCCGAAGGCCTGTTCGAGACCCTCTCCAATTCCTGTATTGCCAAAAAATCCTTAGAAGGCGGCACGTTCAAATGCATCAACGAAAGCCCTTTACCCCGATTCTGATTGCTTGTGTTGCCGCGGCGTTGTTCGTCCACGCGACTTGCGCGGCCGCGTCGCCATTGCAGATCATGCCGCTGGGCGACTCGATCACCGCCGGACACGCGGCGAGCGGAAACATCCCGGGCGGATACCGCGAGGAGCTCTATCAGAGGCTCAGTGACGCCCATTACAGCGTTCAGCTTGTTGGCAGCAGCGTCGACGACCCCTCGGCCGCCCTGACCAACGCCGGTCAGACACACCACGAGGGGCATGGCAGTATCCGCCTCGACCAGATCAACACCAATCTTGACGGCAATGTCGCCTCCTACAATGACGACACGGGCGGATGGAACGGTGGCTATTGGTTGACGGGCACGACCGGCTACGCCGGCGCGCATCCCGAGGTGATTCTGCTGCTTGCCGGAATCAATGACCTTGCCCAAGGGGCGTCGGCCACAACCGCGAAGACCCGCTTGGACACGCTGATCGGCCACATCTATCAGATTTATCAGCAGCAGAGCCGCCCCGCCCCAGCAATGATCGTTGCCAACCTCACCCCATTGGCCGGCACGCCATTGAGTAGTTGGGGAACCAAGGAGAACGCCTTCAACGCATTGATCCCCGGCGTCGTGACGGCGCACCAGAATAGCGGCCAGCCAGTCTATTTCCTCGATATGTATAGCAAGCTGACCGCCGCGGATCTATCTTCCGATGGAGTGCATCCCAATCAGAGCGGCTACGACAAGATGGGAGACGCTTGGTTCGGCGCCTTGCAGTCCAACGGGCTCCTCGTCGCCCCCGAGCCATCCACGTTGACGCTGTTGGCTTGCGGTCTGGCCGGGCTGCTCTGGTATGTGCGAAGGAAGCGACGCTCGATCGTTTGATGTTGTTAGTAAACGGTGACCAGGAAGAACCGTAGGACGGATTTCCAAATCTGTCCCGAAACTGGACGCTTTAGGACGTCCGTCCCACGGTGCAATTACGCAACTAATTCTGTGACGACTCCTCGCCCCCGGCTGCTGGGTCGGAGGTGCGCCGCCGGAACCCTTTTCGGATGTCGTTCGATTCACTTTTCCAAAACGCGTGAAGAGAGAGGTAAGCAAGCGATGTGTTCCAGACCTCGGAAACGGGCAGGTTTTACGCTGGTCGAACTTTTGGTCGTGATCACGATCATTGGAATCTTGATCGCGCTATTGCTCCCGGCAGTCCAAGCAGCCCGCGAGGCCGCCCGGCAGGTGCAGTGCTCCAACAACATGAAGCAGATAGGATTGGCGCTGCACAACTACGTCACCTCGATGGGCCGGCTCCCCGCGGGTTCCGCGGTCCAAGACCCGGGCAACTGCATCAGTGGGAGCTGCCGTGGCACGGGGCTGTTCGTAACCATCTTTCCCTACGTGGAGAAAGACAACAACTGGGCGCAATACGCTCCGTACATCACCAAGCAAGGCGGCTGGATGCAGTTCTGGGTGGACAACAAAGCGGCGGCTACGGCGCCCATGCCTGCCTATCAGTGCCCCAGCTCGCAGTGGACGACGATCACTTGGCGCAAGGATTTCATGGGAGTCTCGGGAGGCCGGAAGCTATATGCGACGAACTGGCGCGGCGACGTGTATGTCGACGGCGTCTTCTACACCAATAGCTTCCTCCCGCTCAGCCAGATTTATGACGGGCTGAGCAACACCTTTGCGATCGGTGAAGTGTCACATCCAACGCCCTGGGGCGAAGGATCGGGCTACGGCGACATGAACGTGGGCGGGCCGGCCTCCTGGGTCGAGGGCGGAAGCGCGAACCAAGGGGACGCGACGAAGCCTGCCAAGACCCAGCAAAATGGGCGTTTGTTGGCAAGCACCAAGTACGCCCTCAACAGTGTGCACATGCCGATGACTCAGTACATGGAGCAAAACGTGCCGTTTAGCAGCCCCCACCCCAACGGCGCCTTCTTCCTCTTTTGCGACGGCTCCGTGAACATGCTTCATGACTCAATCGGTTTCAACGTCTATCAAGCCCTATCCACCAGGGCAGGAAGCGAAGCGAACATCAAGTACTAGTCGTGTCTGGCCATGCGACCCTAGAAGAGATCAACCATCCAAGTCGTGTCCAGACGATTCCAAGATGTCCCGGAGTGCAAGATGAGCAACGTCCGCAAGCAACACGTGTTCTGCATCGCGATTGTCCTGGCGATTACCATTGTCGCCGCCGCGCCGTCGAGCCATGCGTTTGCCGCGTGGGAGATAGGGGCCCCGATCGTCACGCATTGGAGCGGCGATTTGCCGTTGACCGACGCGCTGGCCCAGTGGGAGGTCGCCGGCGGCTACAACATGGTGTATGTGAACGGCGATTCGCCCGAGTCGCTGGCCACCCAGCTTGCCGTCGCGCAGAAGTACGGACTGCGTGCGCAACTCTATAACAAGGACTTGCTCACGCCGACGACGCTGAACGATTCGACGAAGCTCGCGCAACTCAACGCACTGATCGACGTGTTCAAGGCATCACCGGCCGGTTACTGCTATTTCTGCGCGGACGAGCCAAAAGCATCCGCGTTCACCAATCTTGGCGCCCTGACTTCGTATATCAGCCAGCGCGATCCGAACCACCTGTCCTACATCAACCTTCTCGGCAGTTACACCACTCCCTATAACCTCGGCGCGGCCTCGTATTCGACATACCTGAACAAATTCGTCAGCACCGTGAAACCGTCCTTGCTTAGCTATGACAATTACCAGTTGATGGCCGGCGGGGACACACACTGGTACTTCGACAACCTAGCTCAGGTCCGCTCCGCTGCGAAGACGGCCAACCTCCCGTTTATGAACATCGTCCAGGCGTGCCAATGGGACTCTGGCTGGCGTCTTCCGACAGGCGACCAGATGCGATTCCTCGTCTACACCACGCTGGCCTACGGCGGACAAGGGATCTCGTACTTCAATTACTACACTCCGACTGCGAATACCGGAGGACTCAAACCGGTCGATGACACTGCGATCACGATGTACAACAATCTAACGCCGCTCAATCATGAGTTCGCGGCCATTTCCGCGGAGCTTCAGCCATTGGTGTCGATCGGGGCGTATCATCTGGGAATGTTGCCGCCGGGAACGACAAAACTGCCGGCCGCGTCGCCCTTCCATCTCCTGGAGGCTGTCGCGGACCAGACGTATTACGACGGGAACGCCGTGAAGGGAGTGCTCTTCGGGCTCTTCGGCAACGATGACCTTCTGGCCGACGCCAGCTACGCGATGGTGATCAATCTCGATTACACGGCCAGCAAGACCTACACGCTCGTCGGGCCGGGCGATCTGCAAGTCTTCGACGCAACCCTGGGCGTCTGGACTTCGACCGGCAGCAACCAGGCCGTATTGAACCTCTTGCCGGGCGGAGGCGAACTGGTCCGCGTGATGCCGATCCCGGAGCCTTCGACGATCGCTCTTTTGGCATCCATCCTGGCCGGTCTGTTCCTCTTCCTTCGCCATCGGAGAACCAGTTAGTAGTACAAGTACAAGACCTTTTCCAGAAGTGATGCAACAAGAATGGACCGTCGATTCCGAAAACTAGTAGTCTGTCAGTTGTCGCTTGGACTGTTGGTGCTCGCCGGTTGTGGGCCGCGGATGCCGCAGACGGTGCCGGTTCACGGAAAAGTGACGTGGAACGGCAAGCCACTCACAACCGGAACGATCACCTTCCACCCGGCTCAGGGCCGTACGGCGACGGGGCAAATCCAACCGGACGGCGCCTACACGCTAATGACCTTCAAGCCGGGGGACGGCGCGCTGTTGGGCAGCCACAAAGTAACGATTGAAGCGATGGCCTCGGCAGCCGCACCAACAACGGCCCCGCCGAAGAGCCGCGATGAGGAGATCCGCCGAGCCCTGAGCGGCCAGGGCGCGCGAGCGGAGCAGGTCATGGCCGTCCAACGGCTGGTGCCCGAGCAATACTCCAGCCAAGACACGACTCCGTTGTCGCGAGAGGTGAAGCCAGGGCAGAACGTCATCGATTTCAATCTTCCCTAGCTAGTGTGGTGATTCAGTCTGTCGGAGATTTTTTGGTCGCCATGCTTGCTAAGACGCTATTTCAAAACCACGATTGATTGAGTATTATCCCGCCAACGCGTAACGCAAGGAGGCCTACGCATGGCGGAAATTGTTTCGGATGAACTGTGGGAACAGATCGAGCCGCATTTGCCGC
>JBDKUC010000368.1:0-6926 GCA_039679885.1 Thermoguttaceae bacterium | reverse complement strand
GCCGCGCTGAGGTCCTCCGAGCCCGGCGTCGCGCTGCCGGCAGGCATCCGCGCGGCAATGGCCGAATTGAAGTCGCTGACTTTTCCTCCCCGCACGACCACGCCGGGGATTGCCGGACCGCCGTTCTTCCAGTATGGTGGGGCGCAAGTACTCGGTTGGGCTTCGCAAGCCAGCCAAGCCCGCTGACAGCGTTGGCCGTTCGCTTCCCGATTCTCCGCGAACGAAAACGGCGTGCCGGGCTTGCTGCCCCCACCGATTCCGGATTTTTCAACGAGAGACGCCCCGATGCCTGCGCCCCTAGTCGAGTGCGTGCCCAACTTCTCCGAAGGGCAGGATGCCGCCAAAATCCGCCAGATCACCGATGCCATCGAGGCCGTCGCGGGCGTCACGCTGCTCGACGTCGATCCGGGCCGAGACACGAATCGGACGGTCGTCACCTTTGTCGGCTCGCCCGATGCGGTCGCCGAAGCGGCCTACCAGGCGATCGCCAAGGCGGCCGAGGTGATCGACATGAGCCGCCATCATGGCGCTCACCCGCGGCTCGGCGCGACGGACGTCTGCCCCTTCGTGCCGGTCGAGGGCATTACACTCGACGAGTGCGCGGCCATCGCCCAACGCGTTGGCCAGCGGGTGGGCGGCGCGCTGGGCATCCCCGTCTACTTCTACGAAGCGGCCGCCCAAACGCCCGAGCGTGCGAATCTTGCCAACATCCGCGAAGGCGAGTACGAAGGGCTGGCCGCCAAGCTCCAGGATCCGCGGTGGACGCCCGACGCCGGCCCGGCCACGTTCAATCCTCGCTCGGGCGCGACGGTGATCGGCGCCCGCGAGTTCCTGATCGCCTACAACGTCACCCTGAACACCCGCGACAAATCGGCCGCAAGCGATATCGCCCTCGAGCTTCGCGAGTCCGGCCGCGTTGCCCGCGCCAAAACCGGCTCGCCCTACTACAACCGCGGCGAGATCCTCTTTTACGGCGAGAACCACTTCCCCTGCGGCAACTGCGATTTCGTCGGGCGAACCTTTCAGGAGGTTGCGGAGCACTGCCGGAGCGAACACCGTTACGACCTCGCAGCCATGATCGAGGCGGCCGGCGGCCCACAGGACCACGTCGTCGGCCAAAAGGTCCGCCGCGCCGGCAAGTTTCGTTTCTGTAAGGCCATCGGCTGGTACGTCGATCAATACCGCCGATCGCAGATCTCGATCAACCTGACCAACTATCACGTCACGCCGCCGCATCTCGTGCTCGAAGAGGCTCGACGCCTGGCCGCCGAACGCGGATTGGTCGTCACCGGGAGCGAGATCGTCGGCATGGTTCCATATCAGGCCATGCTCGAGGCCGGCCAGTATTACCGGATCAAGCAGGGGAGTTCGCCGGGCGTGCCGGCATCCGACCTTCTGGAGACGGCCCTGTTCTCGATGGGCTTGAGCGACGTACAACCTTTCAACGTGGAGAAGAAAGTGATTGGATTGCCTTCGCAAAAAGAGAACGCTCTGGTGCGGCTCGGCGTGGCCGACTTCGCCGACGAAGTCTCGCGCGACACGCCGGCCCCCGGCGGGGGCTCGATCGCCGCGCTGGCCGGTTCCCTCGGCGCGGCCCTCGGCGCGATGGTGGCCAACCTGACGCACAACAAGTCGAACGACGCGGAGAAGCAGAAGCGGCTGGCCGACGTGGCCCAGAAAGCCCAGGCGGTCAAGGACAAACTGCTGGCCGCCGTCGACGAGGACACCGAGGCCTTCAACGCCTATCTCGAAGCGATGCGGCTACCCTCCGACACGCCGGAGCGCAAACGCACTCGCACCGAGAAGATGCAGGCGGGGCTGACCATTGCCGTCAACGTGCCCTATCAGACGGCCTTGCTCAGCTTCGAGGCGATGCAACTCGCCCGCGACGTGGTTCACCTGGGGATGGCCGCTTCCATCACCGATGCGGCCGTCGGCTGCCAAATCGCCTTCGTCGGCGTCCGCGGCGGCGTCTGGAACGTGCTGATCAACCTTTCGCACATCACCGATCGCTGCTTCGTTGAGGAAAAACGACAACAGTGCGCGACGCTTCTCGAGGAAGCGCAAAAGCTCCTCGACGAAACGTGCCGCTCGGTCGATCAGAAGCTGCTCGAAAAGCTGCGGTAGGACAGCCCGTTCGATCACGGAAATAGATGCCTACGGCGTCATCCTGAGCGCAGCGAAGGATCTCCGGCTCGCGTTGCCGGCAGCGGCTTAGACGACCGGCGGGCGGCCGATGCTGTAGTACGTGAAGCCGGCCTGACGCATCCGCTCCGGGTTGTAAACGTTCCGGCCGTCGAAAATGACCGGCTGCCGCATCACTCGCCGCATCTCCTCGAGATCCGGATGGATGAAGTGCTTCCATTCCGTGCAGATGGCCAGCGCGTCGACGCCTAAGATCGCATCGTCGCGTTTCGAACAGTAGATCAGCCGGTCACCGTAAAGGGCCTGAACGTTCGCCATCGCCTCGGGGTCATGGACGCGCACCGTTGCCTTCGCCTCGAGCAGCCGGTCGATGAGCCGTAGCGAGGGCGCCTCGCGGATGTCATCCGTGCCCGGCTTGAACGCGAGTCCCCAGATGGCGATCGATTTGTCGGCCAGTTGACCGGCGAAATGCCGCTCGATCTTCTCGATGAGCACGGACTTCTGCCGCTCATTGACGGCGTGAACGGCGTCCAACACGCTCGGCTCGATGCCGCTGGCCCTGGCCAGGGCCGCCAACGCCCGAACGTCCTTCGGGAAACAACTGCCGCCATAGCCGACGCCGGGGAAGAGGAACGCGAAACCGATGCGGCTGTCGTGCCCGATGCCGCGGCGAACCTCGTTGATGTCTGCCCCCGCGCACTCGCACAGGTTCGCCATCTCGTTGATGAAGCTGATCTTGGTCGAGAGCAAGGCGTTCGCCACGTATTTCGTCATCTCGGCGCTTTCGGGCGACATGACCAACAGCGGCTTGTCGGTCCTCAGGTACGGCTGATAGAGGTCGGTGAGCGTCTCGACGACTTCCGGCCGCCGGGCGCCAATCACCACCCGATCCGGCTTCATGAAGTCCTCGATGGCCATCCCCTCTTTCAAGAACTCCGGGTTGCTCGCCACGTCGATCTCTCGACCGATCAGTTCCTTGAGCCGCGCCGCAAGCAGGGCGTTCGTCCCGACCGGCACCGTGCTCTTGCAGATGACGATGCACGAGGGAGCCAGGTGCGGCGCAATCTGGTCGACCACCGACCAAAGGGCCGAAAGGTCGCTTGTGCCATCGTCGGCCGGCGGGGTGCCGACGGCCAGAAAGACGAGCTTCGCCGTCTTCGTCGGCGCGGCCAGATCGGTCATGAAACGCAGTCGCCCCGCGGCCGCGTTTCGCGCGACCAACTCCGCCAGCCCCGGTTCGTAGATCGGAATCTGTCCCCGGTTGAGGATATCGATCTTCTTCTGATCGCAATCGACGCAAACGACCTCATTGCCCGTCTCGGCCAGGCAGGTGCCCGTCACCAGACCAACATATCCCGTGCCCACAACGACGATCTTCATGGTTGAACCTCTTCGCTTGAAGCGTCTCAACCAGACGCCTTGATGACGCTTGCAGGGCGCGTTTCCAACGCTAAAAAAGGTATATTCCGTCTCACCCTTCCCCCAGGCGCGCCGCTGACAGCCTCGATCCGGCCGCGGGCACCTTCGCACCCCACAATCGCTTAACGTAGTCTACCTCGTTCGCAACGCAGCAGCCCGACAACGCCTAAAACATTGGGTTGGGTGCTTGGCCCTGGCCGCGCTTCTTCGTCTTTTTCTCTCCAAGCCCCCCAATCCTAAGATGGGTGAAGACGAGCAGCCATAAGAAGATCCATCGCGGCCCAAGTCGCGTTCTCGCCGATCCCATGGGTTTCGTAAAGGTAACTACGATCTGCGCATCGCCATGCAGCCCACGGTTCCCTCAGCATGAGGGGTGACAATAGGCATAAGCGAAAGGGTTTGTTAATATAGACGGGGCATCACCTACCCGCGTGGGGCGAGATGACATCGTTACTTTTAACAGTCTGGAAAGCGCTCGTCGCTCTCGCGTTGCGATTCTCCGTGGCGAGATAGCGCCTCCATGACACGACCTCAGGCACTTAATGGCAAAAAGATGATCACCACGAAGGCTGTTCAAGTGGAGGCTGATCTGGCGTTACAAAAATGGGCCGCGAGAGTCTTCCTCGCAGCGTTGATCTTGTGCATCGTGTGCCACGCGTCTCAGACTGCGCTCGCCGTGGTCTACACGTACACGCCCACCAACTCGACAACCGACCTGTGGTCGCTCGGAACCGGCTGGAGTCTGCCGCCGCAAAGCGACGCCGCGACAGAGCTGACGTTTGTCGGCGACACTTCGACCGTTATCGCCGGCGGCCTGAAGAACGCAAGCACCAATGATCTTGTTGGCCCCTTTTCCTTGAACGTTTTGACTCTCCAGGGCACCGGACCGGCCAGCGGCTCAGCAACGATCGCCGTCAACAGCTCCTCCGCCAGTAGCTATTTGAATTTCGTCAGCAACGGCTCGATGGCGCCCGTGGTTAATCTGAATGCAGCCTCCGGTGCGGCCGGCTTTAGCTACATGATTAAATCCAATATCGCGTTGGTTAACGACACGACATTTCAGGGCAACGGAACGGCTGATTTCTATGTTGCCGGATCCATTAGTGGAGAGGGAGGTTTAACCAAAAGCGGCACCAGTACTCTGATGCTCCTCGGCAACAACACCTACGGCGGCACGACGAAGGTCTGCGGAGGCGTCTTGGCCATTGCCAATTGGAAGGCCCTGTCCAACAGCACACTGGACTACAACAACTATGGTGGTTCAGTCGTCTTCTACAGCTATCCCCAAATCGTCCTCGGCGGCCTCCAGGGCGATCAAGACCTTCCACTCATTTCGGATGGATTCGTCGACGGCGTGACGTTGATCATCGGCGGGAACAATAGCAGCGGCACGTACTCCGGCGTACTCAGCGACACAGGCGCGTTTATGGGTACCGGCAAGCTGAGGAAGCAGGGTTCCGGCATCCTGACGCTCGCCGGGGCCAATACCTACCGGGGATCAACAACGATCGACGGCGGTGTGATACGACTGTCCGGCGGCGATAATCGTCTGCCCACGAGCACGACAGTCAGTTTGGCGAATGTGGCAGGCGTGCTCTTGGACCTCAACGGCCAGAATCAGACGATCGCCGGCCTCAGCGGCGGTGGCGCCAACGGCGGCAACGTTTCTCTCGGCTCCGGCACGCTTACGGTTGCAACGACAGCAAACACGACCTACGCGGGCGCGATCAGTGGCTCGACGGGCAATCTGATCAAGCAAGGCACAGGCACGCTCACACTCACCGGCAACAGCACCTATGGCGGTGCAACGACGATCAACGCTGGCAAAATTCAACTCTCGGGCGGTAGCAATCGCCTGCCCCTCAGTACAGCGATCGTATTCACCGGCGGTACCCTAGACCTCAACAATCAGAACCAAACTATCGGCTCTCTAAGTGGGCCCGGTGCCATCACCCTCGGTTCTGGCACGCTGACCGTAGGAGATGGAACGAGTACCATCTACAGCGGCACAATCAGTGGCGCTGGCAACTTGACCAAGCAGGGAGACGGAACGTTGACCTTTTCCGGCCCGTTTTGTACTTATCAAGGCACAACGACTATTAACGGCGGCACGTTACGGCTTGCTGCTGACCACAATTTATGGTACACGACCGCAATTACGTTGGCTGACGCGACCGGTGTGACATTGGATCTCAATGGTCACTCGACGACCATTTCAGCCCTTAACGGTGGCGGCACGAATGGTGGAAACGTCACCCTTGGATCTGGCACGCTTGAATTCATTGGAGGTACCGGGTCCTACGGAGGGGTGATCAGTGGCGCAGGCGGTGGCCTCCAGTTGGGGCAGGGTAGCGGCCTGATCCTCACCGGCGCCAACACTTACACCGGTCCGACCGGCATCAACGGCGGCACGTTACAGCTCTCAGGCGGCGATGACCGCCTCCCTGTTGGCACCGCAGTCGTTTTCGCGGCAAACTCCGCAAACCAATTGATCCTGAATGGCCACAATCAAACGGTGGCTTCCGTCAGCGGGATGGCCCGTGTTGTTCTCAATTCTGGCACGCTGACTGTCGGAGATGGAACAAGTACTATCCTCACCGGCTCGATCAGCGGCACAGGGAACTTGGTCAAGCAAGGCTCCGGCAGGCTAGGCATCAACACCAACTCTGCGGGCGATTTCTACTCCGGTACCACGACTGTTAATGGAGGGACTCTGGCGTTGCAGTCGGGGCTGTTCAAGTCCTCAACGGCCGTCACATTGGCAGACGTTCCCGGCGCGACGTTTGAGGTCGGCTACGATGCGAGTGCGACGGTTGGTTCGATCAACGGCGGCGGCGTTCACGGCGGTACCATCTCGATCTCGGGAAGTCTGGGGATTGCCGATGCAACGGACATGACTTACTCGGGCACCATCTTCAATCATGGCTCTCTCGGGAAGCTAGGTACTGGCACCCTCACGCTTGCGCCCACCGCAACGATCGCAGCCGACGGGAACGCGATGATGGTGATCAACGCGGGCACGGTGCGACTAAGCAGTGACAATTGCCTTTCCCGGTACCTGACCGTAATGTTCACCGGCGGCACGCTGGACATCAATGGAACGAGCCAGACAATCGGTGCTCTGGGGAGTGTCATGCCTACCGCCACCGGTAATGTTCTCCTCGGTTCTGGAACATTGACTGTCATGCTGCAAATGGAGCCAAATGCTACTTCCGTCTACCACGGCGTCATTAGTGGTTCAGGCACTCTTGTGAAGGATGGGGCGGGCACAATGGCGCTCACTGGCATGAACACTTATACAGGTGCCACGGTTATAGATGGCGGTACGTTGCGGCTTTGGGAGAACAACACGCTCCCGGCAA
>JBDKUC010000298.1:0-8649 GCA_039679885.1 Thermoguttaceae bacterium | reverse complement strand
TGCTTGAGCAGGTAGTTGAACGCACCGCGGCGCATGGCCTCGACGGCCGAGGGGACGGTGCCGTGGCCGGTCATCAGGATCACTTCGGCGTCGGGCTGACCGGCCTTCGACCGCTGGAGAATGCCCAGGCCGTCGATGTCGTTCATCACCAGGTCCGTAATGACGACGTCGAAGGGGATATCCTCGATCATCCGGGCGCCCTCGTTGCCGGAGGTGGCCACGCGGCAACGGAAGCCGACGCGTTCAAGCCCTTCGGCCACCGTCTCGGCGTGCGATTGGTCATTGTCGACGATCAGCACTTCGGCCGGCGGGTCGAACGGGTGTTTCGGCGGCGTTTTCTCGCTTGCGCTCATGGCCGTTATCATAGCGAATTGGCGGCCAGCCTGCCAGAACGACAGGCGGTTTTCGGGCGGCGAGAGTCATGGTGATCGGCCATGCCCTTCGCCTTGGGCTCAGAGCGTGCCACCCAACGAATCGTTGGCCACAGACTGGGCTCGGTGCCATGCCCACGGCCGCCGTCGGCATGCGTTCCTCGGATCGCCCGGCTGGATGGCGACGCCCACGCTTGTCGTGGGCAAGACGCGAAACCACGCCCTTCGCCTTGGGCTCAGAGCGTGCCACCCAACGAATCGTTGGCCACAAACTGGGCTCCGCGCCATGGAGAGGGCCGCCGTGGGCACAGGGAAGCGGCAAACATGCTTGCTGTCTCGCTGCGCTCGCTTAGCAAGCATGGCACCCGGCTCGCCACGCCCTTCGCCTTGGGCTCAGGGCGTGCCACCCAACGCCACCATCTATTGCTGCGTCCGCGGTTACCGCACCCATGGCCGACATCCCGTTTACAGGGCCGAGGCCACGCGGTACCATAGGGCCTTTGATACCTGCAGTCTAACAGGACCTCACACTGATGCGATTCATCCTTGTTGTTGCCGCAGCGTTGCTTTTGGCGAATCTCTCCTGCAATCAAAGCCGTCCGCCGGTCAAGCCGGGTCCGAACGCGGCGAATCACCAAGAGAAGCATGCCAAGAGCGGAAAGGACGGCAAGGCGAGCTTCGTCAGCCTGTTCGATGGCAAGTCACTCGACCGCTGGCAGGGCGACGTGGCCCACTACAAGATCGAAGACGGCACGCTGGTCTGCCACGGCGAAAAGATCTTCACCAAGAAGCAGTATTCCAACTTCGTCCTGCGGTTCGACTTCCGGCTGCCGCCGGGGGCGAACAACGGGGTCGGCATCCGCACGCCGATGCAGGGCGACCCGGCCTACGCCGGCATGGAGATTCAGATTCTCGACGACGGGCATCCGAAGTACAAAGAGATGAAGCCGCCGCTCCAGCCCTATCAGGCCCACGGCTCGATCTACGGCGTCGTTCCGGCCAAACGCGGATTCCTGAAGCCGACCGGCCAATGGAACAGCGAGGAGATCGTTGCCGACGGCAGCCACATCAAGGTCACGCTCAACGGCACGGTGATTACTGACGCCGACCTGAGCAAGGTCAAGAAGACCATGGACGGCCACGAACACCCCGGCTTGCACAATGCCAAGGGGTATCTCGGGCTGCTCGGGCATGGCGCCGATCCGGTGGCGTTCCGCAACATCGAGATCAAGGAGTTGCCGTAGACGCGCGAGGGATCGGGGATGGGAGATGGAATGCCGGGCAATAGGCCGTTTCCGGGAGTTCGTCCCGCCGGCCCGAGTGCGGAGCCGCTCGCGCTGGTTGCGGTCGTGCTGGGGCTGGTCCTTTTCGTCCTGCCGTTGGCGATCCGTTTTCCGCTGCTCGATCCCGACGAGGGGTTGCACGCCGAGATCGCCCGTGAAATGGTCGAGTCGGGCGACTGGCTGACGCCCCGTTTCCTCGGGCAGCCGTTTTGGGACAAGCCGATCCTCTACTGCTGGGCCGAAGCGGCGTCGCTGTCGATCTTCGGCCCCAATGAAGCGGCCGTGCGACTGCCCGGGCTGATGTTCGGTCTCCTCGGCGCGCTGACGACCGGCCTGCTCGCTGGGCGTCTGTTCAATCGCGAAACGGGTCTGATCGCCGGAATCTTCTATGCCACGACGATCCTGCCGACCGCGATGGCCCAGGCGGCGTCGCATGACGTGGCGATTGTGCCTTGGATCAACCTCGGCGTGCTGCTGCTCTGGGAGTCGAGCCGGACGGAAGGACGGAAGGCGTCGCTGGCTTGCACCCTGGGCGCTGGCTTCTTTCTCGGTTTATCGATTCTCACGAAGGGGCTGGAAGGCGTGGCGGTCGTGGGGCTGGCCTATGGCGGCGGCCTGCTGCTCACGCGACGGGTAAGATGGCCAACGCTCACTCAAGGCGCGGCCGTTCTCGTCGCGGCCGCACTGGTCGCCGCGCCCTGGTATCTGGCCGCCGGGCGAGCAAACCCCGGCTATCTTCGCTACTACTTCGTCGATAGGCACTTCCTCGGCTTTGCGACCGCAACGCAGCCGCACTCCGGTCAACCCTGGTGGTACTATCTGCCGATTCTCCTCGGCGGCGGCCTGCCGTGGATCGGCTATCTCCCCGTGCTGGTGAAAGAGGGGAGAGGGGAGAGAGGAGAGGGGAGAGGGCGGTCGCCCTTCCCTCTGCTTTGGTGCTGGCTGATTGGCTGGCCACTAATGTTGACGCTGGCGCGATCGAAGCTGGCGACCTATGTCTGGCCCGCCTTCCCACCGGTCGCCATCCTGGCGGCCGTCGTCTGGCAACGGCTGATCGCCGGTCGGCTTGGCGATTCGGCCCGACGCGCTTTCGCCAGGACCTTCGTCTCGTCGTCCTGGAGCGGGCCAATTCTCCTGCCGGCTACGGTGTGGGTCGTTCAACGCCTGTTTGCCTTGCCATTGGGCTGGCACGTTTGGCTCGCGGCCGGCTGCGCGGCGGCGTTGGCGCCGTTGCCGCTGCTGGCCTGGCGAGCCGGCCGGGTTCGGGCCGCTCTTGCCATCGGCGCGCTCTCGATGGCCGTGCAGTTTGTCGTCGTCATGACGCTCGTGGTTCCGCCAGTGACCGAATGCTTCTCGGCCCGGGAGTTGGCCGAGCACTTCAACCGCGATGGGCAACTGCCGCCGCGCTTGTGGCTGGTCGAGCAGCGGCTTGGCTCCCTGATCTTCTATCTCGACTCGCCACTTCGAACGCAGCCGCTGCGCGACCGAATCATGACCTTGTCGTCCGCGCGGGCGGCCCACTTGGCGGCAGGCGACGTTGTCGCAGTGCCGGAGACCGACCGCTATCACGTCCCCCCGCAGATCGATCTGGGCAACAGTCCCTATCAACGCGTCGGCCGTTACAAGCTCTACACGCTCAAATCGCCGCTCGATTATCGCGCCGCCGCGACCGACGCGGACGAATGACGGAGCGCGGGGACGGGGCTGCTCTTTAAATCCGCAGCGCGAGACTGGCAGTCGAGCGGGCGATAGGCTCAGTCGCATCGCGTTTTTTCTGCGATTTGTTAAGCCGCCACCATGGCAGTACACAGTACGGGGTACCAAGGCAAGCATCCCGCCAATCGCAAGCCGCGATTCGAGCCGCGCTCATGCTGGCCGCGTGGCTCGCCTTGTGCGAAGCCACACGCTTTGGTCCGAGGGACACCCGGCGTTCGACTCGCGTTGGACGTGAGCTTCTACGCGGGACGAAAGCACCTGCCGATCATCAGGCTGTGTCGAGCTGCGTAAAGCAAGCAGCGACCGGTTTGCCGATCGTCGCTACCCCTGCGCGCTCTTGGCGTCACTCACCTGCTCGACTACCGAATTGCCAAAGAGCTTCTCACTGTGGAGCGGTGATTTCACGCCGCGGAGCCCACAGCCTCGCGTTTTCTTCCCGTCTTTCGTGGGGCAACGTCATCGGTCGTTTATGCAATCAAGACTCGCTGGACCAGCACACTAGCCCTTTCCCGTACGGCTCTTTCATCCGCTACTCCTTGCCGGCTTTGACCGGCGCTTTCACTTATCTCCTTTTGCCCTCCTGAGGCGGGACGTTACTTCCGGCGAGCGTAGGCCAAAATGCCGAACAAGAGCCCTGCAGCCAAGATCGCCAGCGTGCTCGGCTCGGGAACGGCAATGGCGTAACCGCTGAAGCTTGTCGCAGTGAAGCTTGCGTACATCCCGTCATAGGTGAGATCGGCCGGAGAATACCGACTCCAGGTGCCGCCGCTGTAGTGCCAAACGTCCATATCGCCCAGCAACTGGCCCGCGCCGACCTCGAAGGAAAGATATGCCGGCTTGCTTGTGCCCACGGCATAATCAGTCGATGCAAATGTCCATCCGGCTACGATTGATTCATTGGTGGCCAGCGATGGTTTCATCGACGCGAGGACCGTCTTGTCCATCGCCATCGCGGTGAAGGACATCGACGAAGTGCTTGCAGCGCCGAGAAAACTCGCGCCAACAGACCAGCCGGTGTCCTTGTCGGTAATCAGTAATCGCTGGACCACGTTCAGATCAATAGAGACTGGAGAGCCGGACGTGCCTGTCACCGCGATGGAGACAGTGACCTGATGACCGTTGAGTTTTCCGCCGACAGCCTGATAGCTCCCCGTGCCACTCCAGCCACTTGACGAAATCGGGGTATAAGTCCCGGCGGGTGCATCCACCCCTGCGGAGAAACGCAGCATGCCGCTGTTGGCGATTGTGCCGGTCCCACCGCCAACGGTGAGCAGACTGCCACGGCCAACATCGATGGCCAGCAGCGAGAGACTATTGATTGAAACGCTGGGGGCCGTCACGGATCCGCCACCGCTGATCGAGACGATTCCAGTGCCATTGTGACCAGCGTACAGAGTATTGGTATTTGTCCACTTGGAGCCGGCGTCATCAACTGTCGCGATGCCCGTCGAAGACGTGGAGTCGCCAATGTAAGCGTAGCCGCCGTTGGTTACGGTGCCGCCGCGCGTGATTGAAAGTGTACCATTCCCGCCATTTACCCAGCCGAAGTAGAGGCCGCCGCTGCCGTTGGTCCACGTCGAGCCGGCACCGTCCACGTTGACGTTGCCGGTCGACCCGCTTCCGGCGGCGATGTAGCCGGTGGCGCTGCTGACGCTGCCGCCATTGGTAATCGAGAGCTTACCAGCAGCGACATACCCGACGAAGAGTCTCGCGCTGTTGGTCCAAGCGGAACCGACCCCATCGACTACGGCGGTGCCGTTTCCGCCGGACTGGGCGCCAATGGACGCATCAACGGCGTTGTTGACCCTCCCGCCGTGAGTGATGGAGAGGCTCCCGTTGCCTGAGTAGCCAACGTAGAAAGTGCTACCGCTACCGGTCTTGGTCCAGTTCGAGCCGGCGCCGTCGATCACAAGGATGCCATTCGAGCCGAAATCGCCAACAATGTCGGTACCATTGCTGCGGACAGTGCCGCCGTTGGTGATCGTAACGGACGCGATTCCATGGGGGGCGCCCGCACCGATCGTGATGCCGCTACTGCTGTTCGCCCAGGTCGAACCGATACCGTCTACGCTGACCATGCTGTTGGAGCCGCCGCCAACGTAAGCGGAGTGGTTGTTGACAGTGCCGCCATTCGTAATCGTCAGGGAGCCACTGCCAGACTCACCAACGTAGAGACTGCTGCTACTCGTCCACGTTGATCCTGCCCCGTCCACGGTGACAGCCCCGGCGGAGCCGGTGCCGTAGCCTACGGTGGCGTAGGAATCGGTGACGGTGCCGCCGTTGGTAATCGACAGACTACCATTGCCGTAATGGCCGACATTGAGTTGATATCCGCCGTTCCATGTTGAGCCCGGCCCCGTGACGGTCGCCGTGCCGGTCGAGCCGGCATGGTAGCCGAGATAACCGTAGGTCGAATTGACGGTGCCGCCGTTTTGCACCGCCAAGGAACCGCTGCCGGTCCAGCCCGCGCCGAGAATACCGTTGCTGCTCGCGCCGCCGCTCATGTCAAGGTTCACGGTGATGTTTTGGCCGGCCTTCTGCAGCAAGAGCGTTTGTCTTAGCTTGTCGACCGAGTCGAACTTGAGATCAACGTCGCTGACGATTCCCTGAGTGTTAATCGTGCCGGTCCCTGAAATCTGCGTTGGCGAACCGAGGAACGATCGAGTCGATAGTGTGCCGCCGCCGGTGCCGAAGACGAGCAAGCCGGTCGAACCTTCGTTAGCGCCCAGATAGGTAGTGCTCGCGACAGATACGCTGCCGCCATTCGTCATGGTGAGCGTTCCGCGGCCGTAGTTGCCCACGCAGAGGCTTCCACCATCGGTCCAGGTCGAGCCGGCGACCGTGACAACGCCGGTGGAGTTGCTGCCGTAACCGATGTAGCCCGCGTTCGAGTTGATGTTGATGCCGCCTTGAATGGTCAACGTGCCGGCACCGATATAGCCGGCGCCCAGCGCGCCGTTCCGGGCGGCAGACATGTCGAGGTTGACTGCGACACAGCCGCCGGCCTGTTGGAAGGAAGCGGTTTGCTTCAGGTCTTGGACTGAGTTGAATTGCAGATCAACATCGCTCACGAGCCCGCAGGTGTTGATCGTGCCAGTGCCCGTCACCTGCATCGGTGATGCGAGAAGCGATTGCGTTGTCAACGTTCCGCCGTTGGCGCCGAAAACGATCGTCCCGGGAGAACTGGTCGCGTAGCCAACGTAGGTCGCCAGTCCGGCCGACACGCTTCCGCCATTGGTGATCGACAGTGAGCCGCGGCCGCTTTGGCCAACGAAGATGCAACCGCTGTTGGTCCAGGTCGAGCCCGCGCCGTCCACCACAACAGTGCCCGCGGCGCCGGAGCGGTTTCCGATGGAAGTATCGGCACAACTGACGCTGCCACCGCCGGTGATCGAGAGTGCCCCGTTCCCGTAGAGGCCGATCATTAGGGGCGAATAGCTGCTGGTCCAAGTTGAGCCGGCTCCCGCGATTGTTACCGCGCCAGAAGCGCCGCTGTTACAGCCGACGTAGCCGCCTCCTGAGACAATATCGCTGCCGCCGTCAACGGTCAGCGTGCCCGAGCCAGTGTAGCCAACGAAGGCTGCTGTGTACGTGGTCCATGTGCTTGGATCCGCAGGATACACGCCGGCAGTCCCGCCCGTCGTGGTAATCGCGGCGAGGACAGCCGATGCTTGAATACCCAGGACGACACAGCACATCAGGCAAAACCGCAGCGTTGCACGAATGTTCATTGCGGACTCTCCAGCCATAACGAGGCCGATTCACAATGGAAGAAATCAAAGCCGGGTACGAGCGATCCGATCGCTTAACGCTAACATACCAGCCGGCGTTGTACTATCAATCACCCGCAGGAGGGGATTGGTACGTGAAAGAAAAACGCTGCTTCATCTCATCCTGGATGGAGTGGTGTGCGAACCCAGGGGAAACCCACGGGTTCACGAGGAGCCAACGGCTTCTGCTGGATGGCGGAAGGCCGCGGCAACGGCGGAGGCACGCCGGACATCGGCGTCTTTGGCATCCGCGTCGTGACGCCCAGCGAGGTCTAGGACCATGAGTTCGGCTTCTGTTTGCGGCTGGTTGACCATTTGCACCCAATCGACGGGGCGAGGCAAAGGCCATGCCGAGAGAATCGGGAACGCCGGGTCTTCGCGTTCCGCCTGTCGCAAACTCGACCAACGCCATGCTTCCGCTCGCTCCACGAGGTTTGCACGGAGCGCGTTTCGCTCCACATAACGGACGACCTGATAGAAGCAATCCTCCGTCTCCACGGGAAAGCACTTGTAGCGTCCCTGGTAGAGATGCCCGTAGCCGATTTCGTGGCGATGCTCCTTCCACCGTTTTACGTGCGTGTTGGTCACGTGCTGCATGAACGCGGCAAGATCGCCATCCCGCTCCGGCCAAACGACAAAGTGCCAATGATTCGACATCAGGCAATAGGCACACACCCGCATCCGACGGGTGCGCAACGACTCCTCGACGACCCGCTCGAACGCCAAAAAATCCTCGTCCTTGCCGAAGAGCGTCCTCCGCCCTACGCCTCGGTTAAGAACGTGGAAAACCATCCCTCCCGGCGAATATCGTCGTGGTCGCGGCATCCACAACTCTTTACCAAAACGCCCCAGTCTCGTCAAATTTGGTGACTGTCACCTTTTTCACCCTTTTTTCACCCTTTTTCACCTTCCACGAATTCGACTTTCTCGCAAATAGCGTCGAGTATGCCGTCTGAGCAACTAACGACTACATGCAGCGGCTTCGTAAAACCACGTTCGTCGATCGCACGGTTGTGCATGTCGTAAACTACCATCTCGGCCGGACTGAATATCTCGCCATCCAGGAACTTCTTTAAGAATGCCGACTCTTCGAGAATATCAAAATATTGTACATCCCTTTCCTCCGGGATGTCCATTGCGCCGCCTCCCAGCAGCGAGTGGCGCGATGCGAAGAGCTGAATACCGGCCAAGCGAAGGCGAGCGCATTCCGGACCATCGGCGAATTCAAGAATTGCATCCTGGTGGAGCGGCTCCCAATCAACCTTTGTTAATGCCGGCGCCATCGCACTGATCTTTTCCACGATGCAACGAATCGTGTCCATTGTATTTCCCTCAGATCGTTTGCTCAGTTGTGCCCGACTCGATTTGGCGCACTATTTCACTTAGACGCTATTTCAAAACCACGATTGATTGAGTATTATCCCGCCAACGCGTAACGCAAGGAGGCCTACGCATGGCGGAAATTGTTTCGGATGAACTGTGGGAACAGATCGAGCCGCATTTGCCGCC
>JBDKUC010000468.1:0-16523 GCA_039679885.1 Thermoguttaceae bacterium | reverse complement strand
GCTGCGCCGACAACAGCGAGCGTCACCGCTCTCGCCGCCTGACAAACGTCTTCTTTCCGCTGCCCTCGCCGGCGTCAGCATGGCCAGCTACAATGGCATTCGTCGTGCCGAACACACGTGGGGACATCACAGTTTTGCTTGATCCCAGCATCTTGGCCGCGGCCACGGTCGCGGATCCGACGAAGAATTTTGACCGTCAAGTCCGAAACCAACCGCTGAACGCGGGGTTTATCAAATATGAATATTGGAGGATAATCCCTCCGGTAACGCCGTATTGGCCCTTCCCGATTTTCCGTTGGTCGAGAGGAGACGGTCATGAAAAGGAATCGCCGCATTCTCGCGGGGGGACTCGCCGTTGCCGTGCTAGTGGTTTTAGGGGCGGCCTCCTGGTCGGCCTGGGCCGCGGAGCGCGACACCACGAGCCGGCTGCCCAAGTCCTCGGCGGCTCTTGGCCAGCGGGCGTTGGAGTGTGAACTTGCGGGCCGCGACGTTGAACGAGCGGCGTGCCTCCGCGAAGCGTTGACGGCAACGCCTGACGATCCGGCCGTCCATTGGCAATTGGGCGAGGTCCGCCGTCAGGACAAATGGGTCTCGCCGGCTGACGCAGCGAAGGCGGCCGAGAACGACCCGCGTTTGGCCGAATATCGCCGGCGGCGCGATGCGGCTGGCCCCAACGTCGCCGATCAGACGGCGTTAGCCCTTTGGTGTCGGAAGAACCGTCTCGACGATCAACAGCGAGTGCATTGGATCGCCGTCCTGCAGTTGCAGCCGAACAACAGCGATGCGATTCGAGGACTGGGGCTTTTCGCCGCTCGCGGGCATATGGTCACCGCTTCGCAAGTCGCGGAGTTGACATCCCAACGCAGGGCGGTGGCGAAGGCGATGGACATGTGGCGTCCGTTGGTGACGCAATGGCGCAGGGCCGTCGAGCAGCACGAAGCCGCCGTCCCCGAGAGCGTGCGTAAGAAGATCGCGGGGATTGCGACGCCATCCGAAATGGTTTCGCTCGAAGCGGCGATTTGGCGACAAGTCGGCGCGAAGCGGCAGAATCGCGTCTATCGCGAAATGCTCCTGGCGATGATGCCTGCGCTTGGCGACAATCCGCAGCCCGCCGCAGCCGAATCGCTGGCGCGCTACGCGGCGTTCGCGTCGACCGAGGACGTTCGCGAGGCGGCCATCGAGGGCCTGAAACGCCATTCGCTGGAGCATTATGTGCCGCTGTTGCTCTCGGGCCTGCGATCGCCCATCGAAGCCGCGATGCAGTGCACCTTGACCGCCGACGGCGACCTAGTGACCAGCTACTCGGTCTTCCAGGAGGGCGCGTTGGCGAACGTGTCGGCCTCGCTGATGATCGCTCCCACCTGCACGCCGCTCGATTCGGTGAACCTCGTCGTGACGCCGGGCACGGGGACCGTCGCCGGAGCGACCAACGATCCTGGCCGGATGGCTGATGCCTTTGCTCGTGCGAGGGCCGATGCCGCGCAGCTTCCTGCCCAGACTGCAAACGCCAAGGCGGCCAATGATCTGTCCGCCGCCGCGAACTACCAATGGAACGTGCAGAACTCGCGGAGGCAAGCCGTTCAGAACGCCGCCGCGTTGCAGCAAGCCGTCGAGCGGACAAATGCCACAATCGCGCAACAAAACGCCGCCATCATCAAAGCCCTCGCCGGCGCGACCGGCAAGAAGGTCGGCGACCAGCCGATGGACTGGTGGACCTGGTGGTGGCAAGATTATAACGACATGTACAACGTCAGCGGTGAAACCCAAGATGGCAAGCCTTACAAGCCTGAGTACGGCTGTCACGAACGCATCGAATACGCGGGCAGCGTTCCGGCGTATTCATCGATCCGGAATGTCGGAGAGGGCGCAGTCACATTCGTTCCACCGCACTCGTGTTTCGCGCCCGGCACCAAGGTTTGGACGCTCGTCGGACTGAGACCGATCGAGACGATCAAGGCCGGCGACAGTGTGCTCGCCCAAGATGCCGACCGCGGCGAACTGGCCTACAAGCCCGTCTTGGCCGTGACAGTTCGAGAGCCGGGCTCCCGAGTTCGAGTCGGCTTGGCCGGCGAGACGATCATCGCCACGCCAAGCCATCCGTTCTGGGTTGCCGGCAAGGGCTGGCGAATGACCAAGCAACTTGAGATCGGCGATCGCATCCGCACCACGTCCGGCAGCGTTCCAATCGAAAGCGTCGAAGAGTTGGAAGCCGATCCGACGAACCAGACTTCCGCCCATAATCTGATTGTCGCTGACTTCGCCAGCTATTTCGTCGGCGAGCGAGGCTTCCTGGTTCACGACAACTCGCCGCGTCGGCCGACCGCCTCGCTGCTGCCGGGCCTCGCGGCTCGCGCAGCCGGTGAGTGACGAGAACGTGTTGACTTGAGACTTGTTATCCGGCCCGACGACGCAGGATATCGCTACGAGTGTGTTCCCACGCGGGAGCATGGGAACAAGACACGCGGACAGCCCTCACCCTAGCCCTCTCCCAAAGGGAGAGGGGACCGGAGTTCATCACCCCAGCCCTTGCACGGAGAGCGGACAAACTCTCAGTGCCTCTTCGCGACCTCTTCGAGGAACTCCGTCACCGCGGCGTTAAAGGCCGCAGGGTTCTCGAGCGGCGAGAGGTGGCCGGCGGCGGGAACCTCAATGTAGCGTGCGCCGGGGATCGATTGGGCCATCGCACGTACTTCGGCCGGCGGCGAGGCCGCGTCCTCAGCGCCAACGACGACCAACGTCGGGCAGCGGATCTCGGCCAGGGCCGCGGTCATGTCGGGCCGCTCGGCCATGCCGCGCGCGGCGGCGGCGATCCCTCGCGGCGGGTTCGACATCATCACCCCGCGCAACGATTCGACCAGTTGCGGCCGCTCGCGTTGAGTCGTGGCGCCCAAGACCCGCGGGAGCATCGAATCGATCAGCGGCGCGGGGCCTTCCCGCTGGACTCGCTCGGCCATCACCCGCCGGCCGGTGGCCGCGTCGGGCGAGTCGGTCGCCGCGCGGGTGTCGCACAAAATCATCGCCCCGAGCCGAGCGGCGTACTTCCGCCAGAACTGAAAGGCGATGTAACCGCCCATCGAAAGGCCGCAGAGGACGATCGGTTCTGCGACGCCCAGGGCGTCGAGCAACCCGGCCAGATCGTCGGCGAACTGCTCCATCGTGACGACGTCGCCGCGGAGCGAGCTTCGGCCGAAGCCGGGCAGATCGGGAGCGATCACCCTCACCCGTTCACTGGCAAGCGGATGCTGTTCGGACCACATCGTGTGGTCGAGCGGAAAGCCGTGAACCAGCAGGAGTGGCCGCCCCTGCCCAAAGTCTTCGTACCCAATGTCCCGGCCGTTGAGCTTCAGCGATTTCACTTCTTGCTCTCCTCGCTTTTCTTTCGATAATCGTCGAGCGTCTGGCGGATTAGCCCGGAGTGCGGATCGAGCTTGGCGGCTTTCGCCTCGTGCCTGGCCGCGGTCTTGTAGTCTCCCTTGCCGGCGTAGACGTGGGCCAGCGTGTCGTAATAGCCGCCCCGCTCCGGATCGAGTTCGACGGCCTTCTGCGCGTTGCGGAGCGCCTCGTCGAGGTCTCCTTCCGTGTTCCCGATCAACCAAGCGTAGTTGTTGTAGCCGTCGGAGCTTTGCGGGTCGTCGGCGATCTGCTCGTGCAGGCTGACGGCCATGTTCTTAATCAACTCAACGACCTTCGCGTGATACTCGGCCGATTGATCGGGCAGCCGGTAGCAGGCGATCAGCACGTCGATGTCTTCGGGATTGACCTTCAACGCCTTGTCGAGGCATTCGCGCTCGCGGGCGAGGTTCTTTTGCGTATGCCAGTGGCAAGCGGAGTAGTAGTGAAACTGGGACCGAAGCTCCTTCGGCTTGAAAACCTGCAATTCGTTCTCGGTCAATTTGCCGGCATCGATGGCGCGGACTAGCTTTTCTTGCGTGTTGGCGGCGTCGAGGTCCTGCCCCTGGTCGTGGAGCATCGCGGCGAGCCTGACCCACGCTTCGACCGTCAGTTGGCTCGGGTCTGGCCCGCTGTGGCTGATGACGTGGTCGAATTCGCGGCGTGCCCATGCAAACTGGCCGCGGACGGCGAGCATTTCGGCGGCTTGTAGATGCTGCATCAGCAACTGCTCGCTCTTGCCGGCGTTGATCCGCAGGGCGCAGGAGGCAGTATCCTCGGCCCGATCCTTCTTCCCCTGCAAGGCATAGGCTTCGGCCAGCAGGTAGAGCAGGCCCGGCTCGGTGGCAAAGCGGCTGGAGAACTTCCCCGCCAAGGCGTCGACCGATTTCCAGGCCTTCTGTTCGATCAACCAGTGGAGCAACTCGCCGAGGGTTTCCGAGTTGCCGTTCTCGAGCTCGACCAGGCGGCGGATGGCCGTCATGGCTTGTTCGGTGCGGCCGAGCTTCTTGAGCCACGCCACCTGGCACCGCGTCATCGCGGCAACAATCTCCGGCTTCGTGTCGTCCGGCGTCCCGCTGAGCACGTCACGCTCGGCGTCCAATAGCGTGGACCACTGCGTCAGGGTCCCGTCGGCGTCGGGGCCGAGTCGCGTCCAGCAGAGCAGCCACTGGGCGGCCGGGCGCTTGCAGCCGGCCAGCGTCTTGCGAATCGTCTCGATCGTGGCCGCATCCGGCGGCGACTCCCGGTCCTGGACCAGCAACGACACGGCCGCCATTCGAGACAGTTGGGATGACTTCTCGAAACGCACCAACCGGCACAGGGCCGCCAAGCCTTGCCCCTTGGGCAGAGCGGCCAGCACTTGCATCCGCGATTCCCGCGTTCGGGCGTCGAGCGACTCATAATCACGAAGTTGGTGCTTCACCTCCGGCGGATCATTTTCAGCCGTCCACTCCATCCGCATCAATCGCAGCAGGTACTTCGCCCGCGAGGCGATCTCGGGATCCGGATCAGTCGTCGCAGCGACGATCGGCTCGAAGGCGTCGAAACCCTGGCGGGCCAACTCATCCTGCGCCCGCTGTCGCGCGCGATAGTCCTTATCGCCAAGGCGGCGGATCAGCTTGTCGATCTTCGCGGTCTTGTCCGATTCCTTCGCCGATGGCTCTGACGGGGCCGCGGCCGCCGCCTTCTGGTCCGACGCCGCCGGCTTCTTCAATTCGTCCGCCGCAACCGAGACAGCAAGGCAGACGACGGCAATCGCGGACAGGGCGAGACTCGCAATGATCGAGGATATGGCTCTTGTTTCCATGATGAAAGAAGCTGAACGATTCATCGCTAGATGGGTCGAAAGGATTTCCTACGTCTGAACGCCTTTACGCGGGGCCAAAGTCTTGTTTGCGTGCGAGCAATAGCCAGAGGAAAAAAGGGCCGCCCAGCAGGGCCGTCAATATACCGACGGGCAATTCCGAGGGCATCATCCGCGCGGCCGTGTCGCACACCACCAGAAATGCCCCGCCAAAACAGAGCGACATGGGAAACAACCAGCGATGGTTCGCGCCGACCAACAGCCGGCAGATATGTGGGCACACGAGGCCGACGAAGCCAATCGGGCCGCAAACGGCCACCACGGCGCCGACCATCAACGACACGCCAAGAAACAGCAGGAACTTGACGGCCCCAACGTTCACACCTCGGCTGAAGGCGAAGTCCTCCCCGGTGCTCAGGAGGTTCAGGTCGTGAACCAAGTACCAGACGATCAGGCAGCCGGAGATGACGAACGGGAGTACGCCAAAGACCTCGCGGAAACTTACGATGTGTTCCAGGCCGCCCATCACCCAGCGGAGGATGCGAAAAGCGGCCGTGAAATCGCTCACGTATTGTAGCAAAAGGATAACGCTTGAGAAGAAGAAGCTCACGGCCACGCCGGCCAGGAGCATTGTGGCCGATGAAGAGCCGTGGCGGCCGCGGGCGCTCAACGCGTATACGAGGACGATCGACGCCACGGCCCCGAGAAACGCGCAAAGCGAGACGCCGGAAACCTTCAGCAGCGTGAAAGACCAGCCGCACTGGATGGCGATTGCCGCGCCGAGCGAAGCTCCGCTGGAAACGCCCAGCGTGTAGGGCGTGGCCAGCGGGTTGCGGAAGAGGGCCTGAAAGACCATGCCGCTGGTCGAGAGCCCCACGCCGGCCAAGAACGCCATCAGCACGCGAGGGATGCGGAGCTTCCAAAGGATTTCGACCATCCCGTACTCGCTCGCGCTGACGTCGCCCCAAAGCGCGCGGAATGGGATGCGCTGCATGCCCCAGAAAGGCGCCCAGAGCACCACGAGCACAGCGAGCATGAACAGCGCGCCGACCATCAGGCTGCGGGCTATTTCATCTTTTCTCGGGCTTTCGCTCGCCACTTGGCCAGCTCCTTGTCCTGTTCGGGGGTCATGCGGGGAACGACCATGGGCAACCCCGCCCGCGGATGCTCGACCAACAGCGGCGAAAATCCGTATACCCGCTCGAGCGTGTCGGGCTTCATCATGAGATCCGGCGTGCCGTAGAACGCCAGTTCCCCTTCACGCAGTGCGATGATCCGATCGCTTTCCAGCACGGCGTGGTTCAAGTCATGTGTGACGGCCACCACGGTGACGTCGAATTCCTTGTTGGCCAGCGCAACCAGCGAAAGAATGTCGGCTTGACTATGGTAATCGAGAAACGTCGTGGGCTCGTCAAGCAGCCAGATGTGGGCGCCCTGGGCCAGCGCCGCGGCAACATAAATCTTCTGCCGCTCCCCGCTGCTCAAGGTGTCGAGACGGCGGTGCGCAAAGGCGGTCGTGCCCGTGCCCACCAAGGCCTCTCGCACCACTTTCCGGTCCTGGGGCCGGATCGTCGAGAACGGGCTCATGTACGGATAGCGGCACATGAGCAGAAACTCTTCGGCCGTGAACGGGTTCGCTCGGCTGTCGGCCTGCGGCACCATCGCGGCGAGCTTGGCCAGATCCGACTGTTTCCAATCTTGCCACGGGATGCCGCAAATGGTCAGCTCTCCCGAGACATCGCCGATCATCAGCCGGTCGAAGGCCCGCAAAAGCGTCGTCTTGCCGGCGCCGTTGGGCCCGACGATCGAAACGTATTCGCCCCGACGGATCTGCAGCGAGATGTCGCGCAGGACCGGCTTGCCGTCGATGCGGCAAGAGAACTTGCGGGCTTCCAGCACGACATTGGTGTTGAGGTTTCGCATGGGCAAGAAGGGCCCGGGGCTCTCGTCGCGTTGGCGACGGTTGGCTCTCGGCTGCCCGACTCAACTCGTCGGACGATCTTCCAGGTCGATGTTGGGGTGCAGCGTTCGGGCGAGTTGCTCGACGAGACGAATGAACCGCGGGCCGGGGATCGTCGCGTAGTCGTCCGCAAAGATCATGATACGATTGTTTTTCACAGCCGATGCCGAATCGACGTCTTTCCAGTCGTCGAGAAGCGCCTGGCGGCCCAATTGCCGCAGCTTGTCAGGCGGCGCCAGTTCGACGATGACGTCGGGATTCAGCCGGAGGATTCCTTCCGTCGAGACGACGGGATACCGGACGCCGCGTTGCCGGTAGGCGTTCTGCCCGCCGGAAAGCTCAATCATCTTGTCGAAATAGTCATCAACGCCGGCGACGTAGACGTCCGCCAGGTGGCCGGAACCAAAGAGGCGGTCGAGCACGATCAGCACACGCGGCCGCGGCAGGTCGCGAGTCCGGACGTTGATGGCGTTGAGCCGATCGCGGAACGATTGCTCCATCTGGCGGCCTTCGGGGCCCCGGCCGCAGACCCGCCCGATCGTGCGAAACGATTCGATGATGCCATCGACCGTCTTGTGGCTGACGACCAGCGTCTCGAAGTCCAATTTTGCGATGCCAGGCAAAGACTGGGCCTGCTCTTCGAGCAGGATGACCAGGTCCGGACGCAGCGCGATGACGGCTTCGAAGTTCGGATCGAGATACCCGCCCACGTTGCCGGATTTCTTGATCTCCTCGACCTCGGGCGGGTGGTTGCTGTCGCGAGACACGCCCACCACGCGATCGCCTAGTCCCAAGGCAAAAAGCGTCTCGGTGATGCTCGGCGCCATCGAGACGATCCGTTGGCACTGCCAGCCGGTCGTCACCTCGGGCCGCAACGGTTCGTCGATCCGCTGTTGGACCAGTGCGCTGCCGCCAAAGACTAAAAGGATCATCGCCAGCAGTGCCACGCGGTATCGCATACGCCTTCAGGTTAGACCGTTGGGGGTAGTCGGTCAAGCGGCGTAGGATGTCCTCCCCCGTCCAACGGCGATTAGAACGACGCTGAAACGGCAACTGTCGTCAGAATGACTCGTCCTGGTGTCGCGAATTGCATTTCCGATGGTCTGCGGCAGTTGACGCCGCGGGCGAGTTCCAAACGCATCCCTTGTTGCGGCAATGGTTTACGGCACGTCCGCGACGGATCGGCACGCCAACTGCATCATCAGGATAGCAACAAAGGCTTTCCCAACCGAAAGGAATCAACGATGAGACGCCTTGTTCTGATGCTCGGTGCCGTTACAGTGATCTGTGTGGCCGCCCGTGCGGTCCAAGCCCATGACCACTGGGGTTGCGGTCCGTATCGTCCGGTCTACAGGCCGGTGGTTCGGACGCCGATTGTGGTGACGCCGCGCGTGGTCGTTCCAGCCCGGATGGCCCCGCCGCCGGTCGCATACCCACCGCCAGTTTACGGTTACTATCCGTACGTCGCGCCGCGCCCCTGCTACTATGCGCCGGCCCCCGCCTGCGGCGTTTATTTCCGGACGCGTGGGCTATCGCTTGGCGTTGGTTTTTGACGCGTTCCGCCCTCACGGATGCGTTGCGGGGACGGAGGAGTTCTTCGGCAAGACGCGTGCCCATTTCGGGCCGCGGATCCCGAACGGCCTCCTCCGTCTCCGTCGTTTTCTAAGCCGGCGTTGATCGGGGGCGTCGCAGAAGGCGGCGCGGCTCAGGTCGGGCGTTGACGGACGCGTTCTTTGATCCGCTGAATGTGACCGCGGCCAAGTGCTTTGACCTCGCAGCCAAGTTCGAAGAAGCGGCGGATATTGTCGTCGGAAAGGATACCGAAGCAATCGATCACTGCCAGCGGCCCGCCGGCCCAGTGAACGATTTCGTCCGGGTTGAGGTTCAGATACTGCTCATGGGGCACGGCCAGAATCACGGCTTCGGCGTGGCTTAGCGCGGTAGCCAGGTCTTGTTGGACCCGGATGTCCTTGAGGCTCTCTTGGTTCCGGAAGAAGCGGGCCCAGGAGTGCCCCGGCGCTGGATACGTGTCCTGCGATTCCAGTTCGTACCAGTGCTCGACGTAGGGGTCATGGATGCGCATGTCGGCGCCCATCTCCGTCAACTTGCGGACGAGCAACTCCGAACCGCTGTAGCGGGTGTCGCCGACGTCCTGCCGATAACTGGCCCCGCACACGAGCACGTCCGCCCCGGCGATGTAGCGGCCCATATTCCGCAACGCATCGCGGGTCAACTCGGCGACGTGCAGCGCCCGGGTGTCGTTGATGTCGATGGCTGTGGTGCTCATTTTGAACACCTGATCGCCGTCCTCGAAGCCCAGGATGTGCTTGTAGGCCCAGTAGCCCAGGCCGCCGTCCTTGGGCAGGCAGTAACCGCCGATGCCCGGGCCGGGGAAGATCATGTTGTTATGGGTGGGCCGCATCTTGATGGCCTTGATGACCTTGATCAGGTCTACGCCGTTCCGCTCCGCGAATAGGCTCCACTCGTTGAGGAACGCGAGGATGGTCGCCCGGTAGGAGTTCTCGACGATCTTCGTCGTTTCCGATTCGATCGGCCGATCCATGACGGTCAACGGGAATTTCTCCGTGTTCAGGACCTCGCGCAGAAACTTCTCGACCCGATGGCGGGCCTCTGCGTTGCATCCGGAGCAGACGCGCCAGAAGTCGCGGATCGACGAGACGTATTCCCGGCCTGGCATCACGCGCTCGAAGCTGTGCGCGAGGAGCGGCTCGCCGGTGATTCCACGCGTCGCGAAGGCCTTTTTCATGATCGGCCACGCAACAAATTCGGTGGTGCCCGGGGCTACGGTCGTCTCGATGAGCGTCAGGCAGTTCGGCTGGACTTTTTCGCCAATGGTGCGCACCGTCGCTTCCAGGGCGTTCATCTCAGCCTCGCCGGTCCGCATATTGCCGAGATCGTGCTTCGTGTAATCGCACTGCACGTCAACGACGACGCAGTCGGCCAGCGCCAGACAGTCGCTGTTATAGGTGGCCACGAGCGTCTTTTTGTCCTTGACGCAGCGGGCGATCATCGGATCGACTTCCGGGTCCTCGGCCTTGACGGGCGATTCACCCCGATTCAGCAGGGGAATCTTCCAGTAGCTGCGATGGCTGGGACGCTGGCAACCGATGACGAACTTGTTCGGCTTGCCCGTCTTCTTGTCCACGGTGTCGGCAATGATCGCGGCCATGACCGCGCCGACGAACCCGACGCCCATAACGACGACGACCTCTTTACCTTCGCTGCGAGCCCGATCAGCAAGGGCCTGCAATCGGGCCATTTCTTGCGGATAATCGGTCTCAGCGGGGAGGGGGAACTTTTCGCCCGAAGGGCTGGCAGAATAGGCAACCATCATGGGGTTCCTAGGCGTTTTCTTGTGACCATCGTGGAAAAACCGGGTAAGCCGTATGGATAATCATAGCCTATCGATCATGCTTTTCCAGAAAATCGCCTGGTGGCTCAGGGCACCATGCTTGCTAAGCCGGGCACCATGCTTGCTAAGCCGGGTGCCATGCTTGCTAAGCGAGCGCAGCGAGACAGCAAGCATGCCTGCCGCTTTGTCATGACCAGCGTAGACGCGGCACCGACACGCAAATCACGACTCGCGACCCCTTGGTGGGGGTGCGGCAAAACGCTCTGGACATCGCTACCGTTTCTCGGTAGGTTCCGCTCTCTCATCATCGGAGCCAAGGATGTCTTCTGCAGCCGTTTCGCGTCCAGGCGGCGCCGCCGTCGGGACACGCATCTGGGACTTGATCCTGCCGATCGCCATGATCGCCAGCGTGCTGGTGATCGTGGTCCCGATGCCCGCTGGAGTGATGGACGTTCTCCTGGCCTCGAACATCACGATTGCCGTCGTGATGCTGTTGACGACGCTCTATGTCCGGACGCCGCTTGAGTTTAGCGTCTTCCCGTCGCTGCTGCTGGCAACAACTTTGTTCCGGCTGGTGCTCAACGTCGCCACCACGCGGCTAATTCTCACCCGGGCGGCAACGGATGGCCCCTGGGCGGCTGGCGGCGTCGTGCGGGCCTTCGGCGAATTCGTGACCGGAAGCGGCGCGGCGGGGGCGGACAAGATCGTCGTCGGCCTCATTATCTTCTCAATCATCGTGCTGATCCAGTTCGTGGTCATCACGAAAGGGGCGACGCGCATCAGCGAGGTCGCCGCTCGGTTCACGCTCGACGGCATGCCCGGCAAGCAAATGGCCGTCGATGCCGACCTGAACGCCGGCCTGATCGACCAGCAGGAGGCCCAGCGGCGTCGACAAGAGATCTCTCAGCAGGCCGACTTCTTCGGCGCGATGGACGGAGCCAGCAAGTTTGTCCGGGGCGACGCAATCGCCGGAATTGTCATCATTCTAATCAACATCATTGGCGGCCTCTTCATCGGCGTCGTCCAGAGCGGCATGAGCCTCGCCAACGCGGGCCGTCTGTTCACCACGCTGACGATCGGCGACGGTCTGGCCACGCAAGTGCCGGCTCTGTTGATCTCGCTCGCCGCCGGCATGTTGGTCACGCGGAGCAACCAAGCCAGCAATCTGCCGGGCGAGTTCGTTCGGCAGTTGTTTGCCCGCCCGCAAGCGCTGGCGATGGCCGGGGCATTCCTGGGCATTCTCATCTTCACGAACATGCCGCGAATCCCGCTTTTCGTGCTGGCCGCGGCGTGCGTCGGCGGCGCCGTGACTCTTTCCCGCCGCGAGACGAAAGCGCAGGCTGCCGAAGCGAAGAAGCAGGCCCAGACGACGAAACGTTCCCTGCAGCGCGTCGAAGACTTTCTCGCCGTTGATCCGATGGAGTTGGAGCTTGGAATTGGGCTGCTCCGCTTCGCCGATCCGTCGCGCGGTGGCGACCTGCTCGAACGCATCGGTCGCGTGCGGCAATCTCTGGCCGCTGAGATCGGCATCATCATGCCGAAAGTCCGAATCCGCGACAACACGCGGCTTGGTCAATATCAGTACCGAATCAAGATCGCCGATCAGGCGGTCGCCCAAGCAACGATCGACGGCTCGGTCGTCGAGCCGATTGGCGCCATTGCCGCAACGCTTGGCGACACCGTCCGGCAACATGCCGATGAGTTGCTCAGCCGGGACGCCGTCAAGCACCTGATCGACCAGTTGAAAGAGAGCTCGCCGGCAGTCGTCGATGAACTCATTCCTGGCCTCATGAAGCTTGGCGAGGTGCAACAGGTGCTCCAGTCGCTTCTACGCGAGGGAGTGTCGATTCGACAGCTGGGGCCGATCCTTGAGACGTTGGGCGACTTTGCCCAGCGGACGAAGGACCCCGTGCTGCTCGGCGAACAGGTTCGGCGTCGATTCGCCCGCGCGCTGTCGAGCCGATACCGCGATCCCGAGCGGCTATTGTGCGTGGTGACGCTCGATCCGGCGTTGGAGGAACGGCTCGAAGCGGCCGCCGAGCAGACGGCCGACGGCCTCGCAGTCCGGCTCTCGCCGAGCGACATCCAGAGCGTCTGCAATGCGATCGAGCCGCAACTCGAAAAGCTGACTGCCGAGGGGCGTCCGCCGGTCGTGCTGGTCAGCCCCCCGGTGCGTCCGATCGTCAAGCAACTGACCGCCTCCGCATTGCCGCAGCTTGTCGTACTAAGTCACGCCGAAATTACGCGCGACACGCGTGTCGAGTCGGTGGCGATGGTCGGTGCTGGAATCTTGCACGAAACCACGAAGCCGCATTTCTCGCGATCGACCGCAACGTCGCTGGCGATCGGCGATCCGTCGAGCCTGCAACTGCACGGTGCGTAGAACGCATTCCTCACGGAGTAGATCATGGACCTGAGAACCTACCGAGCATCGTCGATGCACGAAGCATTGACGCTGGTGCGTCAAGAACTGGGTCCCGACGCCGCCGTACTGCACACGCGCGAGGTGCGAAACCGCTGGTTGGGTCTGTTGCCTGGGCGGCGGCAGATCGAAGTGACCGCCTCGTGCGGCATCAACGTTCCGAGCCGTTTTCCAAGCCGCCCCGCGACCGAGCCGCCGGTCGAGGCCGAGCCGAGCATCGCGCCACGCCAGGAACCTGCGCCGCGCACGCCGCGGACGATCGACGACGCCAAGGTCACGCATCAGGTCAAGAGCCAGCTAAGCAGCTTGCAGGCGATGGTCCAGGACCTCTGTCGGCGTTCGAAGGGCGAAGGCCGCAATGATTGGCCCGACGAATTGTTCCGGCTCTTTACCGACCTGCTGGACGTCGAAGTCAGCGACGATCTGGCTCGCGAACTGGTCGAGCGCGTCCGCAGCGATCCCCGCGCCGCCGGCCTGACTGACCCGATGATGCTCCGATCCCGCGTCGCCGGGCTGATTGAGAACGACATTCGCGTCGGCGGGCCGATTCGCATCACCCCGGGCCGCTGTCGGCTTGTCGCATTGGTTGGTCCGACGGGCGTCGGCAAGACGACGAGCATCGCCAAGCTGGCGGCCAACTTCCGGCTGAAGGAAAAACGCCGTGTCGGCCTGATCACGGTCGACACCTATCGCATCGCGGCGGTCGAGCAGTTGCGGACATACGCCGACATCATCGACCTGCCAATGCACGTCGTCTCAACACCGCGGGAGATGCGTGAGACGGTCGAACGGATGAGCCACCTCGATCTGATCCTGCTCGACACGGCAGGCCGCAGCCCGAAGGACGAGGTCCGAATCCAAGAACTTCGGGCGTTCTTGGGCGAAGCCGGCGCCGACGAAGTGCATCTGGTCTTGAGCAGCGTGGCCGCGTCGCGAACGCTGGAGCAAACAGCCGAGCGGTTCGCGGCCATTGGCGCGACGGCGCTGCTGCTGACGAAGCTGGACGAGTCGAATGGCCTGGGCAACGTCTTGCCCGTCCTGCGTTCAAGCGGCTTGCCGCTAAGTTATTTGACCGATGGCCAGAACGTGCCGGACGACATCGAGGTGGCCGACTCGCGGAGCCTGGCGCGGCGAATCCTGCAACTCGATTCGTCGGAAGACCCGCATACGGCGTTTGAGGAGTCCATCTACGCTTGATGTCCCTGCGTCGCGGCCGACAGCGGTCGCCAGCGAGTTCGCCGTTCCCGTCATCGCCCTAGTGTTGTTCTTTTTTCCCTGACTTCGTTCTGATGCCCGACCAAGCCCAAGACCTCCGACGACTAGCGTTGCGTCAGCCCTGCGGTCAAATCCCGCGGGTCGGCCGCCCTGCCGTGCTGGCGGTCGCCGGCGGCAAAGGCGGCGTCGGAACGACGAGTGTTGCCATTGGCGTCGCTCGCGGACTCGCCCGTGCAGGCAGCCGCGTGATGCTCATTGACGCGGACCCGAGTGGCGGCAATGTGGCGCTGCTTTGCGGCGTCGAGCCGAGGCATCCCTTGGCCGATGTCCTGGCCGGCCGGAATTCATTGACCGAGGCGGCAATGCATGGCCCCGACGATATTCGACTCCTTGCGGGCGATTGGGCGTGGCCGGAACGATTCGGCAGCCCGTCCGTGGCCGCGCATCGGCTGCTTCGCCTCCTCGGCGACGTCCCTGCGGGCGAGGTGGTGGTGATCGATGTGGGAGACTTGTCGGCGGGAGTTGCCCCGCACCTCTGCCGCCGGGCCGATGCGGTGCTGCTGGTAACGACTGCGGAAGCGCCGTCGCTGATCGGCACCCTGGCCGCCATTAAAGCTATTGCAGCGTCGCGTCCGGCGACTCTCGGTCAGCAGCCGGACGTTTCAGTGTCTCACGCTCTGCGGCCCGAGGCGGTTCTCGTCTTGCTCAACAAGCTACGCTCGACGGGCCAAGCCGCGACGGCGTATCGCCGTCTGGCCTGGGCATGCTATCGGTTGCTGGGCATCAAGCCGAACCTGGCAGGACACATCGCCGCGATGGAGGACCGATCGTCGATTTGGCGAGCCGTCCGGTCACAGGCTCCGTGGACCGCCCGGAGCGTCTTCCCAACCGATACAATCGGATTAAACGTTCCCGCCGGATCAGTCGATATGATACGAAGAGCACTGTTGGCCGATGCCTTGTTAAGCGGGCGAAGCCGCGTGGAATATGGTGGCCCGCCGCCGACGAAGGCCGCGGGACTAGTGATTCCGGCCCCCGTCCCTTATGCAGCGATGGCCCTCGGCCAAAGGCAAGCGACGGAAGCCCGAACCACCAGTCGAGTTCCCGAACACGTTGGAATGGATTTCTAGCCGCCTCACTGGGCGGATTTTCATGGAGGATCGTATGCCAGTCACCGCAGCCCCGGAAGATGTTGAGCAACTCTGGATCGACTATAAGAATGATTTGTCGAACCAGGAGCTCCGCAACCGCCTGGTGGAAATCTACTTGCCGCTGGTGAAGTACAACGGCGAACGAATTTGGGCCCGGCTGCCCGAGGGCGTCGAGCTGGACGACCTGGTTTCGGCCGGCGTTTTCGGACTGATGGACGCCATCGACCTGTTCGATCTGTCCCGGGGCGTCAAGTTCGAGACGTATTGTGTTCCGCGCATCCGCGGGGCAATGCTCGATGAGCTGCGGACGATGGACTGGGTGCCGCGCCTTGTCCGCTCGAAAGCGAGCAAGCTCAACGAGGCGGTGAAGACGCTCGAAGCGCGGCTGGGACGCCAGCCCAATGAAAACGAGCTGGCTCAAGAGATGCAGATCTCGGTGCCCGACCTCGAGAAGATGATGCTCGATGCGAACGCGGTCAACCTGATCAGCCTCAACAAGAAATGGTACGAGACGGACAGCTACAAGGACGTCCGCGAGATTGACATTCTCGAGGACAAGAAGGGCGAAGACCCCACGCGGCGAATCCAGAAGAACGACCTCATGCGGCTGGTGACGAAGGGCCTAAACCGCAACGAACGGCTGATCATCATCCTCTACTACTACGAAGAGTTCACGATGAAAGAGATCGGCGCAACGCTGAATCTCTCCGAGAGCCGCGTGAGCCAGATGCACAGTTCGATTGTGCAGCGCCTTCAGAGCCAGCTAGGCCGCCGACGGCCAGAGTTCGGAACATGAGCGTCTTGCTCGCCGCGAACAGCTCGCGCCGACGTTCACTCGTCCTCGCTCGGTTTCGCGTAGGGACCCGTGAGCGGAACGCGCAGTCGTTTCACCTTTCCATCGTCGTCGAAGAACACGACGAACGATCGGTCGCTTGGCCCGAATAAGGGGCCGAAAAAGGCATCGTCAAGGTGCGTCACTCGCCACAGTAGAGTCGCCTCGGGGTCGTATTCCCAGTATTCCCATCGCCTCGTGGCGGCCGACTGGGAAGACGCTGCCGCTGCGGTCTTGTCTGTTGTCAGCGTCCAAGGGGCAGCCATGACGGGCGGCTCGCCCAGAAGGTTGCGGACATCGGCCTCGGACATGCCAATCTCGACGCACGACCAATACGCGGTCACCCGCGGCGGGCGGGTCAACACAAGATAACCTG
>JBDKUC010000274.1:0-5907 GCA_039679885.1 Thermoguttaceae bacterium | reverse complement strand
TGCCTTGCCAAAGACGGACCCCGTTCGCCGAACGTAGAGCAACCAAACGATCAGCCAAATCGCAAGAACTCCGGCGATTCCCGGTCGGGCCGCCAGCAGCCAACTATAGACCGGCGACGGCAGGAACAAGCTCACAAACAAGATCGCCAGCGCCAATACGAGCAAAATCAACACCTTGCGATCCAGCGAGAACCGCACGAGCGCCACGCCGATGCCCAAAGCCAGCAAGCTCCCGATCGTTGTCATCGTGGGAATGTGCCAATAGCCGATTCTGAACTGCGGCCGGCCGGTCAGCGTGCTGAACAAGTACGGCGTGCCGCCAACCTGGAAGTCGAAGGACGAACTGTCCTTCGGGAACCAACTGTCGGGACTATCGCGGGCCTCAGTGATTGCGCGGGAACTCCACAGATTGACGCCGATGTGGCTCACAAAACCCGCTGGCTCGCCTACCAGGCGGTAGTCTTTGGGCGTCCAGACGCGCACGTACACTTTCTGCAACTTGACGTCCTCATCGAACTGCGGCAACGGCACGCTCAAAAAATCGGTGATTTTCAGCGTCTTCTCGGGCCGTGGCGTCTCGAAGACCACTGCGATTTGGAACGGCTCGTCCGAGTCGGTCGCCCGGGCCACGTTGATGAAGTACGTCTTGTCTTCAGGATTGCTGCCGGACGCGGCGGGCGCTTTCTCCGGCGCTACGGTCTGACCCGCCACGGTGACGCCCAAGATGCGCGGGTTGCGCAGTGTAAGTGCCAGACGCTGCCGCTCGCTCGACTTCAGGTCGTATCGGGCGCGAATGGTCATCGGACCGTCTTCGGTCGCGACGGCTTCGATGTATGCCCGGCGAACCACCGTCTTGACGACCTCCTGCAGCTCATGTTTGGTCACGCGAAGCGTGAGCTGGGCCGGCTGCCGATAATAGCGGTACGTCAGATAAGGCTGCGACGCGCCGAGCGGCTGCGACAGCTCTCGCGGGTCGATCTCCTCCAAGCCCACGGACTTGACATCGACCGACAACGCGCGGTCCTTGTGGATGGCAATTTCACCGGTTTCCCGGTCCACGTCAAGCGCTCGAATCGGCTGCAAACGCAGTTCATCGCCGGAAGCCGACGCGGAAAGTTTCCGATCATAGGTTGCGGTGAAGGTTCGGCGGCCGAACGCCTCGCCGTGCAGCACGATCGTCCATTCGACCATGCCGTCTTTGCCCGGCTGGGGCGACCTGCGTCGCTCTTTGATGCCCTCGCCGTCGATTTGCAGGCGGTCCGCAATGGCCGCCGGCGCGGCGATGCGGAACGTGTCCGTGCCGGCAAACTGAATTTGGTAGCGGAACGTGGTCGCCACTTGCACGACGTCCTCGCGAACGTTCGCCGCCGTGCCGACAAAGGCAAACAACTGCCGCGGCCGTCGGGCGACGGTCTGCACGATGGTGACCGGACGCGTCAAGAATGAAAACGCCGCGGCCAGCGTCGAACCGCCAGGCGTCTGCGGTTGGAAACCCTTGGCCGCCAACTCGGCAGGCGTGGCCGCGCGGGCGCCATGCAGCCGCCCAGCGTCGGTCTTAACCTCCAGCGACTCCGGCGCAATCACGGCGACCAGCGCCTCCTCACGCGTCACGCCAACGGGCTCGATCAACGGCAGCGACAGTTCGGCGGCCGGCTTGTCGCGCGGTTCGCTTGCGGTGATGCACACCGCCAAATCGCCCAAGAGCTTCTTGGTGAAGTACACCGTCAAGGTTTGAACGCCCGCGCCCGGCGTCACCTCGAATCGCTCCATCGATTCGGTGCGCACCTCATCGACTTGAAAGCCAGCCGGCAGACGGTAGGTCAACGCGAAGAGGCCCGACCGCGACACGTGGTAAGTGAACTCGCCTCGCGTGGCCAGCCTCGCCTGCTCGATCATGACCGACAGACGGCTTTCCACCACGATGCGCGGCTTCAGTTGCGAGGCGGCCAGCCGTAGTTTGTGGTCCGGCGTGAAGAACTTGTAGAAGGCGCCGCCCGCGGCGCGCAACGACGGCGGCGCCGTGGCGGCGTCGATTCGCGTGATCGATTCCCGCGCGACATGCTCCAGGCCGATCCCCTCGGCGCTGCGGACGGCCAGAATCCCGCTCTCCCGCGCCACGCCGACCGTGCGCATGCGACCTACCTCGAACGCTTGATCGGGAATCGGCGACTCTGTATGCACTTCGAGCCGGGCGGTCTCGGTGGCCGGGGCGTGCAACCGCACTTTCACCCGCTGCCGCCCGCCGACTGTCTCGCTCTGCCAATCGCGAAGCCCACGCGTCTGCACGTCCAGCAGACGCTCGCCTGCGGGCGCTTCGAAGACCAACTCGCTAAGCGAGCCGCGCAGAATTTGGTAGTCGAACACGGCATGCGTGTGGACGACGCCGTCGCCCACATCGACCGCAATCGTGTCCGTAACGTTTGCGAGTCCGGCGGCCTTGTCGAAGCTGCCCGACTTGGGTTGCCAACGCACGGTGAACTGCCCGGTGGACCCCAGAACCGCCCGCAAGCGAGTAACGCCCTTTGCCTCGGGCAGCAACTCGGAAGTGCGCTGCGGCGCGACATGAACGGCCAGGTCTTTCTCGGGGATCTCGATCTCCAGGTTGCTGACGCCCACGGCAGGACATTGCACGGTGAAGCTCCGCCCGTCGGCGGCCGACTTCACCCCCGTCACCAGGTGCAACTTGACCTGATGTTTGCCCTTGCTGCGCACCAGCAGTTCGTATTGCCCCTGGCCGACGCCTCGCAGCAGCACGGCCTCATCCGGGCTCTGCGCCGATCCAATGGCTGCGTCGCCAAACTGCACCGGCAACTGGGCCCACTGGTCGGTCAGCGACTCGACGTCCAATGTCGCGTCCAAATGGGCCAACTCGCCTTTGACCACGCCAACATAGTCGGCGCGAGTGACGATGGCCCCGAGCGGCGGTCGGATCGGCTGCTGCTCGGGCCGTCTGAGCCGTTGCCACATTTCCAGAAACTGAGCGTAAGGCAGCACGATCGACGAGTCCTCACGCTCGAACACCTTGCGCAGATCGCTGAACGGCACGTAGACGACGTGCTCCTGAAGCGCGGCCGGTTTGGCTTCGGAGGGCTTCGTGCTTTCCTTCCGGGCGGGCTCTGCAGCGGGCGGCTGCTTGGCGTTGCCTGCCGCCGCGGTCGGAGTCGACGCCGCCGGCGGAGCAGCGAGCGCCATTCCAGAACTGCCCAGCAAGAACAGCATGATTAGAGAGAAGACATAGGCTCGTGACATGGTGTCGCCTCTTAACGCGGCTTTTCGGAGGGCAAAAGTCTCACCGGGTCCAGATTAGCAGACGGCGGATCTGATAGCGAACCGAGCTGCCGCTGCCGTTTATGGCACCCCCTCACATGGGAGCCGGCAATTCTACTTCCGGACTACCACAAACGCAACCTTTCACCGCTCTGCGAACGCCCCGATCGGCCTGGAAAATTCGATGCGCTCTTTCTTTTGCGACCAGCGGCCCCGCGACGGCGGGGGTATGCGCATCTGCTGGCGGCGGTATATTAGCGATAGTGGCAATTGTGCAAAATGTCTTTGGCTCGCGCGTTTTCGCTGCTGAAAGAAAGACCAAATACTTCCCTGTTCCTAGAGACACGACGATGAAGCAATTTTCTGCGATGCTGGTCTTACTCGCGCTTTCGGCGGTTCTTTCTCTTGCCGCACCGCTCTCGTCGGCTCGAGCGACGATCACCGCCACAAGCGGCACAGCCAGCGTCTCGCCCGCGAATCCGAACACTTGGGATGGTCTTACGACCTGTCGCATCGGCGACACCGCAAACGGCATTGTGACAGTCGATGGTGGAAGCGACCTCCTCTCAAGCGATGCGGACATCGGCTACCGGGCGGGCGTCACAGGCACGGCGACGGTCGAAGGCGCCGGTTCTACGTGGGCCAGCGGCGCCCTTAACGTTGGTGTCTCCGGAAGCGGATCGCTGAATATCACACATGGCGGTGTTGTCCAAAGCTGTGCCAGCAGCAAGGTCGGTCTCTCCTCGGGATCGAATGGGACGGTCACCGTCGACGGCGCCGACTCGAAATGGGTCGAAAGGGCAGATATATATGTCGGTGATGCTGGCACCGGTGTTCTTACCGTCAGCAATGGTGGCGTCGTCAGTTGCAATATGGGGTGGATCGGCAAATCGTCTGGCTCGAACGGTACAGTCATCGTCCAGGGAGCGGGTTCTAGGTGGACCAGTGGCGGCACGCTCTACGTTGGTTATTCCGGCGGAGGAACGCTCAATATTACGAATGGCGGCGTTGTTAGCGACACCACCGGCTTCATTGGGGAGAACTCTGGTGGAAAATCCGTCGTCACGGTGGACGGCGCCGGCTCAATGTGGACGAACAGTCGCGAACTGTATGTTGGCCGCAGCGGCGCACCGGACGCCGCGACCTTGCGCATCACCAACGGCGGCTGCGTCTCTGCCACGGGCACAACCTATGTCGGCTCTCCATCATCGAGTGACATGTCAACGATCGATTTTGGTGCGAGTGGGGGAACATTGACCACCGCGGGTCTGGTGGCGTCCGCAAGCGAAGTGCTGGGCACCGGAACGGTCAACGCTCGTGGACTGCTAAGCGACGTTGCGGTTGTCTTCGATTCAAACCGCGGCCTACAGCAAACGATCACACTCAACGGCCTGCCCAATCAAAATGTCACGATCAATCTCGATATGTCAGACGCCGCTAAGAACGGCGTCCTTGGCGCAGGCAATAGAGGCGCCGGCTCGTTGACGATCCAAGACGGACTTGCAGTCACCTCCACCGATGGCTTCGTCGGCTACTCGCACGGTTCGTCAGGCATCGTAACGGTGTCGGGTCCCGGCTCAAACTGGACGAATAGCAATGGGCTGACGGTCGGATTTCACGGTGCCGGCACGCTGTGCATCGCAGGCGGCGCAACCGTCAGCAACAAATCCTGCACCATCGGCTACGGAGGAGCGGGCACCGTCACGGTCGATGGCGCCGGGTCGGTCTGGGACAATTGCGGCGACCTACGCGTGGGCTCCTGCGGCACGGCGACCTTGAATATTGTCAACGGAGGCTCCGTATCGGTGGCCGGTACAACGTATGTTAGCGAGGTGGCAACGTCCGTGGCAGCGATCAATTTCGGCGCGTGTGGCGGAACGTTGACGACCGCCGGTCTGGCGGCATCCCCAAGCCAACTGTCGGGCACCGGAACGATCAATGCCCGAGGGCTGCTCACGGATGCTTCGCTGGTGTTTAACGCAGACCACGGCCTCCAGCAAACGATCACACTCAACAGCCTGCCCAATCAGAATGTCGCGATTAGCCTCGATATGTCGGTTGCCGCAAGCAACGGCGTCTTGGGCGCCGGCTGGAGAGACGCCGGCTCATTGGCGATCCAAGATGGCCTGGCCGTCACGTCCACCTTCGGCTACGTCGGTTACGCTTCCGGTTCGTCAGGCGTCGCCACCGTTTCCGGCGCCGGCTCGACGTGGGCAATCAGCAAGTCAATGTATGTCGGGCATTTCGGTAGCGGAACACTGACGATCGGCAGCGGCGGCACCGTCAGCAGCGATTCGGGTTATCTCGGCTGCTGCTATTCCAGTTCGATCGGCACAGCCACTGTCGAAGGCGCTGGAGCGACGTGGGCCAACCGCGGCGATCTCTACGTCGGCGTTAGCGGCCGCGGGACATTGACTGTCGCCAACGGCGGCACTGTCACCAGCCGTGAGGGCAACATTGGCTATGATTCTAGCTCAACGGGCACCATCACCGTCCGGGACGCAGGATCAACGTGGACCAACAGTGGTGACCTTTATGTTGGTCGCAGCGGCGCCGGGACACTGAACATCGTCAACGGGGCAGCCGTCAGCAACGGTGTAGGCTGGATTGGCTACAGTTGCCAACAAAAAGCCGCCGTCA
>JBDKUC010000234.1:0-5480 GCA_039679885.1 Thermoguttaceae bacterium | reverse complement strand
GACACGGCCGATCTGAAGAAGCTTTGCGTGAGCTTCAAGAAGAAGGTCCAGGAAGTCCTGGGCCATGAGTTCCCGGACGATCCGCAAGAACAACTCTGGGGCGCCGTCGGCGCCGTCTTCAAGAGCTGGGAAGGCCGCCGCGCGGTTTCCTATCGCAAGATCGAGGGAATCCCCGCCGATTGGGGCACCGCCTGCAACGTGCAGAGCATGGTCTTCGGCAACCTGGGCAACACCTCGGCCACCGGCGTGGCCTTCTCCCGAAACCCGGCTACCGGCGAGAACAAGTTCTACGGCGAGTGGCTCGTTAACGCCCAGGGTGAGGACGTCGTGGCCGGCATCCGCACGCCGAACCCGTTGAACGAAGGCACCAAGAACTCGCAGAATCAACACCTGCCGTCGCTCCAGACCGAGTGGCCCGACCTGTACAAGCAGCTCGACGACATCCGGGCCAACCTGGAAAAGCACTACCGCGACATGCAGGATATCGAGTTCACGATTCAAGAGGGCAAGCTCTACATGCTCCAGTGCCGTGTCGGCAAGCGGACCGGCACCGCCGCCTTGAACATGGCGATGGACATGATCGGCGAAGGGCTGATCGACGAGCAGACCGCCGTCATGCGTGTGCAGCCAGCCCAGTTGGACGAACTGCTCCACCCGATCATCAACCCGGCGGCCGAAAAGGCGGCCGAGGCCTTCCTGACCGGTTTGCCCGCGGGCCCTGGCGGCGCCGCCGGCAAGATCGTCTTCACCTCCGCCGATGCCGTTGCCGCAGCCAAACGCGGCGAGAAGGTCATTCTCGTCCGTGAGGAAACCAACCCCGAGGACGTCGAGGGGATGCGCGCGGCCGAGGGCATTCTCAACGCCCGCGGCGGCATGACGAGCCATGCGGCCCTGGTTGCCCGCGGTTGGGGCAAGTGCTGCATCGTCGGCGCCGGCGACATGAAGATCGAGATGGCCGCCAAGCGGATGAGCGTCGGCGACGTGAAGCTCAAGGAAGGCGATCTGATCACCTTGAACGGCACGAAGGGCCGCGTCTACCAGGGCGCGTTGGCCATGATCGACGCCACGGAAAACCCGCGGTTCCAGAGCTTCATGAAGCTCGTGGACAAGTTCCGCACGCTGGGCGTCCGCACGAACGCCGACACGCCGCAAGACGCCGCGGTCGCCCGGCAGTTTGGCGCCGAAGGCATTGGCCTGTTCCGCACCGAGCACATGTTCTATGGCGTCGGGTCGGACGAGCCGCTGTTCTTCCTGCGGAAGATGATCCTGAGCAAGACGCTCGAAGAGCGGAAGACGGCGCTGGCCGAGTTGTTCCCGTTCGTCAAGCAGAGCATGAAGGGGACGCTCGATGCGATGGACGGGCTGCCGGTCACGATGCGGCTCTTGGATCCGCCGCTCCACGAGTTCGTTCCGCAGGACGCGAACCGCCAGAAGGAATTGGCCGCGTCGTTGGGCATCCGCCCGTTCGACGTGAAGAAGCGCGGCGAGGCCCTGCACGAGACGAACCCGATGATGGGCCACCGCGGCGTCCGTCTCGGCGTCACCTATCCGGAAGTGACCGAAATGCAGCTTCGGGCCATGTTCGAGGCGGCGGCCGAGCTGAAGAAGGCCGGCAGGACGCCCAAGCCCGAGTTGATGGTCCCCGTCACCTGCGGCGTCAAGGAACTCGACACGACGAAGGTCATCTTCGATCGCGTGAAGAAGGAAGTCGAGCAGCAGCAGGGCGTCACGATTGATTGCCTCTACGGCACGATGATCGAGATTCCGCGGGCCTGCTTGACGGCCGACCAGATGGCGAAGACCGCGCAGTTCTTCTCGTTTGGCACCAACGACCTGACGCAGATGACGTTCGGCTTCAGCCGGGACGACATCGGCGCCTTCCTGCCCGATTACCTCGAGCAGAACATCCTGCCGGCCGACCCGTTCCAGACGATCGACCAGACGGGCGTTGGCCAGTTGATTCAGATGGCGGTCAGCAAGGGCCGTGCGACTCGTGAGAACCTGAAGATCGGCATCTGCGGCGAGCAGGGTGGCGATCCGGCGAGCGTCGAGTTCTGCTACCGCACGGGCTTGAACTACGTCAGTTGCAGCCCGTACCGCGTGCCGATCGCCCGATTGGCTGCCGCCCAGGCCGCCATCAAGGCGAAGAAGTAGCGTCATATACTCCTCGCGCTTCGCGTGAGGACTGAGATATGCTGAGTTGAACATGGGGAGCGGCCGCCGAGGCCGCTCCCCTTTTTTGCGCCGTTAGTCCGTGCACTCCCCGCATGTGAGGGGTGGTGATGTTTGTCGTTCACCGCGTCAAGAACGGGTGAATTGGATCGACGGGACCTGCGCAGAATACTAATTCATCCACATTTAGTATTGGGCAACTTCCCGGGGTTGCGATATACTAATTGTGGACAGATTAGTATGTTCTTGGTATACGGGAAGACGGAAAATGAGGCTACCGGAGCCCCCGCCAGATATCCTTGCCTTGCTCGGGACTATCGGACAGGAGCGGCTTGTCTCGACTCTGTCAGCCATTCGGAGCCCCCTCGCAGGAGGCGGGTATATTCATTGGGACAAGCTGAGAAGCCAGGTCCCTCCGGAGGGGTTGACCCACGACGAATGGTGGCTCGGCTTGAAGTTGAATCGCCGAAGCCAATATCGAAGCCTGCCGCTTCGCGATGGGATGGGCAACGCCTTTCGATACCTTCTCGCTGATCCGATCCCGGCTCGGCTTCATGACATCGATCGAGGAGGGGGCGGCCTCATCGAAATGCCCGAGCAAATCACCAATCCTCAAACGAAGGACCGCTACTACGTTGGCTCCCTGATTGAGGAGGCAATCACCTCGAGTCAGCTCGAAGGAGCGGCCACTACACGACGGGTGGCGGAAGAAATGATTCGGGCGGATCGGCGACCGCGCGACCGAAGCGAACGAATGATCCTGAACAACTTCTTGACGATGAAGCGAATCGGCGACTTAAAGGATAGGCCGCTAACTAAGAACTTGGTGTTCGAGATTCACCGCCTCATCACGGACCAAACATTGGACGACGCATCCGCCGCGGGACGTTTCAGGACCGAGGACGAATATGTTGTGGTGGACGATATGTATGGGCAGGTCTACCATCGACCACCGCCCGCATCGCAGCTCGATGATCGAATGGAGGAGCTGTGCAATTTTGCCAATGGCATTCCGACCGAGACGTTTATCCATCCGGCAATTCGTTCCATTATCCTGCATTTCTGGCTTGCGTATGATCATCCTTTCGTCGATGGCAATGGGCGAACGGCGAGAGCGCTTTTCTACTGGTCGATGCTGCATCACAAGTACTGGTTGTGCGAGTACGTATCGATTTCCCAGATCATCCGAAAAGCGCCCATGAAGTATCAGCGGGCTTTCCTGTACACGGAAAGCGACGATAACGACTTAACGTACTTCGTTCTCTACCATCTCGAAGTGCTGCGTCGCGCCGTGACGGAACTGCATTCCTATATCGGGGAAAAGGCCGAGCAGCTAAGGACGCTCGAAAGCGAATTGCGGGGAGTTATTGTCCTAAATCATCGTCAACGGGATTTGATTAGCCACGCGCTGCGACACCCTCATCAGCTCTATACCATCGAATCGCATCGAACGAGCCACAACGTTGTTTATGAGACAGCCAGGCGGGATCTCCTTGACTTGTCAAACCGCGGGTTGCTACTACCGACGAAGACCGGAAAAGCTTGGCGGTTCTCCCCCGCGCCGGACCTTGAGCGTAAGCTTCGGAACATGAGTTGATTTCGGCGCGAGGCTGAAGTCGCGGCCTCATTGCTGCCCGGTGATGCAAGAACACGGTTGGGCGAGCCAGCAGCGACATAACACGCGTCAAGAAAACCGTTGGGGCGGCAGGCTTTCTGCCGCCCCAACGAGGCTTCCGGTGCAACAGCCGCCGTGCGGGGCGACTGTTGCGGGGCTACCGTCCAGAGGGCGGTTCCGGCATCGGCTTCATCGGCTTCTGCTGTTGCTGTTGCCGCTGCTGAACGTTGGGCTGGCAGCAGCCTACCTGGTGATCGCAGCAGGTGGTGCCGCAGGACGAGTAGTAGCCGCAGCCGCTGTAGTAGCCACCGCAGCCGCTGCCGCAATAGCCGTCCCAGCAGGAGGAGTAATAGCCGCAGCCGCAGCCGCAGCCATAGTCCCAACCGCAGCATCCTCTCCGCCCGCGTGCTGAGGCCGAGTCGGCCACCACGAAGCACACCATCAGGAGCACGGCAAGTGAAAGCACAATCCGTCGCATGGCAAACGCCTCCTCATTAGAGGTTCTTGTGGAATCATCACCTGGGCCAACACGGCCCCGCTGGACAATAATTCGCAAGGTGTGCGACGGGCGGCCAGTGCAAGAGTTTTTTTTCGCAGAAGGGACCAAACGTCTACTGCGGAAGATTATCGGTTAAGAAGGGATTGCCGCGGAGACACGGAGGTCACGAAGAACTGCAGAAACAAGCGGAAGACGCGGCAAAGCCATTTGCCCCAACCGTCGCCGCGCGGCTCTGATCTCGCTTACGGATTGTGCTTCCTTAAGCTACTATTCTGATCAATCTACTCCTTCCGTGTTCTCCGCATCTCCGTGGTGAACCGTGCACACTGGTCGGGGCGCGATCGCCCATCGTGTCTTAGCATGCTTGCTGTCTCGCAGCGCTCGCTCAGCAAGCATGGCACCCGCTCTAATCACGTGGCAGGGCGTTCCGGGCTGGTTTTTTTGCCGCGGAAGTGTTTTTTCCCCTTGACAGCCGATGGCGGGGTGTGGCAGGATATGCGTTTTTGTTTTTCAGCGGCGGGAACGCCCGTCGTCCCACACTGGCAGGCAAGTCAACTGCCCCCGAGGAGTATTGTCTATGGTGCGTTTTCGGAAGCTTGGTAACTTTAAGAGCTCGCGGCTGAGAAATCGGCTGCAGATCGCGTGGTTGGCGCTGCTGTGCGCCGGCTGCGTCGTGACGGCTGGCTGGCTGATGGCGGCCGAGAAGGCCCCCGTCTCTTCGAATGGCGCGACCGCTGGGGCGGCTGCCGAGAAGGGCGAGGGAGCGTTTCGCTTTTTCGAGCCGTTTTTGAACACGCAGAAGTATCCGTTCGCCGAGCAGGCCGCCCTGGTGGTGGTCTTGCTGATCGCCGTTGCGGGCCTCGTCTACGCCCGGATGTTGGTCAAGCAGGTTCGCGAGGCCGACGAGGGGACGCCGCAGATGCAGGAGATCGCCGGCGCGGTCCGCGAGGGGGCCAACGCCTACCTTTCGGCCCAGGCCCGCAAGATCGTCCCGCTGATCGTCGTCATCACGGTCGCGCTGTTCTTCACGAAATATAGCAAGGATCGGCCGGCGGACACGCCGTTCGCCATTGGCCGGGCCGTCGCGTTTCTGCTCGGTTCGCTCTTTAGCTTGGCGGTGGGTTGGAACGGCATGAAGCTGGCCACGACGGGCAACCTCCGCGTGGCTGCCGCCGCTCGTCGCAGCTACGGCGA